>NZ_BAAGTD010000023.1:0-132817 GCF_054782095.1 Streptomyces capparidis | reverse complement strand
CCCCGGCCGGGGCCGGCCGCGCCGGCCGCGGGCCGCGGCGAAGGCCGTGGGACAGACGCGGGGCGGGTGCGGCACACCGGTCTTCGGCGCCCGGGCCGGACCCCCGCCGCGGCCGGCCGCGAGGCCCGCCCCGCCGGGCAGCGGGCGGCGGGGGGAGCGGGCGGGGCGGCGGACGGGTCGTGGGCGAGCAGCGCCGCCTCGGTGCGGCGCAGGCCGGGGCCGGGGTCGGCGCCCAGCTCCCGGGCGAGCGTGCGCCGCGCGGCGCGCAGCGCGCCGAGCGCGTCCCCCTGGCGGCCCGACCGGTACAGGGCCAGGGCCAGCAGCTCCCAGCCGCGCTCGTCCAGGGGGTGCTCCGCGGTGTGCTTCTCCAGCTCGCCCACCAGCGCCGCGTGCCCGCCGAGCGCGAGCTGCGCCGTGTACAGGTCCTGACGGGCGGCCAGGCGCAGCGCCTCCAGGCGGGCCCGCTCGGGCGCGGCGAACGCCGCGTCGGCCAGGTCCGCGTACGCCGGGCCCCGCCACAGGTCCAGCGCCCGGTGCAGCACGGTGGCCGCGGCCGCGGGGTCCCCGGCGCGCAGCAGTCGTCCGCCGCGCGCGGCCAGGGCGGTGAACCGGTCGGCGTCCACGGCGCCGGCCGGGAGCCCCAGCGCGTAGCCGCCGCCGACCCGGGTCACCGCCCGTGCGGGCTGCCGCGGCCCCCTGGCCGGTTCGAGGAGCTTGCGCAGCCGCCCGATGTAGGAGTGCAGCGTGGCGGACGAGGCGGCGCCGTCGCCGTCCCAGGCCGCGGCGATCAGCGCGTCCTGGGTGACCGCCCGCCCGCCCGCGGCCACCAGCACGGCGAGGACGGCGCGCTGGCGGGGCCCGCCCAGCGGCACGGCCCCGCCCCCGACCACGGCCGTCACCGGACCGAGCACACCGATACGGACGTCCACCACGTGCCTGCCTCTCCCGTGCGGCGCGGCGGACCTCCCCCGGCCCGCGCGCGCCGCGCCCTCCCCGCGACTTGCGGATCCCGCACGTCACGACGTCGCCGGGCGGCGGAAGGTTGCGGTGGCTGGCCCGCGGCGCACGTCACGGATTCGTGACGGCGGCGCCGGCCGCGGGCGGGGGAGCGCCGCCGCCCGCCCGCGGCCCGGGGTGTCGTCCCGCGCGGTCGCCGCTCCGGGTCAGCGCTCCAGGTCACCGCGCATGGCGACGAACAGCCGGGACGCCTCGGGCAGGTCGCTGTCGGGGAACAGCGCCACGCCCGCGGTGTCCTCGTCGGCCCAGCCGCAGATCACGTTCCCGTCCTCGGCGAGCGAGGCGAGCATGCACTCCACGGACCCGCCGAGCGGCCCGGGGTCGGCCACCGGCTCCGCGGTGGGCTGCCCGAGCGCGGCGTCCCACTGGATGTGGTCGAGCATCCCGCGCCACAGGTGCTCCCGGCGCTCGGTGGTCTCCTCGGGCACCCGGTCCACCGCCACCGCGAGCACATACCGGCCCGCGCCGTCGAAGCCGGCGCCGGAGTAGTTGTTCATCACCAGGTTCATGCCGTCCCGCATCTCACCCGGGTCGATGACCAGGTCCGACACGCCGTCCTGCCCGGTGACCTTGGCCAGGCCGCCCGCGGTGGCGGCGTCCACCACCCGCCGCGCCCCGTCGGCGGGCGAGGCGCCGTCCGACGGCCCGGCGCCTTCCGTCGGAGTGGAGTCCGTCGGCGTGGCGGACGGGCTCGCGGCACCGGAGGAGTCGGCGGGCAGCGGCGGCCCTTCCTCCTCCTGGCAGCCGCTCAGCACGGCCACGGACACCAGTGCGGTGACGACGGCGGCACGGACGGCGGGCACACGAAGAACACCCACGGTTTCTCTCCCCCCACAGGGCCGGCACACGGCCGGCCGCGACGATCGCGGTCACGGCGCCGGCGCCCCTCGGCGCCCCGCCGTGGGACGAGCCTGCGGCACGGCTCTGGCAATCCACTGGCAGCCCCCCGGGGGCCGCCCCGCCCGCCGTCCCCCGGGCACCTGGTGGTATCAGTGATACCGTCGGTGTCATGGACGAGCCGAAAGCCATGAGCCTGCGCTTTCCCGACCCGGAGCAGCGCGCGGCGATCGCGGCCGCCGCGAAGGCGGCGGGGGTGAGCATGCAGGAGTACATCCTGTCCGCCGCCTACGAGCGCGCCATCGCCGTGGAGGCGGCGTTCCTCGACGGCTTCCGCTCCTCCATGGCCCGCAGCGGCGAGGCGTTCGCCGCCGAGGCGGGCGAGGGCGACCCCGCTCCGGAGCAGCGCGCGGCCGAGGCGCAGGCCCGCCGCGACCTCGGCGACGACGGGCGGGGCCACGCCGCGTGAGCCGTCAGGAACCGCCCCGCCTCGACGTGTCGTTCCTGCTGCACGCCGCGGAGCTGCTCCCCGGCGACCCGCAGGTGGACGACTACGGCGTGCTCTACGCCGCCGTGTCCCGCGTCCACGCCCGGGCCATGGACCGGGACATCTACGGCTCCCCGCACCTGAAGGCGGCCGCGCTGCTCCAGACCCTGGTCCGGCTGCCGTGCCTGGAGCACTCCAACCACGCCTACGCCTGGCACTGCGCCGAGGCGTTCCTCTCCCTGGCCGGCCACACCCTCCACTACCCGCCTAAGGAGGCGGTGGCCCTGGTCAGGGACACGGCGAACGGCACCCTCGGCGTCGCCCGCGTCGCCCGGCAGTTGCGCGCCTGGACCACGGCCTGAGCCGGGCGCCGGTCCCGCGGCGCCCCGCCCCCGGGCTACCGCCGCTCCGCCAGACCGCGCACGAACGCCGCCTGCCCCGCGTGCTCCAGGTCGTCGTCGACGACGCTGACCAGCCGCACGCCCAGCGTCACCGGCGGGTCCCACGACTCGTCCACCACCCGGTCCAGGTCCGCCCCGTCCAGGCCGCGCACGAACTCGACCGTCCGCTCGTGCACGGCGTCGTGGTAGCCCAGCAGCAGCTCCGCGTCCGCGCGCACCGCCGCTACCTGGCCGCTGTCGTGCCCGTACCCGGTGTCCTCGGCGGGCAGGGGCAGCCCGAACCGCTCGTACCAGCCCTGCGACGTCCACAGTTGCGGGCCACCCGCCGCGTCGGCGACGTGGTCGTCCTGCACCCGGGTGAGGTGCCACACCAGCCAGGCGACCGAGTTGGCCTCCCGGTCGGCGCGGTGGGCCAGCTCGTCCGCGCCCAGCCCCTCCACCGCCGTGTGCACGGCCTCCTTCACCCGCCCGAAGGCGTCGGCCAGAAGGTCGGTGTGGTCCACGTCCCTCTCCTCACTGCCGCGTCGCTGCACTGCCGCCTCACCGGGGGACGCCGCCCTCACGCGCGCGACCCCGCTCCCGCCCGTGTTCCCCCGTTCCATGGTTCCCCACCCGGCGCGAGGCCGCCTTTCCGGCCGGGAACGCCCACCGGTGCTACACTGTGCGGGTCTCATCCCCGAGCGAAGGAGACAGAACGTGGCAGGTGACGACGAGATCTCCGGCTGATACCCGGAGCCGGCCGGCAACCTGCGGGCGCGCCCAAGCGCCTGCGCCGTTGCTGCCCTGTCGTCCCCCCTTGCCCGTTCCGTGCCGGGCGGCCGCCGAGCGCGCCCGCACCTCATTCCGAGGTCTTCTCCGCGATGTCCATCGACGCCTGCGTCGTCTGCTCCCACCTGTCCTTCTCCTGGCCCGACGACACCCCTGTCCTCCAGGACCTGTCCTTCGCCGTCGGCCCCGGCCGCACCGGGCTCGTCGCGCCCAACGGGGCGGGCAAGTCCACCCTGCTCAAGCTGATCGCCGGTGAGCACCGGCCCACCGCCGGTTCGGTGACGGTGCGTGGCACGCTCGGCTACCTGCCGCAGAGCCTGCCCTTCACCGGCGGCCTGACCGTCGCCGAGGTGCTGGGCGTGGCGCCCGTCGTCGCGGCCCTGGACGCCATCGAGTCCGGGGACACCGCCGAGGAGCACTTCGCCGTGATCGGCGACGACTGGGACATCGAGGAGCGCACCCGCGCCCAACTGGACCGGCTCGGCCTCGGCGACGTCTCCCTGGACCGGCGCCTGCACACCCTCAGCGGCGGCCAGGTCGTGGCGCTCGGGCTCGCCGGGCAACTGCTGCGGCGGCCCGACGTGCTGCTGCTGGACGAGCCGACGAACAACCTCGACCAGGACGCGCGCCGCAGGCTGCACGCCGTCCTGGACGACTGGAAGGGCTCGCTGCTGGTGGTCAGCCACGACCGGGCGCTACTGGACCGCGTCGACCGCGTCGCCGAACTCGAACGGGGCGGGCTGCGGCTGTACGGCGGCAACTTCACCGCCTACCAGGCGGCGGTCCGGGCCGAGCAGGAGGCCGCGGAGCGCGGCGTGCGCCACGCCGAGCAGGAGCTGAAGCGCGAGAAGCGGGAGATGCAGCAGGCCCGCGAGCGCGCCGAGCGCCGGGCGGGCACCGCCGCCCGCAATGTGAAGAACGCCGGTCTGCCGAAGATCGTCGCCGGGCACCTCAAGCGCAGCGCCCAGGAGTCGGCGGGCCGCTCCGGCCAGACGCACGCCGGCCGCGTCGACGGGGCCAGGGCCAGGCTGGACGAGGCGGAGCGGGCCCTGAGGGACGACGACAGGCTCGTGCTCGACCTGCCCGGCACCAACGTCCCGGCCGGGCGCACGGTCTTCTCCGGCGAGCGGATGCGGGTCACCCGCGGCGGACGGGCCCTGTTCGCCGGGCAGGGCGCCGACCTGGTGGTCCGGGGGCCCGAGCGGATCGCGCTGACCGGGCCCAACGGCGTCGGCAAGTCCACGCTGCTCCGCCTGGTCAGCGGTGACCTGGAGCCGGAGGGCGGGCACGCACGGCGGGCCGCGGGCCGGGTCGCCCACCTCTCCCAGCGCCTGGACCTGCTCGACCCGGACCGCACCGTGGCCGAGAACCTGGCCGCGTCCGCGCCCGGCATGCCCGAGCCGGAGCGGATGAACCTGCTGGCCCGGTTCCTCTTCCGCGGCGTGCGCGCCCACCTCCCGGCCGGAGTGCTCTCCGGCGGCGAGCGGCTGCGCGCCACCCTGGCCTGCGTGCTGTTCGCGGAGCCCGCGCCCCAGTTGCTGCTGCTCGACGAGCCGACCAACAACCTCGACCTGGTGAGCGTCGCCCAGTTGGAGAGCGCGCTCACCGCCTACCAGGGCGCGTTCGTGGTGGTCAGCCACGACGAGCGGTTCCTCGAGGAGATCGGCGTGACCCGCCGCCTCGAGCTGAGGGAGGGCCACCTGCGGGAGCGGTGACGGGGCGGCCGGTCACCCGGTGCCGGGCGGGGCGGTGAGCATGGCCAGGCGCCGCCGGGCGTACTCCGGTTCGAGCAGCCACCCGTTCGCTGCCTCCCAGGCGTGCACGGCGGCCCGCGCCGCGGCCAGCCGGTGCGGCGGCAGGGCGGGGCAGGGCAGGTCGGCGAGGTCCAGGTCCACGTGGTCGACCCGGGCCTCGTCCCAGTCCAGCAGCCCCACCCCCGCCGCGGACACCCGGACGTTCCCGGCGCACGGGTCGCCGTGCACCACCGCCGTCGGCACGCCGCCGAGGCCGCGCCAGGCCCGGCGGCAGGCGTCCACCGCGGCGTCCGGCATCGCGGAGAGGTCCACGTCCCCGCCGCGGTCCCGGCGCAGCAGCTCCCGTGTCGAGCAGAACCCCGGGCGCTGCGGCCGGCCCCGGGTCAGCGCGTGCAGCCGCCGCAGCTCCGCCGCCACGTCCGGCCAGTCCCGGTCCCGGGGCGGGACGCCCTCCAGCCACCGCTGCACGACCACGCCGCCCACATGCCTGCGGCCGTCCGCGGCGGGCACCACCTCCGGCACCCGGAACCCGTGGCGGCCGAGGAACGCCAGCAGGTCCAGCTCCCACTCCAGCGCGGCGGCCGCGCGCCGGCTGCGCCGCGCCACCAGCCGCTCGCCGCCGCGCCAGACCTCGACCACCTCGTTGCGGGCGCCGCCGCCGAGCGGCCCGACGACACCGACGTCCCCCCACGCGCGAAGCTCCTCCAGCATCCGCGGAATGCTGCCAGGCCGGGACCGGGAACGCCACTCGGCGCCGCCCGCCGCGGGGGCGCCGGCGCGGTGTGGTAGGCGTGGACGTGGAGACCGCGGCCCGCAGCGGCGGGCCGCCCAGGGCGAAGGGAAGCCGCGATGTCCTCCTCCCGCACCGGGCCGGGCCCCCGGCCGTCCGCCCCCGCCCGCCCGTGGGCCGTCTTCGACCTGGACGGCACGCTCGCCGACGTGCGCGGGCGGCTGCACTTCCTGGAGCGGCGCCCCCGGGACTGGGACGCGTTCTTCGCCGCCGCGCCCGAGGACCCGCCGCTCGCGGAGGGCGTCGCCCTCGCGCTGTCCCACGCCGCCACCGGCGACATCGCCTATGTGACCGGACGTCCGGAGCGCTGCCGCGCCGACACGCTCGACTGGCTGGCCCGCCACGGCCTGCCGCCGGGCCCGCTGCTGATGCGCGGCCCGCGCGACCGCCGCCCGGCGCGGGTGGCCAAGCCGGCGCTGCTGCTGCGGCTCGCCCGGGACCGCCCCGTCTCGCTCGTCGTCGACGACGACCCCCAGGTCTGCGACGCGTACGAGGCGGCCGGGTTCACCGTGCTCCGCGCCACCTGGGCGGAGAGCGCCCCCGTCCTGCGCACCGCGCAGGAGCGCGAGGGCCGCACCTGACGCCGCGGCGGCAACCCCGCCGTTCTCCGGGCGCCGCGGCCCGGCCGGGTGCGCGGCGGCTATATCGGTGGCGACCGGGAACGCGCGCCGTTAGCCTCGCGCCGTGATCCACGAGAGTCCGCTGGCATACCTGATCGGCCTCGAAGGGCTCGCCCTGCTGCGGTCGTTCACCGGGGAGTTCGACCGCGAGTTCGTCGAGGCGCGCCTCGCCGAGGTCCGCGGGCTGCTCGACGACGCGTCGCTGGCTGACGCGGCCGTGGAGGTCGCCCGCCTGGACACGGTCGAGGGCTACCGGATCTGGTCCGCCACGTACGACGGCCCCAACTCGGCGTTCGCCTACGACGAGCCCCTCGTCGCGGAGCTCGCCGCCGCGCTGCCCCCGGGCGTGGCCCTGGACGCCGCGTGCGGCACCGGCCGGATCTCGGCCCTGCTGGCGGAGCACGGCCACCGGATCGTCGGCGTGGACAGCTCGCCCGACATGCTGGCGCGGGCCGTCGAGCGGGTGCCGGACGGCGACTTCCGCCGGGGCGACCTGCGCCGGCTGCCCGTGGACGACGACGCCGTCGACCTGGTCGTGTGCTCCCTGTCCCTGACGCACCTCCCCGACCTGCGCCCGGTGATGGCGGAGTTCGCCAGGGTGCTGCGCCCGGGCGGGCACCTGCTGACCGCCGACATCCACCCCGAGTGGGTGGCGCGGGGCGCGATTCCGCCCCTGCGCCGGCCGGACGGGCAACCCGGACGGCCGGCGAGCCACCGCCACTCGACCGGGGACCACCTGCGCGCCGCGCTCGCGGCGGGGTTCCGGCTGCGGCGCTGCGAGGAGCCCTTGACCCCGGTCGGCGACCGGCCGCCGAACCCGCCGAGGGCGCCGCTGACGGAGCTCGGGCCGTGGGAGGTGTGGCCGTGGGGCCTGGCCGACCTGGTGCCCGAGGCGGCGGCAGCGGCGAACGACGGCGTGCCGAGGATGCTCATCTGGCAGTACGAACTCGCCGGCCCGTGACACCGCGCCCCCGCCCGGCGGCAGTCCGGCGGGGAGCCCGCGGCGGCGGCGCCCCGTCCGGGTGCCGCGCGGTCAGCCGCGCTCGGTGCCGACGGCCTCGGGCGCGCGGCGGGCCGCGGAGCGCTCGACGGCGGCGAGGAGCCGGTGGTGGCGCAGGGCCTCGGTGAAGTCGGGGTGCGCCGGGCGCTGTTCGGTGATCGCGCGGGCGACCTCCCAGTACAGCGCGGCGATGCGCAGCGCCGGGCCCTCCGGGATCCCCGCCGGCAGGTGGCGGCGGCGGTCCGGCACGGGCACGGGCTCGCCGTCGATCCGCACGTCCCAGTCGGTCCAGTGCATGTACATGCCCGGCCGGACCGGGGTGGCGGTCAGCGTGCCGCGCTCGCCTGCGAACGTCAGCCGGAAGCCGACGCGCTCCGGCCGGTCGCCGCCGAGGACCGCCACCGTCGCCGTGGCGCCGCTCGCCAGGACGCCGTGCAGCAGCACCTGGCCGGGGGTGCCGTTGGCCGCGGTGTCCCCGGTGCCGTCGAGCAGCACCCGGTCGTGCGTCCGGTGCAGGCGCGCCGAGACCTCGGTCAGCGGGCCGGTGATCCGGTCCAGGGTGGCCAGGAAGTGCCCGGCCATGATGCTCAGCACGGACGCGCCCCGGGCCGGGTCGAGCGTCCAGGCCAGGCCCGGCGGGATGGTGGCGCCTCCGAACGGGTCGCCGTCCGCGACCATGACCACGGACTCCAGCGCCCCGATCCGTCCGTCGGCGATCAGGTCGGCGACGAACCGGGCGTCGGGGGAGTGGACGCCCTGGAGGACGACCGCGTGGCGCACCCCCGCGCGTTCCGCGGCCTCGGCCAGCTCCCCGGCCTCGGCGGCGTCCACGCCGAGCGGCCACTCCGAGACCACGTGCTTGCCCGCGTCCAGCGCGGCGTGGACGGCCTCCGCGTGGTCCGGCACCTTCACCGACACCACGACCAGGTCCACGTCGGGGTGCGCGGCCAGCGCCCCGGCGCCGACGAGCGCGTGCCTGACCCCGTGGGCGGCGGCGACCCGTTCGGCGCCGGCCCGGTTCCTGGTGGCCACCGCGGTGACCTCGAACTCGGGCAACCCCGCGAGAGCGGGCAGATGGGAGTGCGCCGCCCAGCCGCTCGCCCCCAGGACTCCGACTCTGATCACGCCGCCCGCCTCTCCAAGTTGTGTACCGGACGGTATGAAACTAGTGCGGCGGAGCCTCCGGGGCAAGAGGTAATGTACCGACAGGTATGGAACTGACCGAGGGGAGCGATGTGCCAGGAGGCCGCCCGCGCTCGTTCGACACCGACGCCGCCCTCGACCGCGCCCTGGAGATCTTCTGGCGGCAGGGCTACGAGGGCACGTCGCTGAGCGAGCTGATCGCCGCGATGGGCATCAACAAGCCCAGCCTGTACGCCGCCTTCGGCAACAAGGAGGAGCTGTTCGGCAAGGTGCTCGCCCGCTACCTGCACGGCCCCGGCGCCTACGCCGCCGCCGCGCTCGACGCCCCGACCGCGCGCGAGGTCGTCGGGCGGATCGTCCTCGGCAGCGTCGAGCTGACCGCCGGGGACGGCACCCCCCGCGGCTGCCTGACCGTCAACAGCGTCCACGCCTGCGGGCCCGACTCCGCGCGCGTGCGCGAGGAGGCGGTCGCCTGCCGCAAGGCCGGCGAGGCGGCGCTGCGCAGGCGCCTGGAGCGGGCGACCGACCTCCCGCCGGGCTGCGACCCGGCGGTGCTGGCCGCGCTCGTGCACACCGTCACCGACGGCATCGCCGTCCAGGCGGCCGCCGGCCGCGGCCGTGACGAACTGCGGCGGGTGGCGGAGCTGGCGCTGCGCAACCTCCTCGGCGAGGACTGAGACGCCGCGGGGGCCGCGGCCGGCGCCCCGTCAGGCGGCGTCCAGCCGCGCCAGCTCCCGCGGCGTCAGCGTCAGGGCCGCCGCCCGCGCCGACGAGCGGACCGATTCCGGGCGGGTGGCACCCGGGATGGGGACGACGTGCGCGGAGTGGGACAGGTGCCAGGCCAGGCAGACCTCCTGCGGGGTGGCGCCGCGCTCCTGGGCCACGGCGTGGAACGGGGTCGGGTGCGGGGTGCGGCCGGGGCCGTCCAGGGCGCTGCGGGCGATACCGCCCAGCGGGCTCCACGGGAGGAAGGCGATGCCGAGCCGGTCGCACAGGCGCAGCTCGGGGAGGCTGTCGCGGTGCCGGGGCGAGTAGCGGTTCTGGACCGACACCAGGGACTCCCCGAGGACGGCGCGGGCTTCGAGGATCTGTTCGCAGGTGACGTTGGAGATGCCCGCCGCGCGGACGAGGCCCGCGTCGAGGAGGTCCCGCAGCGCGCCCACCGAGTCCGACCAGGGCACGTCGGGGTCGGGCTTGTGGAGCTGGTACAGGCCGATCGCGTCCACGCCCAGGCGCCGCAGGGAGCCCTCGCAGGCGCGCCGGATGTGGCCGGGGCCGCCGTTCACCGTCCAACTGCCGTCACCCGGGCGGGTGCGTCCGCCCTTCGTGGCGACCAGGACGCCCGAGGAGTCGCCGGGCCAGGTGGCGAGGGCGTGGGCGATCAGCTCCTCGTTGTGCCCGCGCTCGTCCGCGTGCCAGTGGTAGGAGTCGGCCGTGTCGATCAGGGTGATGCCCGCGTCCAGGGCGGCGTGGACGGTGGCGGTCGCGCGGGCGCGGTCGGGGCGGCCCTCGATGGACAGCGGCATGGCGCCGAGGCCGACGGCGCTGACGAGGGTGGTTCCGATACGGCGGGTGAGCATGTCGTTCAGGCTTTCGTCGCGAGGTCGGCGGGGGATTCGACGGCGGATTCGGCGACCGCGCGCGGCAGCCAGTCGGTGACCGCCGTGAAGGGGAAGCCGAGCGCGGCGGCGCGGGCGTTGCTCATGGCGTAGGGGCGGTCGAAGGAGAACGGGGAGGCCGGCTCCCCCTCGGGCGCGATCCGGTACACGGGGGACGCCGAGGCCGTGGCGGCCGCGACCGCGTCGCACAGGTCCGTCACGGTGAGGGAGCCGTGGGAGGCGGCGTTGACCGGACCGGTGACGGCGTCGGGCCGCGTGGCCGCCCAGCGCAGGAACGCGGCGATCTCCTCGTGGTGCACGAACGAGGTGGGGGCCGGGTCGCGGTGCACGGCGACCGGGCGGCCGGCCCGCACCCGCTCCACGTAGTGGCGCAACCGGCCCGTGAAGTCCCGGGGGCCGCCGCCGAGGACATGGGCGCTGCGCACGGCGGCGAACGGGAACACCGGGTCGCGGGAGAACACCGCCTCCGCCTGGCGCTTGCCCTCCGCGTACGCCGCGGCCTCGCCGAGCAGGCCGGTCAGCGCGGCCGGGGACCGCCACGGCAGGTCCCACCGCACCGCCCAGCGGGCCGGGTCCACGGCGCTCTCCAGGACCGGGGCGGCGGCCGGGGGCCGCGGGGACGGGAAGGTGGCCGGGTCGTACACCTCCATGGTGGACGTCATCACGTAGCGGGCGGCGCGGCCGGCGAAGACCCGGCGGGCGACGGCCGCCTGGAGGGGGGTGTAGCAGACCTGGTCGACGACGGCGTCGAAGGTCCTGGCCCCCAGGGCGCGCCGGAGGGCCTCCTCGTCGTCCCGGTCGGCGACGACGTGGTCGGTCCCGGGCGGCGGCGGCGCCGAACCCCGGTTGACCACGGTGACGCGGGCTCCCGCGGCCCGGAGCAGGTGGATCAGGTGGCGGCCGAAGTAGCGGCTGCCACCGATGACGCAGATCTGTTGCATGGGGACCAGCCTGGCCGTGTAGCGTCCACAGCAGTAGTGCCGACCTTCCGCCCTCGTATTAAGGAAAACTGTTGATCGACGCCCATCGGCTGCGGGTGCTGCGGGAGGTGGCCGCGCACGGCAGCTTCAACCGCGCCGCGGCCGCGATGCTGCTCACGCCGTCCGCCGTCTCGCAGCAGATCGCCGCGCTGGAACGGCAGCTCGGCACCCGCGTCGTCACCCGCAGCACCCGCGGCGTGGCCCTCACCGAACCGGGGCGGCTGCTCGTGGAGACGGCCGAGACGATCGCGGCCGAGCTGCGGCACGCCCGGGAGCGGATCGACGAACTGACCACGGGCCGGGGGCGGCTGACCGTCGCCACGTTCACCAGCGGCGGCCGCGTCCTGCTGCCCGGCGCGCTCACCCGGTTCGTCGCCGCCCATCCGCGGGTGGAGGTGAACGTGGTGGAGCGGGAGCCCGAGGACAGCCTGCCCATGGTCCGGCGGGGCGAGGCGGACCTGGCCGTCGCCTACCACTTCGACGGGCCGCTGCCCGTGCTGCCCGGGGACCGTACGGGGCTGAGGTGGACCCCGCTGGCCGAGGACCCGCTGTCCGTGGCGATGCCCGCCGCCCACCCGCTGGCGGCCCGGGCGTCCGTCGACCTGACCGAGCTGGCCGGGCAGCCGTGGGTGATCGGCTGCTCGAAGACGGAGGCGTTCCTGCGCGACTACGCCGCCGCGGCCGGGTTCGACCTGAAGGTCAGCGGCTCCACCACCGACTACCACCTGGCCCAGGCCCTCACCGCGGCGGGCCTCGGCGTCAGCCTGGTGCCCCGCATCTGCCTGGCGCCGCACACCCCCGGCCTGGCCGTCGTCCCGCTGAACCCGCCCCGCCCCGCCCGCTGGATCGGCGTCGCCACCGGCAGGCAGCGGCACGGCCACCCGCTGGTCCGGACCCTGGCGGAGTGGCTGCGGGAGGAGGCGCGGTCGCTGCCCGGCGGGTGACCGGCGCCGGGCGCCGTTCCGCCCCGCACTGACGGCACACCCGCCACAGCAGTGGACGCGTTGCACACAAGGCGTGGACCGACGACTCACGACACCCGGATTTCGGCTGGGCATCCTGGTGCGGCAACGACGGCGGGTCCGAGGGCCGTGCGCCCCCGCCGATCTCCGTCCATACCGAAAGAGGTTGTCCGTGAGGAAACCACGTCTCGCCACCGCCGCGATGATCGGCGCGCTCGTCGCCGGCACCGGCGCGCTGTTCCCGGCATCGGCGCAGGCGGCGCCCACCTACTGGACGTTCCAGAACCACCGCTTCGAGACCTGCCTGACGGCCGGTCAGAGCGGGTCGGCGTTCGCCACGACCTGCAACCTGGACAGCCACTACCAGCAGTGGGACTGGGTCGGCGACGCCGGTTTCAAGCAGCTCAGGAACCGGGCGACCGGCCGCTGCCTGATGACCGACAACAAGACGTCGGTCAACGCGGTGTGGACCAGCGCCTGCGACAGCTCCGCGCTGGGGCAGAAGTGGTGGTACTTCGCCGACACCTACACCCTCCAGGGCCTGCTCGGCGACGGCGACGACTCACTCCTGCGGACGAGCGACACCAAGGACGCCGTCTACGCCACCAGGGGCCGCAGCGAGGCCGACTCCTACTACAACTGGTGGGGCTTCTGACCGGTTCCGGACACGGCGTCCACCAGGGCGTGGGCGCCGTGCCGGTAGGCGGTGGGCGGCACGCCGTAGGCGGTGCGGAAGGCGCGGCTGAAGTCGGTGGCGCGCGGGAACCCCCATCGGGCGGCGATGGCGTGGACGGGGACGGCGCGCTGGGCGGGGTCGGACAGGTCGCGGCGGGCGCGCTCCAGGCGCTGGCGGCGGATGGACGCCGCGACCGTGTCGTCCTCGCCCTCGAAGATGCGGTGCAGATAGCTGAGGGAGATGTGGTGCGCCGCCGCGATCGTGCGGGGGTTGAGCTCCGGGTCGCCCAGATGCCGCTGGATGAACGCCCGGACGCGCAGGCGCAGGACCCGCCGGCGGGAGTCCTCCGGCACCCGGGGGCCCGCGTCGAGCTGGTGGGCGAGCGCCGCGGTCAGCAGCTCCAGGGCCACCACGCCCAACCGGGGGGCGTCGGCGGGCCGGTAGGAGGCGGAGCCGCTGACCAGGCTCCCGAGGAACTGGGCGAGCAGGGCGCCCACGCCCTCCCGCCCGGACAGGCGCCGGCCCAGCAGCCGCCCGGTGCCGCCGCCGGGCAGCGGCAGCAGCGCCCGGGGCACCTGCGCCCGCACCAGCGCGGCCGTCCCGTGCCGGGCGGCGAGCCGCACGCGGAAGGGCCGCGACCCGTCGCACACCGCGAAGTCGTGCGCGCCCAGCACCGTCTCCCGGCCGGCCTGGCTCACGCCCAGCTCTCCGCGCAGGGCGAGCACGACGGAGCACGACGGCTCCGGGCGAGCCGCCCCGGCCGCCCGGGGAGCGCCGGGCCCGGGGGCGCACCACAGCTCGGCCGGCGAACACGTCAGCCCCATGACGTGCACGTCCGCCAGGACCAGCACCCGTGCGGTGGCGCGGAAGCCTCCCGGGGCCGCGCCGAGCACCCGCATCGGGTGGGCGCACCCGGCCTGGAACCCGTCGAAGCGGGCCAGCCGCTCCCCGGGTGGGAAGTCCTCGCTGCGAAACACGGTCCCGATCACTGTTCCCTCCGGCTGCCACCGCGGTCGCCCCGCCGGTCGGGCGGTGCCACCACGTCCCCGTTGTGCGGCGCCGCAGGGCGTACCCGGTCGGATCCGGCCGCTAACCGGGCCCGTGGGACCACCGGCCGGACCGAAGGGAAGTTCGGTCCTCCGCCACTTCGCGTTGCCCGGGAGGACCCCTCCGCTTCACCCGGCCGGGCCCGGGGGCGCCGGACCGGGCGGCGCGGCTCAGGGGTTCGCCGGGGCGGGCGACGCGTGGGCGGTGCGCAGGGCGGAGAGGAAGGTGTCCGCGGGCTGGGCGCCGGAGACGCCGAACGCGCGGTTGAGCACGAAGAAGGGCACGCCGGTGGCGCCGAGGCGGCGCGCCTCGTCGATGTCCGCCGCCACGGCGTCCGCGTACTCGTCGCCGTCCAGCACCCGCCGGGCCTCGTCCTCGGGGACGCCCACCTCGGCGGCGAGCCGCACCAGGGTGTCCGGTTCGTCGACGACCTCGCGCTCGACCAGGTGGGCGCGCAGCAGCCGCTCGTGCATCCGGTCGCCCAGCCCGTGCCGCGCCGCCAGGTGGCCCAGGCGGTGGGCGTCGAAGGTGTTGACCGAGACGGCCCCCTCCAGGTCGTACGTCAGGCCCTCGTCGGCGGCGAGGCCGCTGACGTGCCCCATCATCGCCCGCACCTGGGCGGGCGGCGCCCCCGTCTTCCGCGCCAGCGTCTCCACGGCGGGCCGGCGCAGGCCCCTGGGGTGGGAGGGGTCGAGCTGGAAGCTGTGCCAGTGCACCTCGACCTCGCCGGCGTGCTCGAACCGGGACAGCGCCGACTCCAGGCGCCGCTTGCCGATGTAGCACCACGGGCAGACGATGTCGGACCAGATGTCGACGCGCAGCGTGCTCACCGGGCGCACATCCCGTCCGCGCAGTCGAGGGCGGCGCCCGAGCCCAGGTCGGTGAGGGCCGGGGGAGCGGCTTCCGCGGCGGCGCGCTCCTCGGAGGGCGTGTCCGGTCCGCCGGGAGCGGGCCCGGCGGCGGGTGCCGCCGCGCCGTCGTGCGGAGAGAGGGCAGGCATGGTCATTCCCATCGTCGTGTCGTGGTGCGCCGTCCGTGCCGGGCGCGGCCGGGGGCGCCGGGCGGTGCCGCCGGGTGG
The DNA here is from genome assembly GCF_054782095.1 of Streptomyces capparidis. Lineage (NCBI taxonomy): Bacteria > Bacillati > Actinomycetota > Actinomycetes > Kitasatosporales > Streptomycetaceae > Streptomyces > Streptomyces capparidis. Next base: position 117,638 of record NZ_BAAGTD010000023.1, on the reverse strand, counting down.
TGCCGCCGGGGTCAGACGGCGGCGTTGCGGGCGGCGGCCTTGCCCTTGCTGACCGCCTCCTCGTGCGCCTTGGCCTTCGACGCCTCGGCGAGCGGGATCAGCTCGGCCATGGCCGGGTTGGAGTGGGCCAGGGTCAGCTCGGGAACGATGAAGTCCACCTCCATGCCCAGCATGTCGCCGAGCACGGCCTTCAGGTAGTTCTGCACGTACTCGAAGCCCTCGCGCGGGGTGCCGGGGGCGTAGGAGCCACCGCGGCTGGCCACCACGTACACCGGGGTGCCCTTGACCGGGGACTCCTCCACGGCGGCCGTGCGGCCCACGAGTATCACCTGGTCGAGCCAGGTCTTCAGGGTGGACGGGATCGTGAAGTTGAACATCGGGGCGCCGATGAGCACCGCGTCCGCGCTCTCCAGCTCCTCGATCAGCTTCAGCCGCGCGGCGAAGGCCGCCGCCTGCTCAGGGGTGTGGTCGGCGGGGTCGGCGAAGCCGGCGGACGCGGTGAGGGCGTCCAGGTGCGGCACCGGGTCGGCGGCGAGATCGCGGCGGATGACGGTGCCCTCGGGGTGCTGCTCCTCCCATGCCCGGCGGAACAAGGCGGTGACCGAACGGGAGGAGGAGGCGGACTCGGGCCACAGGGAGGAGTCGAGGTGCAGCAGCGTTGCCATGGGAGGTCTCCAGGAGGTGAAGGGGAACGAGCGGCGGAGTGGTCCACCATTCGTGTGTACCTACTAATAGCATAGGTGCTTACTATTCTGCACCTGCTATGAGGGCGATAGTACACTCGTGGGCATGAGGGAACCGGCCACAGAGCCCTGCAAGACGGTCGACGGCGCCATCACCCGTGTCTTCGCGCTCCTCGGCAAGCGCTGGACGGGCCTGATCGTGGCGGTGCTGCTGGAGCGCCCGGTCCACTTCGCCGAGCTGCGCCGCGCCATCCCCGGCATCAGCGAGCGCATGCTCTCGGACCGGCTGACCGAGCTGGCCGCGGCGAGGCTCGTCCTGCGCGAGGTGGACGAGGGGCCGCCGCTGCGGGTCTCCTACCGGCTGACCGAGGCGGGCGCGGCCCTCGAACCGGCCCTCGGGGAACTGGCCCTCTGGGCGGAGAAACACCTCCCGGAGGCGGAGCGCGACCTGGGCCCCTGCCCCAAGCGGACGACCGCCCGGTCCGCGCGGCAGGAGACCGGAACGCCTTCGGGCCCCGGCTCCGCGCGGTAGCCCCGTCCGCCACGGGCCGGGCCCCGCCACCCGCTCACTCATATGGTTGCACTGTCGAACCTTCTGGTTGTACGGTCGAACCATGACGAGGGAGCGCAGAGCCGACGACCCTGTCGTCCTCCAGGAGTCCCTGGCGGCTTTCGTCCGTGCCTTCGGGCTGCACCAGCCGGAGAGCACGCCCTGCGGACAGCAGATCCCGGTGTCCGAGGCCCACGCCTTGGGGGAGCTGGCGAAGGAGGGCGAACTGCGGCAGGTGGAGCTGACCCGGCGGCTGCGGTTGCAGAAGAGCACCGTGAGCCGGCTGGTGGGGCAGCTCACCGCCCGCGGGTGGGTGGAGCGCGCCCCGGCGCCCGAGGACGGGCGCGGCGTGGTCCTGAGACTGACCGCCCCGGGACGGCAGGCCGCGCGGAACCTGGCGGACGCGCGGCGGGAGCGGTTCTCCCAGCTGCTCGCGTCGATCCCGGCCCATGAGAGAGCGGGCGTGCTCCACGCCCTCGACGTGATGGTGGAGGCATTGGATGAGTAGCGGCAACCGGCGGTCCGGGGCGGCGCGGGCGGTGCTCGGCTGCGCGGCGGCGGCCCTCGCCCTGACGGCCTGCGGAACCGAGCAGGACCGGAGCGGGCAGCAGGGCGAGCGGCAGCGGACGGTGGCCGAGCGGGGCCGCGACGTCATGCCCTTCGACCTGGAGCGGACCACGCACCGCTTCACCCCGACACGGACCGGCGGGGTGCAGGACGTGGTGGCCGACCGGCGGGGCGACGCGGAGCAGACCCGCCTGATCCGCGCCCATCTGCGCGAGGAGGCCGAGGTGTTCGCCCGCGGGGACTTCGGCGACCCGGCCCGCATCCACGGAGCGGACATGCCGGGCCTGGCCGCCCTCGAGGACGGCCACGACCGCGTCGAGGTGCGCTACGAGGACCGTGCGGACGGGGCCACCCTGACCTACGCCACGCGCGACCCCGCGCTGGTCGACGCCCTGCACGACTGGTTCGAGGCGCAGCTCGGCGACCACGGCGCGCACGCCGAGCCGGGCCGGTGAGGACGCGGCCTCCATCGCCGGCCGGGAGTACCACGACGGCGTCGTCCCCGGCGTCGACCGGCCGTGGCGGTGGCCCCGCGCGATCCACCGGCTCCGCACCTAACCCCGGGCCGTCCCGGTGCCCGTCGTCTCCTGAGCGGCTCCCCACCCCGGGACCGGCCGCTACGCGCTCCCCTCCAGGGGGAGGTCGTAGCGGATGAAGCCGTTGTGGCGCGCCACCTTGTCGTACAGGGCGCGGGCGGAGGCGTTGTCCTCCTTGGTCGTCCAGTACAGGCGGGCGGCGCCGCGGCTTCGCGCCTCCCGGGCCACCCGCTCGATCAGCGCCCGCGCCGCGCCCCGGCCGCGCGCCGACTCGTCCACGAACAGGTCCTGGGGGTAGCAGGAGTCCGCCATCCAGAAGGTGGCGTGGAACAGGTGGTGCGCGATGCCGACCAGCCGCCCGTCCAGCCACGCGCCCAGCCCGTGCAGCTCCCCGCCGGCCGGCAGCCGCCGCCAGGTCTCCTCGTACAGCTCGTCGGGCACCGGGGTCCGGTAGAACGCCTTGTAGCCGCGGGCCAGCTCTTCCCAGGCGGCGCGGTCCTCGGGACGCAGGGGCTCTGTGGTGATCACGGCGCCCATCCTCGCACCGCCCCTCCGGCGCCCCGCCCGGCCCGGCGGACCCGGTGATCGGCTTCGGGAGGGGTCCCGACGCCGAGGCCGCACCATGCGGGCACCCGCACTCGTTCCGGTCCTCCGCCCGTACACGTCCGTACCGGAGGGGACCCCCGACCCCACCACGTACATGACCTTCCACAGGACCGCGGCCCGGCGCAGGCCCACGAGTCGCGCACCGGCGGGCTCGTCACCGGCAGGAACTCCGGGCCGGCGGCACGAGCCCCCCGCCGTGATCATGGGGAGGGGTCCCGGAAGGGGGCGCGCACCCTGGTGAGTGCGCCGTGCGCGTGTCGACAATCAGGCGACGACCGGACGAACCGAGGAGACCAGCGATGCCCCTCTCCACCAGCCTCGCGCGCGGTGTCGCGCCCGCCGCGCCAGGCACCCTGCACGCCCGCACGGTCACCGGCGACCTCAGCGCCCCGCCCCGACCGGGCCTGACGGTCCGCTTCGGGCGCGGCGAGAAGCCGGACGTGGACCTGGGCGTCGGCGTGGACGACCTGCGGGTGAGCCGACGGCACGGCGAGCTGACGTACCGCCGGGGGCAGTGGTGGCTGCGCAACACCGGGCAGCAGCTCGTCCGGCTGCCACGCGGCCGGATGATGCACATGAGCACCGACCCGATCCCGCTCGCCCCCGGCTACACCCCGCTGTTCGTGAAGGGCTCCGGCTACCGGGAGCACCTGGTCGAGCTGTACGTGGCGGACCACGGCGACCAGGGGCCGGTGTCACGGCGGCGCGCCGACACGCTGCGACCGGAGATCTGGCCGCTCGACGACGACGAACGGCTGCTGCTCGTCGTCCTCGGCCAGCGCTACCTGCTGTACGAGGAGGACCCGCGGCCCCTGACCTACGCCATGGCCGCCAAGCAGCTCGCCTACCTCCGCCCGGACGGCAACTGGAACGAGCGCAGGATCGAGTACCGGATCGAGGCCGTGCGCCGCCGCCTGCACCGCACCGGCTTCAGGTACCCGCTGATGCACGACAAGTCACAGGGCCGCCCCGCCGACAACGGCCTGCTGCACAACCTGCTCAAGGGACTGGTGGAGTCCACCACGCTCGTCCCGCCGGACCTGGAGCTGATGGAGGACGACGACGCCTGGCCGGACGCCGAGTGCTGACGGACGGACCCGCCGCCCCGCCGGGGGCGTCATCGCGCGCGCAGCGCGGCGGCGGCGGGTCGGGCGAGGGCGGTGGCCCTCGCGCACAGCTCGTCCTCGGGCCGGTCGCCGGTGACGTACAGGCGCAGCATCTCGGCGTACGTCTCGGTGCTCCGGCCGTTGTACCGGCGGTACTCGACGAAGACCGTGCAGGTGTCCTTCCCGTTGCCCTCCGGCACGACGAAGGCGTCGTACCCGCTCATGGTGACGGGGGTGCCGTCCGCCGCGGTCTTCGGCTCGTCGCGGAAGAAGGCCAGCTCCGCGTCCACGTCGTCCTTGCCCTGCCACTCGCAGCTCCAGTTCCCGGCGCCCGCCTCCGGCGACCCGGCCGCCAGCTCGGGGACGGCGGACAGCGCCCGCGCGTCGATCAGCGCGCAGGCTTCCGCCCAGGCCAGCGAGGTCCGTGGGTAGGCCGAGGAGCGGCGGGGGAGCGGGCCCCGGTCCAGGACCGCGGCCGCGCTCCGGGCCGCGGTACCGGCGACCGTGCACAGCGTCGCGTTGCCGCCGTCCACGGTGCCGTCGCCCACCTGCGCGCGGACCCCGACGACGAAGCCGCCGGCTTCCCTCTCCGGCGTCAGCAGCTTCCCGCACTCCTCGCTCTGCGGCTGCTCGTCGGTGATGCTGATCGTCCCGACGGTCTCCTCCGGCTCCCCCGACTCCGGCTGCGCACCCCGGCGCAGGTGGACCGACACGTCGATCCGGGTCTCGCTGTCGGACTGGACGAGCACGTCGCAGCGGTCGAAGTTCCCGTAGTCCCAGTCCACCCGGGCGTCGCCGAAGCGGCTGAGGGCGTCGGTGTCCACCAGGGCGCACATGTCGGCGGTGCGCGGATCGCCGATCAGGGCCCGCGGAGCGCTCGTGGAGGCGCTCCCCCCGCCGCGGCTCGGGCTGGACCCGCCGCCGGCCTTGCCGTCGTCACCGCCGCCGGGGATGACGACGAGCCCTAAGGCCAGCGCCGCGGCGGCCACCAGGGCCCCGGCGAGCAGCGGCCACCGCCCCCGCAGGCGCCCGGCAGGCCTGCCCCGCGGGGGGTTCGGCCCGGACCCGGCGACGGCCTCCAGGAGCAGCTTGACCTCGGCGGCGCTGGGACGCTGGCACGGATCGCGCCGAAGCATGGCGGTCAGCACCGGGTACAGCGGTCCCACGGCGGCGGCGTCCATCTCCACGAGGCCCTGCTCCGCCTTCCAGTACCTCAGGCGCGCGCTGTCCTCGCTCTCCCCGACCTCCCCGCGGCCGCCGCTCCCGGGCCCGCCGCCGCGCGGCGGCGCGCCGGTGACCAGCGCGTACAGGGTGGTGCCCAGGCAGAACACGTCCGAGGCCGGCCGGGGGACGTTGCCCCGGGCCAGCTCGGGCGCGGCGTAGTCCGGGGTGAAGCTGAACGGGCCGTTGGCCGTGATGGTCTCCGTGCCGCCAACCCGGTACGCGGCGCCGAAGTCCAGCAGCTTCGCGGTGCCGCGCCGGGTGAGGCCGATGTTGGCGGGCTTGACGTCGCAGTGGACGATGCCCGCCCGGTGCAGGGCGGCGAGCGCGTCGGCGAGCTGGGCGCCGACGCGGGCGGCCTCCTCGGGAGACATCGGCGGCCGCCGGTCCAGGCCGCCGCCGGGCACGTACTCCGTGATGAACCAGTACGTCTCCGGCTCGTCCCCCTCCTGCGGCGCGGTCACGACGTCGAACAGCGTCACGACATGGGGGTGGTCGCGGAACTTGGCCATGGCGCGCGGCTCGCCCAGCAGCCGCCGCACGGCGGTCTCCCGGTCCCCCTCGATCCGCTCCGGTTTCAGCGCCACGTCCTGCCCCACCACCGTGTCGTGGGCCAGCCACACGTCGTCGCACCGTCCGGCGCCGATGACCTCCTTGAGGACATAGCGGCCGGCGAAAACCTCTCCGGGTCGCACGGTTTCCCCCCTCATCCGGGTCCGTCAACGCGCACGCGACACGCCCGCGCGCGAACCGAACCTACTGCCTGTGACGAGCTGTGCGCATTCTCTGCCCGGAGCCTGCATCAGACGTCCCCATATGCCCCGGCCGGAGTGCCTTCGGGAGGGGTCCCGGACCCGGCGGCGCACGATGGGCGGCACACCCGCTCCACGACAGGGGGAGCCGGATTCTGTCAGGGTGCCATGGGGGGTGGCGCGTGACTCGGTCCCACCGCCGTCACCGGCGGCTCGTTCACAGCGGGGCAGCCCTGCCCGCCCCGCCGACGCGGCACGGCGGAGGTGCGCGGTGGACATGACGGCCGTCGCGCTGCGCGACATCGCGGGCCCCCGCATGTACCGCGTCAACGCGTTCCGCGTCACCGGGCTGCCGACCGACGCGGACCGCAGGACCGTGCGGCAGCGCCGGCAGCAGGTAGCCGCCCGGCTCGACGTCGGCGCCGACGCCGGCCTCGGCCACCGCCTGCCCGTCGGGCCCGACGACGTCCGCACGGCGTTCGACCGCATCCTGGAGGACCCCAGGTGCCGGCTGGTGCACGAGGTGCTCTGGCTGTGGGGCCCGGCGGACGGCGCCCCCTGCGGCTGCACCCGTTCGCTGCACCGCGACCACGACGCGGCCGTCCGGGCGCACAGCGCCGCCCTCGACCTCGAGGTGGAGGGCGGCGCGGAGCCCGGCGCCCTCGACCGACTGTGGTCCGAGGCGTCGGAGCGGTGGGCCCGGCTCCTGCGCCGCGCCGCCTTCTGGGACCACGTCAGGCACCGCATCGAGGCCCTCGACGAACGGCAGTTGGACGAGTCGTTCATCGACACGCTCCGCGCCAGGATGCCGGAGCACCTGCTCACGCCGCTGGTCGAGCTCGCCTCGGCCGCCGTCGCGGATTCGGCGGACGAGGCGGGCAGGCTGGCCGGCCGAGCCCGCGGCTGGCCGCTGGTGCCGCCGCGGGCGGTGGACGACGCCCTGGAGGAGGCGGCCGCGCACCTGTACGACGCCGTGGCCGCGGCCCTGGACAAGGCCGTCGCCGAGCTCGACGCGGACAGACCCGGGCAGGCCGCCAGGGTGCTGTACGAGCGGGCCGTGCCGGCCCTGAAGAAGCTGGAGGCGCTCGTCCCGCACGGCCGCCACCGCCGCACGGCGGGCGCGCGCGACGGCGCCGCCGTCCTGTTCAACAACTGCGCCGCCAAGCTGATCGACGACAGCGGGCCCGCCGCGGCCCGCGACGCGCGCCGGTGGCTCGGCACGGCACGCGAACTGGCGTCGGATCCGCGCGGCCTGGAGTCGATCCGGAGCAACAGCGCCACGCTCGACCAGATCGTCAGGACGTTCGACCTGCTCAGGGCGCGAGTGGACGAGCTGGTCGCCATCGGCCGCCCCGACGTGGCCAGGGGGTTGCTGCTCGACGCCAAACGGCAGTTGCGCGGCGGCGGCGGGACCGCGGAGATCGACCGGATGCTGGCCGGTCTCGGCACCCGGCCGGCGCGGCGGCAGCCCGCCGGCGCGGCGGACCTCGACCGGTTCCTCTCCCGGGAGCCGGACGACGACACCCTCGATCGGTACTTCGACGTCATGGGCCTGCCGCGCCCCGGCGCGGACACCCGCGGCCACGGCCGCCGGGGGCCGGTGCACGGCGGGGTCCACGGCGGGTACGGGAGCCTGTGGGACGACGCGGTGACGGCCCTCGCGTACCTCCTCGACGGCCTGCGGGACGGCGTGCGCCCGATCGTCAAGCCCGCGGTGGTGCTCGCGCTGCTCGCCGGCCTGATCTGGACCTGGTACCGCATCGCCGAGCACACCCCCGCGCCCGCCACCTCCCTCGTCCACGCGGAGAAGGTCGCGGACAACGTCCCGGTGGGCTCGTGCATCGAGTCCAGGGCCAACTGGCGGGGCGAGAGGGCCGAGGCGCCCGTGGTCCCGTGCGAAGAGCCGCACCGGGGCGAAATCCTCGGCTACGCGCGGCTCGGCGCGGTGCCCTCCCCCTACCCCGGCGACGACCAGGCCGAGGCGCTGGCCCGCTTCTCGTGCGGGCTGCTGCTCGCCCGGCAGGGCCTGCCCGCCGAGCAGTACACGACCGACCACGTACGCGGCGGCGCCGAGGACTGGAACACCGGCGGGAAGGCGTACGAGAACTACGCGACCTGCGTCCTGCACCGCGCCGACGACAAGCCGCTGCCCCGCGAGCGGCTCACCGACCCGGGCCGCGGGGCCGAGGACGCGGCCGTGCGGATGAGCCTGGCCGGCCCGCGGATCCGGCAGAACGCCCCGGTGGGCGGTTGCCTCGCGGACCGGCGCGGCTGGGACACCTCGCGGCACGACGTGCCCGTGGTGCACTGCTCCGACCGCCACTGGGGCGAGATCCTCGGCTACCCGGTCCTGTACCGGCAGGGCGACCCCTGGCCGGGCGACAAGGCGGTCTCCGCCGAGGCGGAGAGGGCCTGCGCCCGGGTCGCGGACGAGCGGGAGCTGCCGTCGGGCTTCCGCGTCAACGTCTCCTATCCGGCGCGCGCCTGGTGGGACGACCCGAAGGCCCAGCTCTACGCGGTGTGCGTGGCGAGCAGGAACGACGACCTCCCGTTCTCGGGAGGGCTCGGGTGAGGTATTCGGCAGGGAAGGAGACGGGGATGGCCGTGCGGGCCGCGTCCCTGCGCCACGGCGGTGCCGCCGGGGTGACGACGTGAGGCGGCCGGTGCCGCCCCGGTTGGCGGAGGAGCTGCGGCAGCGCGGCCACCACCGGGCGTTCCGCATCGGGCCGCCGCCGTTCCGGGTGCCGCCGCGCGACGAGCCGGAGCGGCCGCCGGCGGCCGTCACCGCGGCGGCGACGGAGCCGGCCAGGGACGAGCCAGGGGCGACGTCGCCGGACTCCCCGGAAGCCCCGGCCTCCTTGGACGACAAGGCGCTCGCCGACGCCGCCACGAACCTGTGGCGGGCCCAACGCAGGCTCGCCAGGCCGGGGGAGGCGCCGTCGAGGCGCTCCCGGCAGACCGGCCGCTACCTGCGGGCCTGCCTGGACGCGCTGACCGAGGGCGGACTGGTCGTGCAGGACCACGAAGGCGATGCCTTCCACAGCGGCCGCTCCCTGGAGGTCATGGTCTTCCAGGACGACCCGTCGCTGACCGAGGAGACGGTCCTGGAGACGGTCCGACCCACGATCTACCTGCACGACCGGCGCATCCAGATGGGCCGGGTGATCGTCGGCTGCCCCGTCCGGGACGACGGGGCCCCGCCCGGGGCGGACAAGGACGCGGACAAGGACGCGGACAAGGAGAGGACCGGTCATGCGTGACACCCGGGACACCATCGACTTCGGCATCGACCTCGGCACCACCAACAGCGCCATCGCCGTGGTGAAGGACGGCGGGACGATGGTCATCAAGAACGTCGACAACTGGGACATCACGCCGTCCGCGGTGTGGCTGCCCAGGCGGGACGCGGTCCACGTGGGGCTGCGGGCCAAGGCCCAGGCGGAGCGGGACCCGGACAACGCCGCGGCGGAGTTCAAGCTGGAGATGGGCCTGGCCGACGCCCGCAGGACCTTCGCCCGGGCCGGCGTCTCCCTGACCCCGCAGCAGTTGTCGGCCGAGGTGCTCAAGTCGCTGCGCGCGGACGCCGAGCACCGCTGCGGCGCACCCCCGGACGCCGCGGTGATCACCGTGCCCGCGGCGTTCGCCCTGAACCAGAACAAGGCGACCAGCGAGGCGGCGGCGCTGGCCGGCTTCGACGCGGCGTGCCCGCTGGTGCAGGAGCCGACGGCGGCGGCGTTCGCCCACGGCTTCCAGGAGGCGGGGGACCGGGCGTACTGGATGGTGTTCGACTTCGGCGGCGGCACCTTCGACGCCGCCGTGGTCAGCAAGCGCGACGGCGACCTGCGCGTGCTCAACCACGCCGGAGACCCCTACCTCGGCGGCAAGCTGATCGACTGGGCGCTGGTCGAGCGGGTGCTGGCGCCGTCGGCCGCCCGCGAGCTGGGCTGGAGCGGCATGCGCCGGGACGACCCGCTGTGGCGCCCGGCCTTCCTGGCGCTCAAGGGCGCGGCCGAGGAGGCGAAGATCCAGCTCTCCCGCCGCGACCGCGTCGACATCACCACCGAGATCGGCGACGGCCGGGGGAACACCGAGACGTTCGAGTACACGCTGCGCCGCGACGAGCTGGACGCGATCGCCGAGCCGTACTACGCGCGGGCCGTCAACCTGTGCCGCAAGGCGCTCAAGGACGCCTGTCTGGACGCGGACGACATCGACCGGCTCCTGCTCGTCGGCGGCGTCACCCTCTCCCCGGGGCTGCGGGAGCGGCTGGCGGACCCGCGGCACGGCCTGGGCGTCGAGCTGGACACCAGCCTCGACCCGACCACCGTGGTGGCCCGCGGCGCGGCCGTCTTCGCGAGCACGATCCGCCGCCCGCGGTCGCCGTCCGCGCCCGCCGCCCCCGGGGAGTTCGGCGTCGAGCTGTCCTACGAGCCCAGCGTCACCACCCTGCGGCCCACCGTCGCCGGACGCCTGCGCGGCCCGTCGGCCGAGGACTGGACGGCGTACTCGGTGCGGCTGAGCAACCCGCGGGGCAGGCCGCCGTTCCACTCCGCCCGCATCCCGCTGAACCCGTCGGGCGCCTTCGTCACCGAGGTGGACATCGACCCGCACACCACCTCGCGCTTCACCGTCGAGCTGACGGACCGGACGGGGGCGCGGTGCGGGCTGACCCCCGACACCCTGTCGTTCACCCACCGGGACATCGAGTTCGGCGGGGTGCGGCTCGCCCACTCGCTGGGCATCCAGCTCGCCGACCAGGTGTTCGCCCCGCTGGTGCGCAAGGGCGCCACCCTGCCCGCCACGGTCCGCGAGGTGTTCCGCACCTCCGCCCCGCTGGATCGCTCCGACGCGGACGCGGTGATCCGCATCCCGGTGGTGCAGGGCGAGCGCGGCCGCGCGGACCGCAACCGCGGGGTGGGCGTGCTGGAGATCCGGCCGCGGGACGTGCGGATCGACCTGCCCGCGGGCAGCGAGGTCGAGGTCACCGTCGAGGTGGACACCTCCAGCCTGGTCACGGTGGTGGCCGACGTGCCGCTGGTGCAGGCCCAGTTCGAGGCCGAGATCGACCTGGACAACGTCACCACCGCGGCTCCCGGGCAACTGAGGCAGCAACTGGAGGAGGCGGAGGGCCGGCTGGCGGCGCTGCGCGGCACGGCCACCGCCGTGGGCTCCGCCGACGCGGAGCGCCGCCTGGCCAGGCTCGACGAGGAGGGCACCGTCGCCACGGCCCGCGACCAGGTGCTCGCCGCCGCGGTGGACGTCGGCGCCGCCGCGGCGGCCGAGGAGCGCCTGCGCGACCTCCACGCGGAGCTGGACGACATCGCGGACGCGGTGGGCCTGCCCGGCCTGGTGCGGGAGCTGCGCGGCATGCTCGCCGAGGGGGAGCAGTTGGTCCGCGGGTCCGGCGACGTCGCGGACCGACTGGAGCTGGAGGACCTGCGCGGCCGCGCCGAGGAGGTCATCGGGGCGCAGGACTCGGCGGCGGTGCGGGCGCTGATCGACAGGACCGGCCGGTTCCTGTTCGAGCTGGAACGACGCAGCCCGGACTGGCCGGTCCGGCTCTTCCACGCCCTGCTGGACATGCTCGCCCCCTCCGGCCGGGTCGGCGCGCTGGCGCGGGAGGGCGAGCGCGCCATCGAGGCGAACGACAGCCGGGCCCTGGACGCGGTGAACCAGCGCATGATCCGCCTGCTGCCGAAGCACGAGCAGAACACGATCGTCTGGCTGGGCAGGGCATGAGCGAGCGACCGCACACGGCGGTGGAGCCCCCGCCGGCGCTGAGCCGGGCCGCCTCGGCCGCCCGCGCCGGGGACCTGGACCTGGCGGCCCGCATCCTCCGCGAACCGGACCGACCCGGTGAACCCGGCGGGCCGGGCGGCGGCGCGGCGGGCACCCTGGCCCTGCTCGACCTGCGGGCCAGGGTGCACGCCCAGCGCGGCGAGCTGGCCGAGGCGGACGCGTGCTGGGCCCGTGTGCAGGCCCTGGCCCCCGACGACGCGGACGCCGCGGCGGGCCGCCGCACCATCGCCGAGATCCGCTCCGGCCGTCTGCGGGCCCGCCCCGCCGTCCGGCCCCGCCGCGCGGTGGTGGCCGCCGCGGTGGCGGGCCTCCTCCTGGCCGGCGGGGGCGCCTGGCTGGCCTCCGGCGCGGACACGGGCGCGGAGGGCGCGCAGCGCGGCGCGCCCTCCGGCACCGATCGGCTGCGGGAGGAGCTGCACCGGGAGACCCGGCGCGCCGACGCCCTCCAGGGCCGCCTGGACTCCGCCGAGACCGCCGCCGCGGCGGCGGCCGGCCGCCGGGCGCGTGTCCTGGACGCCGTCGAGGAAAGGCTCGCGATGCCGGGCGTGTTCCTCCGGCGCGGCGACGCGAGCGTCACCGTGGCCTTCGGGACCGGGCTGTTCCCGCACGGCACGGTGATCACCCGGGAGGGCGCGGCGCTGCTGGAGAGGATCGGCCGCGGGCTCGCGGACATGGAGGTGACGACGACCGTGACCGGCCACACCGCCACCGTGCCCGGGAGCCCGAGCAGCGGCGGCTCCGCCCTCGCCCTGGCCCGCGCCCGAGTGGCGGTGGACCACCTGTCCCGCGAAGGCGGCCCGCCCCTGACGGCCTTCACCCTGACCAGCGGGGACCAGCGCGGGGCCCCGTTCCCCGACGCCCCCAGGAACCGCACGGTGACGCTGCTGGTCACCCCGGACGAGCGCCCGGCGGCGCACTGACGCCGGAGACCGCGGGCACCGCCCGGCGTGCATACCCTCCCGGGGACGGGGCACCGACGCGGAGTGCCGCGGCGCCTCGCCGACGGCGGCACCCGGACCCGAGGAGGAGGCAGGGATGAGCCGGACGGACGACACACACGCACCCGGCGGCCGGATCGTGGTGGGCGTGGACGGCTCGGAGCCGTCCGCGCGGGCACTGCGCTGGGCGCTGCGCCAGGCGGAGCTGACCGGGGGCGTCGTCGAGGCGGTCGCCGCCTGGGAGTACCCGCAACACTTCGGCTGGGGCAGTGTGCCCTCCCTCGGTCCCGACGAGGTGGGGACCTTCGAGGAGGCCGCCCGCCGGGCGCTGGAGGAGACGGTGGGGAAGACGGCCGGCCCCGAGCCCGGCGCGCGGGTCCGCACCCGGGTGGCGCACGGCCAGGCGGCCCGGGCCCTGCTGGACGCCGCCGAGGGGGCGGCGCTGCTGGTGCTGGGCAGCCGCGGCCACGGCGGCTTCGCGGGCGCCCTGCTCGGCTCGGTCGGGCAGCACTGCATCCAGCACGCGCGCTGCCCGGTCGTGGTGATCCGCGGCGAGCCCGCCGAGGAGGAGCGGCCCTGAGCGCCCGCCGGGCCGCCCGCTGCCGTGCGGGCGGCCCCGTGCGAGCGGCTCAGCCGGCGGCCACGGCGTTCGGAGCGCGCCGCGTCCCCGGATCGCCGGGCACCGGCTCGGAGGCGTCCGCGCCCAGGCCCACGATGCGGTTGTCCGCGTCGACGTGCACGATCCTCGGGCGCATGCTGCGGGCCTCGGCGTCCTCCACCTGGGCGTAGCTGATCAGGATGACCAGGTCCCCGGGGTGCACCAGGTGGGCCGCCGCCCCGTTGATGCCGATGACGCCCGAGCCGCGGCGCCCCTCGATGACATAGGTCTCGAGCCGGGCCCCGTTGGTGATGTCCACGATGTGCACCAGCTCGCCCGGAAGCAGGTCCGCTGCCTCCATCAGCTCGGCGTCCACCGTCACCGATCCCACGTAGTGCAGGTCGGCCTCGGTCACGGTGGCACGGTGGATCTTGGACTTGAACAGAGTACGCAGCACTTTGGACTCCTGGAAGACGGCTCCCTGCCTGCTTTGCGCAGGTCAAAGGCGGTCTTTACTCTACACGGGCACGCGTCGGAGTCGACGATTGTGAGGAACGTCGCTTCAGTCCGGGGAGAAGGCTCACTGCCTGCACTTTCACGCGAACCAGGCTGTTGCGACGCCGCCGACGAGGCGTCTGCTCGGACATCCGTCTCGGAATGTGAGGAGACTGATGCCGATCGGATGCTCACTCACCTGGCGGCAGATCAGGCAAGTGAGGGACACGGGAGACGGACTTCCGAAGGGCTGGGCCGACCGGAGATGAAGGCGGCCGCGGCTGTGCGGCCGCCTTCACACCTCTGCTTACGCTCGGGCCCAGCGTTGGTTGACGCCGGTGTGGCAGCTCCACACGATCACCGCAGCGCCGTTGGCGGTGCTGCCGCCGTCGACGTCCAGGCAGAGTCCGGTCTGGACGTTACTGACGGTTCCGTCGGTGTTCACATTCCATTGCTGGTTCGCGCCGCCGGTGCAGTCCCAGATCCGTGCTCGGGCACCGGAGGCGGCGTTGCTCGGCACGTCCAGGCATCTGCCCATCACCCGCAGGGTCTGTCCGGTCTGAGTGAACTGCTGGTTGGTGCCGGTGTGGCAGTCCCAGATGATCATCTGGGCGCCGTTGGACGAGGTGGCACCGCTGACGTCCAGGCAACGGTCGGCGGACTGGCTCCGCAGCCGGAATGTGGTCGGGTCCGGAGGAGTCGGGTTCGGGCCGACACTCGTGAAGAAGCTCCAGATCTCTCCCTTGACCCAGCTCCTGGCGCCGCTCTCACAGCCGGCGCACCCGTCCACGGGGCCTTGCTGGTGACCTCCGTCGAACGCGGCCCAGACGACCGGATACCCCTCTCGGCAGCCCGAGTAGGCGGTGGTGATGTGGGTGCGGCTGCCCGACGCGGGCTCCGGCGGGTTCTGGGGAGTGCAGCCGTTGTTCCTGACGAACCTGTCCCGCATCCCGCGACCGGCGCCGATGTTGTCGTTGATGCCGTGGATTCCCATGTACGCGAAGGGCTGGGTGCCCCCGCTGCACCCGCTGATCCCCCCGGGCGCGGCTATCGCGGCGACCGCACGGAAGACGTTCGGCCTGGCACATGCGAGTGCGTAGCTCATGGCTCCGCCGTAGCTGAAGCCGAGGGCGAAGCGCTGCGTGGTGTCGACACAGAGGTCGTTGTCGATACGCCTGATCATGTCGTCGACGAAGGTCACGTCCTCGCCGCCGGAGTTGCCCCAGCCGTTGTTGAGGCCCTGCGGAGCCACGAAGATCGCGCTGTTGTTCGCCAGTCGCCGGAGCCCGTAGTGGGCATAGACATCGCCATCGCTTCCGCCGCCGGCGACCTGCCCGGCGGTGCCGCCCAACCAGTGGAATCCGAAGACCAGTCGGTGTTGGCGGGTGTTGTCGTAGTTCTCAGGGATGCTCAGGATGAAGGAGCGATTCTTACCGCCGCTTTGAATCGTGTGCGTACCGCTCGTCAGTGTGGGGGCACGTCCGCATCCGGCGGTCCCCGCAAGGGTGGTTCCGGCGGTGGGCGACGTGTCGGCCGCGACGCTGACTCCTGCCATGCCGGCCATGGCCAGAACGAGCAATGCCGCCAACACGGCTCGCCCGAACAACCATCTGTGGATCGATATCATGCGACTCCCTCGCTGCTCGGTGACATGGCTCTGACTGGTCGGTGGGACCGCAGTTCGCCCTGGGGCTGGATGCGGTGGAGTTGGAATCGCTGGTTGGTGCTGCCAGTGGCTGCCCACGGGGAGACGCGGGCTCCGTCGGCGGTGGCGGCCTCCCACACGTCCGGGGCGAGGCCGCTCTGCCGGTTGACCGGACTGATCACACCACCGCCGTGGTGGACTGTCCGCCACTGCCGGCAGCCGGGCGAGCCGGCGCGGAGCTTGCCCTCTCCGCGCCGGCCCCCTCCCAGATCGCTCGCGCAGCGAGCATGTCAGCGTCATGCCGCTGCCGTGGCGCCTGGAAAGCCTCGCTCCCCGGCTTCGCCCGAATCCCCGGTCGGCAGGTGGAGTTGGTCTGGGTGAGTGGCCCCGCCCGCCACGGCAGGGGGATGGTCGGCACCTTTCGCAGTCGGAGCCACATCACTGTGTGGGCACCGGCAATCCGTGGATCGCTTTTGGCTTCCCCCGGTCACAGGTCATGAATGGGGAACGTCACGGGTCGACGACCAAAAGACTGACAGATTGACATGGTCCATTCAAGAGGGAGTCGTCGATATTTGCGGGCTTGAGCCGTCGTGCAACCAACCGGAGAAGCAGGACTGTTGACGGCCACCCCTCATAACCTTTTCCGACGGCGAATTGGAGTGACAGACGTGTGTGAATCGCGGCAGTTTTCGTTATCGGCGACCGGCTTGAACAGTCGCATTCGCGTTCGCCGTAGTGCCGAAACACCATGGCCGACCGCGCCGGCGAGACGGGAGCAGCGCCAGGGCGACGATCAGTCGCTCAAGGGGTACCAGTCCGTCGGCGGCCCGGCCGCAGTCCGCACAGGATCGGGTGTGCCGGGTGATGCGCTTACGCCACAGCGTGCTCGGTACGCCGTCCCAGCCCCCCAGCGCGGCGGTCAGATGTGGGCACCGGGGACTGGCTTCCAGCGCGGCGACGAGTGACCGGCTCAGCTCCAGTTGGTTGCGCATCCGCTGGACGCGCACACCCGCGTGAGCCACGCTCGTGCCCAGCGCCGCCGCGAGCTCCGCTCTCGTCAGTCGGCCCGCGGTCTCCAGCGACCACAGCGACAGCAGCGCTCGGGCGTCCGGGTCGAGCCATCGACTGGCGCGTACGGCCTTTCGGCGATGACCGGACAGCTCGACGTGGATCAGGGCCAGGTTCTCGGCGTCGGCGTCCGGCGGGTCGGTCATCTCGTCGAGGGGGGCCGTCCGTTCGGCGTCCGCCTGCCGCCGGTGCAGATGGGTGCTGATCTGTCGTGTCGCGATCGTGGCCAGCCAGGGCCGGAAGCACTCCGGGGCGCGCAATGTGCGCAGCTCGGGAAGGACCCGCAGCATCGTCTCCTGCACCACGTCGTCGACGTCCGCGAGCTCACCCAGTGCCCTGCGCACGATCGCGTATACCAGCGGCAGGTACGTCGCGGCCAGGTCGTCGAGCGCTCGTGGATCGCCGGCCTGTGCGGCGACGACCAGGTTCGGCTCGTCGGCTCGGCCGGCTCGCTCCACGAGCCCGTACACGTTGCCTCGGGCGAGGCCGCCCCAGGTGCCGCGCACCTCGCCCCCGTCGGGCTCGCACGCACGATCGACTCGGGTGCGGCCGGCTGGCAGTGCTTGGTGGCCCATCATCGCCCCAGCCATCCGCCATCAACGGGAAGAACGATGGCGTTGACGTGGTCCGACGCCGGGGAGACGAAGAACACCGTGGCCCCGGCGGGATCGTCGGCGCGTCTCCAGCGACCGGCCGGGATCCGGCCGAGGATCGCCTGGTCGCGCTGGGGGTCCGCGCGCAATGCCTCGGTGTCGTCGGTGGCGGTGCAGCCCGGTGCGATGGCGTTGACGTTGACGTCGTGCCCGCGCCACTCCTTCCCCAGGGCCGGTGCCTCGGCGGCCCGGCTCTCGATCTCGGGGGTGCGGGCCCCGTGGTGGACAACCGCCTTCATCGATCCTCCATCCTCATGGTGTCGAACGTCGCTTCCGCGGTGGATCGGCACGGTCCAGGAGTGACCGCGAGCAGCCGCCGGCCGGCCTGCTCCGGCCGTATGTGCGGTCCGTCGGCTGCGTGTGCCGTGCCCTGAGGGGCCGCGGTCAGCACCGTTTCGTCGATCCGGATGCCCAGGCCCGGCGTGTCGCCGAGCACGAAGGCGCCGTCCTCGACGTGCAGGTCCATCGCGACGCCGATCGGCGGCTCCAGGCCTTGCAGTTCGCTGACGAGGTGGTTGGGCACCGACGTCGCGGCGTGCAGCAGCGCGACAGGTGTGTTGCCGATCGGGCTGACCGGCAGGTCGTAGGCGTGCGCCAGCGCGGCGACACGCAGGAAGTGCGTGACTCCCCAGACCGCGGCCGTCTGGACGACGTCGACGCCTCCGGCCGCGATCAGCGGGCGGAACTGCTCAAGGCCGGTGAGGTTCTCCCCACTGGCGACCGCCGTCCGTACGCCACGGCTGACAGCGGCCAGGCCGTCGGCGTCCCAGCGCCGGACCGGCTCCTCGATCCAGGTCAGGTCGAGTGTGCGTTCCAGTTCGGCGACGTGGCGTACCGCCTGTTTGCGGCTCCAGGACTCGTTCACATCCAGCATGAGCCCTGGCCGGGTCCCGTGCGCAGCCTCGGTCAACACCTCGCGTACGAGCGACAGCCGGTGCCGGTCACACTCGATGTCCAGGCCTCCCTTGAGCTTCGCCGCCCTCAGCCCGCGTTCGGCGTAGACCTGGTAGGCGGCGACGAGCTCGTCGTCGGTGAGGCCGATGTCCAGGCCGGAGGCGTAGGCGTGGACCGTGCGGTCGTTGCCGCCGAGCAACCGCCACAGCGGCTCACCCGCGGTCTGTGCCTTGATGTCCCACAACGCCGTGTCGAACGCGCCGATCGTGCCGAACACCACGCCGGCATGCCCGGCTTTGAAGGTGTGCCGCAGCATGCGGTCGTAGAGGGACGTCACCGCGCGCGGGTCCTGGCCGTCGATGGCGGCGAAGATCGCCTCGGCTTCCACGTGCGGTCCCAGGCCGACTCCGGTGATCCCCTCATCGGTCTCGACGATGACGACCGGCACGGGCACGACGCCGTCGGCGTAGACGCCGTTGGCGTCACCGACAGGTCGGCCCCATCGCTGTGCCGTCGTCAGGGTTCTGTACCCGGTGATGCGCATGCGTCATCCCTTCGTCGCGCCGGCCGTCACGCCATCAGCGATCTGGCGCTGGAGGAACAGGTAGGTCACCAACACGGGGAGCCCGGCGATCAGGACACCGGCTGCGAAAGTGGGGATGTCGGCGGAGTACTGGCCGCGCAGCGAGGTGATGCCCACCATCAGGGTGCGGTGGTCGGCCGACGGCATCATCAGCAGCGAGATGAGCACGTCGTTCCAGCAGAACAGCGCGTCGAGGATGCCCACCGACAGCAGCGCCGGGGCACCCATCGGCAGCATGATCCGCCGGTAGACGCCGTACAGGGTGTTGCCGTCGATCCGTGCGGCGTCGACGAGCTCGGTGGGCACCGCTCGGTAGTAGCTCGTCAACAAGAAGACGGTGAACGGCAGGAACTGCGCGACGTAGGCGAGGATCAGCCCCGGATAGGTGTCGATGAGACCACCGTCGGCCATGATCCTGGCCAGCGGCACCATGATCACCTGGAACGGGATGAACAGCGCCGCGAGGCAGACCAGAGTCAGCGCGGACGAGCCGCGGAACCGCACCTGGGCCAGCGCGAACCCGGCCATGGACCCGATGAGCAGCAACAGCGCCACGGCGCAGGTCACCACGATCACGGAGTTGAGGAAGTACCGCCCCATGCCGTCGCTGTTCCACGCGGCGCTGAAGTTGTCCCACCTGAGAGTGCTTGCCAGGGAGAACCGGTCGAGGATGTATTCCCGGCGGGTCTTCATCGCGACGTTGACGGTGAACAGCAGCGGGTAGATCGTGGCCAGGGCGAGGAGCGCCATCGGCACGGCGACCGGCCATCTGCTCCGTCCCAGGCGGGACATCAGTCCTCCCTCCCCGCCCGGCGCAGCAGGCCCACCTGCAACAGGCCCACGACCAGCATGATGAGGAAGAGGACTGTGGACGCGGCCGACGCGAGCGCCGGGCGGCTCATCTGCCCCTGTTGGACCCAGATGTAGTACTCGGGCAGATAGGTCGACCCTTCCGGGCCACCACTGGTCATGACGTAGAGCAGCCCGAACATCGAGGTCAGCATCCCGATCATCGTGGTGACGACGACGAACTGGATGGTGCGGGACAGACCCGGGATGATGACGTGCCAGATCATCCGCGCGAGCGAGGCGCCGTCGACCCGGGCGGCGTCCAGGAGCGCGGGATCCAGGGTCGCGAACCCGGCCAGGAACACCACCAGCGCCATCCCTGACGTCGCCCAGATGTGCACGCCGACGACGGTGAACATGGCCACGTCGGGATCGCCGAGCCAGTCCACCGGGCCGAGCCCCAAGTCGCCGAGCACGGCGTTCAGCGGACCGTCGAAGGCCAGGAGCAGGTTGAAGATCGCTCCGACGATCACCGGTGAGAGCACGGCCGGGAAGAAGTAGACGCTCCGGAAGATCCGGTGTCCCGGCACCCGCAGATGGATGAAGGTGGCGAGCAGTCCCGGGATCGCGACCGCGACCGGCAGCAGCAGCACCAGCAGTCCGACATTGCGCAGCGCGGTGCGGAACAGCGGGTCGTCGATGAGCTCCGCGTAGTTGTCGAACCCCACCGTGGCGCCGTTGCGTTCGCCGTCACCGGTGAAGGAGAAGTTGACACCCACTCCCAGTGGCCAGAGCCGGAGCACCACGATGATCAGGACAGCGGGAGCGACCAGGATGTAGGGGGCGAGGCGGTCGGCGCGCCGACCGCCCCGGACTCGCGGAGCCTTCGACGCAGGCCCGCGGCCGTCTACCGCCTCACCTGCTCGCGCCCCGTCGGTCCGCCCTGCATGAGCAGCGCGGTTCGACGAACCAATGGGTGACATGGCCTCAGCCCGCCTGGTCGGACGCCGCAAGCTGCTTGACCGCCGCGTCGACCGTGACCGATCCGCTCAGCAGTTGCTGAGACAGCCGCCCCATCAGGTCCAGGGTCTTGGACGACAGCGCCACGTGCAGGGCGGGCTTGCCACGGTCGATCTCGGAGCCGATGGTGGCGACGGCTGGGCCACCGCCCGAGACGTCCACGGTGCGGTCGGCCGCGACGGCGCCCGCGTCGGTGTAGAACGACTTCAGTGCGTCGGTCGAGGTCAGGGAGCGCACCAGGTCGGCGGCGGCCTCGGGTTCCTTGGTCCACTTCGCGACGGCGTAGCCGATGCCGCCGTCGTAGGGAAGGCTCGGAGTGGCACCGGCCGTGACGACCGGCGCCTTCATGACGCCGACATCGTCGGCGTCGAGGAACTCGGCGAAGTCCTTCCAGTGCCCGACGTCCGACATCAATCCGATGACGTGGGCGGCCTTGTTGGACTGGAACACCGCGAACGCGTCGTTGAACATCGCCGTCGAGTTCGCCCCGTCGTTGTTCAGGCCTTTGTCGTTGACCTCCTTCCAGAGCGAGAAGATCCGCTTGACCGCCGGTGAGGACCAGTCTCGTTCACCGGCGATCCAGTCGTCGTACTCCGTGGGCGACAGGGTGCCCGAGCCGAGCCCGGACAGGAAGAACTGGATACCGATGCCCTCCTTGTTGCCCTGCGCGAAGCACCTGGCACCGGTCGCCTCGGTGATGGTCCGGCAGTCGGCGACGAACTCGTCCCAGCGGGTGGCCGGCTGCTCCGGGTCCAGCCCTGCCTTCCGGTAGAGCGACTTGTTGTAGTAGATCGGGTGACCTTGCAAGGTCACCGGAGCGGCGTAGGTCTTGCCGTCCTTGGTGAAGGCCTCCCACCCGGCCAGCCGCTCCTTGTCATCGAGGACGTACTCGTCCAACGGCAGAAGGGAGTCCGCGCGGTCGCGGATCTGCCCGCCGCCGTTGAAGAGCATGACGTCCGGCCCCTTGCCGGCCTGGATGGCGGCCCCGAGCAAGGTGTAGTACTGCTCGTACGGCTGCGCGACGAACTCGACCGTCACGCCGGGATGCTGCTTGGCGAAGTCGGCCTTGGCCTTCTTGACGTACGAGGACGCCGTGGCGTCGCCGGACTTCCAGTCCCATACGACGAGCTTGCCCTGCGAACCACCGGACGCCGAACCCGGGTCGGAGGCGCTTCCGCAGCCGGCCAAGACGACGAGCCCGGCACCCAGGATCGCCGACCACAGTGTTCGCTGCTTCATTGCTGCCCCACTCTCCTGAGGTGTGCCGGCTGCCCGGCAGTTGAGCTTGAGGAGAAACGCAACTCGTATGACGTATGTAACTCGTATGACGTATGACGTCAACCGGATGGCGTATAGTTGGCGGGCATCCGTGGTGCGGCACGGGTCCCTGGGGGGGTCTCATGACGGCAGTACCGCAGTCATCCGCAGGGGCCTCCGGGGCTCCCGCTTGGAGCCGGCGCCCAGCGAACCTTGCCGCCGCCGTCACAGCTGAGCTGGTGGAGCGGATCGTTCGTGGAGTCCATCCGTCCGGTTCGCCGCTACCCCCCGAGCCCGTGCTCTGCGAGACCTTCTCGGTCAGCCGCACCGTGGTCCGCGAGGCGGTGAAGATACTTCAGGAGAAGGGGCTGGTGCAGGTCCGCCAGGGCGCCGGCACGATGGTCACCCCGCCGGAGAAGTGGAACATGCTCGACGAGCTGGTCCTCGGCGCGACCATCGCCGAGGACGAGAGCCTGGCCATCCTCGATCACCTCGTCGCGACCCGCCGCGCGCTGGAGTCCGACATGGCCAACGTCGCCGCCCGCTTGGCGAACGCCGAGGTGATCGACCATCTGCGCAATCTGGTGGAGCGGATGGACGAGCTCGTCGACGACCCCGCGTCGTACCACGAAGGGGACCGGGCGTTCCACGACACCGTCATGCAGGCGTCGGGGAACCGCATCGGCCGTGCCGTGGTCCGCTCGCTGGAGCGCCAGGTCATCGACTCGGCCCGCTACATGGGCCGGACCGGCCGCGCCTTCTGCGTCGCGTCCAACCACGGCCATCGGCGCATCTACGAGCGGATCGCCGCGCACGATCCCAAGGGCGCGGCCGAGGCGATGTTCACCCACATCACCGAGGCATGGGTGGTGCGCCGCAGGGGGCCGGAGGAGCCGACCCGGCTGCGGCGTTAGAGGCGAGCCTCGCTCGCGGCCCACGGGTCCTGCCGCGAGCGAGGCCGACGCATTCCGCTAGCGCAGTGCCCACTGCTGGTTGGTGCCGCCGTTGCATGACCAGAGGATGGCCTTGGTGCCGTTGGCGGTGCCGCCGGCGTTGGCGTCGAGGCACAGTCCGGACTGGACGCCGGTGATGGTGCCGTTGGGGTTGACGTTCCACTGCTGGTTGTTCTGGCCGTTGCAGTCCCAGATGATGACCGCGGTGCCGTTGGCGGTGCCGCGTCCGCTGGCGTCCAGGCACTTGCCGCCGTGGACGGTCAGTTGTTTGCCCGCGGTGTGGGTCCAGGTCTGGCCGGCTGCGCCGGTGCAGTCCCAGAGTTCGGTCTGGGTGCCGTTGGTGGTGCCGGCGCCGGGGACGGTCAGGCAGCGGCCGGACTGCGCGCCCACGATCTGCTGACCCGTGGGCGGCGGGGTGGTGCCCTGCGGTCCGGCGGACGCCATCACGTCCTGGGCGCCGGAAGGCCAGTTGCCGTTGGTGACCGTGACATTGCCGGAGACCACGTTGCCTCGGTCCCCGTTGGTGATGTTCGTGCTGCCGTTGGTCGACCAGTTGTTGGTGACGGTCCAGTTCCCCATGTTCTCGCCACCCCAGTAGTTGGCCGTCGCCCACGTACCGGTGTTCGAGAAGACATTGTTGGTGGCCGTGTAGTACTTCGACCCCTCGTCGAAGTACACCCCGAAGTATCCGTTGGTCCGCAGGCAGTGGTTCCGGCTGATCTGCGCGCCCGGGTTCCATCCGAGCGTGTAGATGCAGCCGCCGTCGTTCATCTGCTGCATGACATCGTGGATGTAGTTGCCGATGAGCCGGTTGTTGGACGCGGTGGTCGGTGTCGTGTAGCGCGGCTGGTAGTTGTACAGGCCGCGGTTGGCATAGTGGGTGCTGCCGCCCGCGTCGTTGGCGCCCCAGCCGTACCCGATCGACATGCCGGAGTACGGCATGTTGTAGACCTCGTTCTGGGCGACGGTGCTGTTGGTGACGTACGTGGTCAGGACGGAGACGATGCCCCGGTAGTCCGCCCCGAGGTCGTGGATGCGGTTGTTGCTGATCGTGATGTCCCTGTTGACCATGCGCTGGTCGCTGGGGTGGTGGGCGTCGGCGCGCACGCCGCCCACGAGGATGCCACCGGCCGAGCTCCGGGCGATCTCCGACCGGGTCACCGTGATGTTGCTGGCGCCCAGGCCGACGCCGCTGGCGTGCGCGTTGGCGTCGTTGCCGATACCGATGGCCGTCTGGCCCAGGTTGACGAACCGGGAGTCGCTGAAGGTGATGGTGTTGGCGGCGGAGACCTGCACGGCGGCCGGCATCTGCTGCCAGTGCGGCCGGGCGGCCTCGAACTGCGCGCAGCCGTTGTGGCAGGAGTCGAAGCTCGGCCAACTCCAGTTGCCGGAGATGTACGCGCCGGTCTGCTGGTCCACGTAACCCTGGTTGCTGCTGGGGCCCAGCCAGCTCGTACCGGTGAAGGTGATCCCGCTGAACGTGACGTGGTGCGCCGGCTCGCTGTACGTGCCCCCGACGCTCACCAGCGACTGGAGCCTCGGCAGTTCCACGCTGGCGGTGCTCATGTTCTGCCCGGCCCGGGGGATGTAGTACAGGGATCCGGCCGTGGGGTTGAGGTACCACTCGCCGGGCGAGTCCAGGAACTCGTACGCGTTGGACAGGTAGAACGGTCCGGCCCGGTGCGGCCGCATGAGGGTGTCGTAGCCGAAGTTGTTGTTGTTCCACGCCGGCTGCTGCATCGTGATGAAGTTCGAACTGATGCTCTGCACCGGGGAGTACCGGTCGGTGAAGGAGTTGACGCTCTCCACCTCGATCCGGCTCTGGCCGGCCAGGTTGTTGAGATAGCTCAACGCACTGCTCGAGAACCTCAGCCCGGCGCTGGAGGCCGTGAAATCGGCCCTGTTCACCTGTGTGCGTGCCCGGGTGGCGACAGCGCCGTCGACATAGAGCTGCCGGGCGTCGAGACCGGCGGGCACGTCGGCCTTCCAGATGTTCCTGGACGCGTCCGCCACCGACCAGCCGGTGACCGCCCGGGCACCGGTGATCACCGGGCGCGCCGACGGGGCGGCCTGCCACACGACCGTGTGGCCGCCTGAGCCGGAGTCCTCCGCCGTCAGCCGTAGGGGTTGGGTCAGCCGGTACACACCGTCGGCCAACTGCACCACGATGTCGTCCGACATGGCGTCGTTGAGCGATCGCACCGCAGCCTGCGCGGCTGTCAGTGAGCACGGCTGCGCGCTGGAACAGTCGGTGCCGGTGCCGGACGGCGAGACGTACAGGGTGTGGGGAGCCGCGGCCGCGGGCGCGGGGAACGCCATCACGGCGGTCGTCATCAGACCGACTGTGGCGGCTGCGGCCAGCAGCCGCCTTCGTATTGTGAGAGTTGTGAACACCTTTTCTCCTTGTGGCGGTTCCCGGGCGGAAGACTCGAGGCGCGACCGGGCTGCTCGGCGTGCGGGGGTGAGCTGGCGGAGGGGACTGTCACTCGGTCGTGGGGGCGTTTTCCAGGCCGCGCAGGACAGTTCGGAGGTAGGACAGCCCGTCACGGGCGAGGGCGTCCTGCGACGGGGCAAGCGGCCGCCAGATCGAGGCCGCGGTGGCGATGGCGTCGTTCTGCGCGGTGAACGACTCGATGCACACCGCGCCGCCGTAGCCGGTCGTGGCCAGGCCGGCGAGGAAGCGCGGCCAGTCGAAGTGGTCGGCGCCCGGGGCGCCGCGGTCGGTGCCGCTGACCTGGACGTGCTTGATGTGCGGACCAGCCGTGACGAGCGCCTCGTAGGGGTCGGCCTCCTCGATGTTCATGTGATAGGTGTCGATCATGAGACCGACGTTCGCGGGCAGGCCGTCGATCAGCTCCACCGCCTGCTCGACCGTGTTGACGACGCTCGTCTCATAGCGGTTGAGGGCCTCCACGCCGATGCTCACGCCTCGTTCCCCCGCGTGGTCGGCCACTGGCCGCAGGGCGCGGCGGACGTCCGCGTAGCAGGCCGCGCGCTCCACCGGTGACATGCGCCAGGTCCGCCCCACCGCGGCGTAGACCGGGCCGCCGACGCAGGGCGCGCCGACGGCGACCGCACTGTCCACACACGTTTTCAGGTACGCCACGGTGGAGGCGACGGCCTCCGGCGGGGCGTTCACGAGGTCACGTCCGGGCGAGGTGACCGCACAGATACCGACCGCGCGCAGGCCGTACGCCGCCAGCAGGTCCCGGGTGCGGGCCGGGTCCCAGTCGCCGGGTTGCTCGATCGGCAGCTCGACCGCGTCGAAACCGAACGCGGCGATCCGCGGCACCAGCTCGGCCATGGCCTCGTCGTCGACCGGCGAGGCCCAGACCCACGGGTTGACACCGATGGTGTACACCGGACTACTTCCAGCGCCGCGGGTAGCCGGGCAGTTCGGTGCAGCCGCACATCGCGTAGTGCAGTGGCGGCATGGTGGGGTCGATGTACTCGTCCAGGTTGTCCTCGGTGATGGTCGGCTGCGGCAGCTTCCACGGGTTCGGCACCTGCTCGCCGTCGAGGATCTTCAGCGCGGCGATGATCGGGGTGCGCCACTGGTAGGTCGGGTAGGTCGGGGCGATCGCCGTGAGCTTCTTGTCCTTCCACAGCTTCAGGAAGTCGAGCTGGTCCTCGCCGTTGATCGGCGGCACGGGCTTGCCGGCGTCCTCGAACGCCTCGACGGCCGCGCCCGCGACCGCCCCGGCGTCCATCCAGACGCCGTCGATCGTGCCGTACCGCTGGATGTAGTCGTTGACGATCTTCTTGGTCCTGGCCGGGTCGCCGTCGGTGAACTCGACGCCGACGACGTCGACGCCCGCCTTGTCGAAGGCGACCTTCGCCGCGGACCAACGGGTCTCCAGCACGTCGACGCCGGGCAGGATGCGCAGCGCGAGCACCTTGCCGCCCCGCTTCATCTTCTGGGTGACGAACTCCGCCGCGACATGGCCGAATCCGTAGCCGCCGATCGGGTTGATGAACGTCACCGGGCAGGTCGTGTCGACGCCGCGGTCGAAGACGATGACCGGCAGGCCCTTCCGGCAGGCGGCCTCCACGGCCGGGGTGAGCGTCGCGGTGGTGTTCGGCGAGACGATGAGCGCGTGGCAGCCCTTGCCGAGCAGGTCGTTGATGTCGGCGATCTGCTTCTGGTCCTTGCCTTCGGCGTCGACGTGGACGAACTCGGAGATCCGGCCGCGGTGCGTGTCGACCTCGGCCCGCATGGTCTTGAAACCGACCTGGCGCCAGGGGTTGTTCAGCCCCGCGTTGGAGAAGCAGATCTTGTGCGGCCCGGGCTTCCTGAACTTCGCGGTCTCCACCATCGCCGGGTTGAGCGCCTGCTCCCAGGGCTTGCCGGCCGGCCCGGTGGGCGCGGCGTCCAGGAGCGCGAGCTGCTTGTCGTAGTCGGCCTGCACGAAGAACTTCGACTGCTCCCCGGTGCCCGACCCGGTGCCCGCGGAGGGCGACCCCGATGCGCCGGTGGCCGGCCCGTCGGTGGAGCAGCCGGCCATCACCAGTAAGGTGCTCACGGCCAGCACCGTCATGGAATGCCTCACTGAATCCCCCTTATCTGGACGGGAAACGGAAGGACGCCGCCGCCACGGTGAACAGAATGATCGCGCCCTGGACGGTCGGTTCGAGGGCGCCGGAGACGCCGTAGAAGTTCATGAGCGTGAAGAGCGTCTCCAGGGTCAGCGCGCCCAGCATCGCGCCGACGACCGAACCGCGGCCCCCGCCCAGGGCGACACCGCCGAGGACCGCCGCGGTGATCGCGCCGAACTCGAGGCCGGCACCGGCCTGGAACGACACTCCGCTGTACCCGCCGATGAGGACCGCCGCGAGGGTGGCGGCGACTCCGCTGAGGACGAACGCCATGGTCTTGGCGCGCCACACGCGCACGCCGCTCAGCTCGGCGGTCCGCGGGTTGCCGCCGACGGCGACCAGGGTGTGGCCGAAGTCCGAACGCGTCAGCACCAGCGCCGCGGCGGCCGCCACCAGCAGGACGACCAGGGCGTACGGTATCCGGCCCAGCACGGGCACATCCTCGAACGCCGACCGACCGAGTCGGCGGAACTCCTCGGAGAGGCCGCCCTTCGGGGCACCGTCGGTCCACAGGTACACGGCACCGACGAGGATCAGGAACATCCCGAGGGTCGTGATGAACGACGGCACCCCCAGCAGCGTGGTGACGAGGCCGTTGACGAGGCCCACGGCGATGCCGAACACGAGCAGGAGCACGGCGACAGGCCAGCCGGCCGACGGATCGCCGTCGATCAGCCGGGCGGCGATGACCACTTGCGCGGTGACCAGAGAGCCGACGGACAGGTCCAACTCGCCGGAGACGATCACGAAGTACTGGCCGGCGGCGAGCAGGATGACCGGCGCGGAGCGGCCGAGGAACGACATCAGCGACGGCGGCGAGAGGAAGTCCGGTTGGCGGGCGGTCAGCAGAATCAGCAACACGGCCAGGATCACGAGGATCGGTGCGAGACTGCCGGAGCGGAAGGTGAGGAGCCGCGGCGGGCGTGCGATCTGCATGCTATGACGCCTTTCGCATCGCCCGGCGGGCGTAGACGGCGACCGCCGCGATGATGATCACGCCACGGATCACCTGCTTGAAGAACGCGTCGACCTCGAGCTGGTTGAAGATGGCGTCGATGCTCGCGAGCAGCAGCACGCCGCCGACCGTGCCGACGACGCCGCCGCGCCCGCCGGCCAGGGCGGTGCCGCCGAGCACCACCGCGGCGATCGACTCCAGGTCGTACAGTCCCTCGGTGCCTACCCTCGGTGCGCCGGCGCCGAGGCGACTGGCGAGGTAGACACCGGCGAGGCCGGCGCAGAGGGCGCACAGCACATGGGCGGTGACGAGGACCCGGCTGCCCCGCACGCCGGAGAGCCGGGCGACCTCCGGGTCACCGCCCACGGCGATCAGGTGGTGGCCGAAGCGGGTGCGCGCCAGCAGGAACCAGGCCGCGGCGGCGACGGCCAGCAGCAGCAGGAACGACAGCGGCACCGGGCCGATGCGCTGGTACCCCAGGCCCTGCACCAGGGCGGGTGCGGTCTTGCCGGCCGGGCCGTCGTATCCGTTGTCGAGGTATCCCTTCAGCAGCAGTCCGACGCCGACGGTCGCGATGAAGGGGTTGATCCGCGCCGCGGTGACGAGCAGGCCGTTGACGAGGCCGATCGTGGCGCTGACGGCGAGCGTCAGGCCGATCGCCGGCAGCAGCGCACCGTCGTCACCGGCCATGGTCTCGGCGGCGACGAGGGTGCTCAGACTGACCACGTACGCCACGGACAGGTCCAGCGAGCCCCCGACGATGACCAGCGTCTGGCCGACCGCGACGAGGCCCAGACCGGCGGCGACGTGCAGCAGGCTCACCGTCGTCGGCACGCTGAACAGCCGGCCGCCGTCGACAGTGACGATGAGCCAGCCGATCGCCAGGGTGAGGACCAGGGCGACGAACACGCCGGGCGGGGTCCGCCGGGCCGGCAGGGACAGCGCGCCGCTCATCCGGCCGCCTCCCGCGCGGTGCCGACCGCCAGGGCGACGACCTCCTCCTCTGTCGCGCCGGCGGGTAGCTCGCCGGCGATCCGGCCGTCGCGCATGACGATGATCCGGTCGCTCATGCCGAGCAGCTCGGGCAGCTCGGACGAGACCATCAGCACGGCGGCGCCGTCGCGGGCCAGCCGGCGGACGAGATCGTGGATCGCCGACTTGGCGCCCACGTCGATGCCCCGGGTCGGCTCGTCGAAGAGCAGGATCCTCGGGGCGAGCGCGAGCCACCTGGCCAGCACGACCTTCTGCTGGTTGCCCCCGGACAGGAAACGGATCTCCTGGTCCTCCCCTGCGGCGTGCAGCTCAACGGCCGCGAGCAGCTCCCGGACCCGCGTGGTCCGGGCACCGCGGCCGAGCCGGCCCGGGCGGACGGCGCGGCCGGCCAACAGCGCGTTGTCGAGGACCGACTGCTCGGCGACGATCCCCTCGCCCTTGCGGTCCTCGGAGACGTAGGCGATACCGGCCCGCATCGCGGCGCGGGGCGAGCGCAGCCGGACCGGCGCTCCGTCGACGGTCACCCGGCCGGTGCTGAACGGTGCGGCGCCGAACAGTGCGCGGGCCAGCGCCGACCGGCCGGAGCCCTGAAGGCCGCCGACGCCGAGCACCTCGCCGGCGCGCAGCCCCAGGTCGATGCCGCGCAGCTTCCGGTTGCCTCCGCCCCGGACGGTCAGCCGCACCGGGCCCAGCTCCTGCGGCTTCGCCGGGGCGGGGTAGTAGCTCGACAGCTCACGGCCCACCATGTGACGCACGAGCTGATCGGGGCTGGTGTCCGCGGTGTCCAAGGAGGCCACCGCCCGGCCGTCCTTGAGCACGGTGATCCGGCTGCACAGGTCGAAGACCTCCTTGAGGCGGTGCGAGACGTACAGCACGCCTATCCCGTGCGCCTGTAGCCGCCGTACGAGCGCGTAGAGCTGGTCGACTTCGTGGTCGGCGAGAGCCGCGGTGGGCTCGTCCATGATGAGCAGCCGCGCGTCGAGGGCGAGCGCCTTGACGATCTCGACCACCTGTTGTTGCGCCACGCCGAGTCGCCCCACGCGCGTGTCGGGCGGCAACGAACCCTCTCCGATCGAGTCGAGGAGCCGCGCGGTGTGGCTGAGCATCGCCCTACGGTCGACGAGCCCGCGACGCAGGGGCTCGCGGCCCAGCCAGACGTTCTCCGCGACGGTGCGCTCGGGCAGCAGGGTCAGCTCTTGGTAGACGATGCCGATACCGGCCTGTCGGGCCTCACGCGGGCTGCGGAACGTCCGCGGTGCGCCGGCGAACACGACCGTTCCCTCGTCGGGTTGGTGGACGCCGGACACCACCTTCATGAGTGTGGACTTGCCGGCGCCGTTCTCGCCGACGACCGCGTGCACCTCACCCGGCCGGACCTGGAGGTCGACGCCATCGAGCACCCGCACGCCGAGGAACGACTTGCCGATGCCTCGCAGCGCGAGCAGCGGCGACGGCAGCAGGCCAGACATCGTGGGAACCTCTGCATTCGCGTCGTCAGCAGGATCGATTCACCGATTGCGGAATCATTTGGGTACGGTCGGCAGGGAATGGCAGCTCCCGCCCGCGAGCTGTCGTCGAATAGCCGCGAACCTTCGCCGGACGCGATGGCGACATCGCGGCCCCCAGGGTAAGAGTCTTGATGAGCGCCTGGCAATACCACCGGACATCACAGCAGGACGTTCGCCGTCCGAACTGCGCGATGCGGAACGGCGATCATTCGACCGCGATTGATACGCCAAAATCTGTTATCGAATCGGCCCGTCCACAGTCGCGCACCCACCAACTACGACTGATGCGCGAAAATGTGTTATGGGCTCGGCCCGACGACAGTCGCGCACCGACCCACGACGATTGATGCGCAAAATGTGTTATGGACTCGGTTGCGCCCGATCCATATTGACTGTTGCGATACGCGGCTGCATGCTGACCCGCAGACCACGGGAGACGGTCGCTTCCGGTGTGACGCCCCCCTCTTCCGTAGGAACTTGACTGCCCGTCACGGCGGACGGGACGACGAGCTGACGGCACACGCGCGCCTACGACGCGCTCACGCACTCTGGCGCACAGCAGGTGCGGCCGGCGCGTGCCCGTGGTCATGCCATCGTTGCTCCGCCGAAATAGGAGACGGCATGCGTCGCATCATATTTATCTTCGGGGCGATCGCGAGCGTGCTCCTGTCGCTCGTCACCGCCCCACCGGCGTCAGCGGCGCCGACCTTCCGAGCCCTGGTCTTCACGAAGACGGTCGGCTACCGGCATGATTCGATCCCCGCCGGACTCACGATGTTCCGGGAGCAGGCGGCGGCCAACAACTTCGAGTTGGTCCATAGCGAGGACGCGAGCGTTTTCACCCCGGCCAACCTCGCCACCTTCGACGTGCTCATCATGTTCCAGACCTCGGGAATGGTGTGGACCACGGCGGCCCAACGTCAGGCGGTGGAGGGCTACCTCGCCAGCGGCAAGGGCATCGTCGCGATCCACAACGCCACGGACATGGGCATCGAGAACGAGTACCCGTGGTGGGACCAGACCATCAACGGCGGCGCTCACATGCCGGAGCACTCTCCCGGCGTGCTGGGCGGCACCGCCATCGTCGCGGACAAGAAGCACCCGTCGACGGCCGGCCTGCCGGACCGTTGGAACCGCAGCGAGGAGTGGTACAACTTCGACCGCAACCCCCGCGGCGACGTCCATGTCCTGGTCACCGCGGACGAGCGCACGTACAACCCGGGCCCCCGCGCCATGGGGCCGGACCACCCCATCTCCTGGTGCCGCAACACCGGCGGCGGCCGCGTGTGGGCCACCGGCATGGGGCACACCAGCGCGGCCTACAGCGAGACCCACTTCCGCAACCACGTCCTCGGGGGCGTCAAGTGGGCGGCCGGCAACGAGCCCGGCGACTGCGGCGGCACCGTGTGGAGCAACTTCGAGAAGCGCACCCTCGACGACAACACCGCGGACCCCATGGCCCTCGCGGTCGCCCCGGACGGGCGGGTGCTGTACGTCCAGCGGGCCGGGCAGCTCAAGATCTTCAAACCGACCACGAACAGCACCGTGACAGCCGGCACGCTCAACGTCTACACCGGCGGCGAGGACGGCCTCACCGGACTGGCACTCGACCCCGACTTCGCCAGCAACGGCTACGTGTACCTGTATCACTCCCCGGCCGGAGTCCCGACCGACATCAACCGGGTCTCCCGGTTCACGCTCACCGGCGACACCCTGAGCATGTCGAGCCAGGTGACGATCATCGACATCCCCGCGACCCGGGACCGCACGTTCGCCGAACCCGGACACACCGGCGGGTACATCGAGTTCGGCCCCGACGGGAACCTCTACATCGGCACCGGGGACGACGTCCCACCGAACCTCGACTCCAACTGGCAGGGCTACGCCCCGCTGGACTGGCGGCCGGGCAAGGCCAACCTCGACGCCGCCCGCACCGCCGGCAACACCAACGACCTGAGGGGCAAGCTCCTGCGCATCCGGCCGTCGGCGGGCGGCGGCTACACCGTCCCGGCCGGCAACCTCTACCCGCAGGGCACAGCGCAGACCCGGCCGGAGATCTACGCGATGGGCTTCCGCAACCCGTTCCGCTTCTCGATCGACCCGGCCAACGGGTGGGTCTACCTCGCGGACTACGGCCCGGACCGGAACCCTCCCGCGACGAACCGCGGCCCCGAAGGGCTCGTCGAGCTCAATGTCATCAAGGCCCCGGGCAACTACGGCTGGCCGTTCTGCCACGGCGACAACCAGGCCTACGCGCCCTACAACCCGGACACCCGCGTCGTCGGCCCCAAGTTCAACTGCAACGCGCCGGTCAACAACTCGCCGAACAACACCGGCCTGACCAGCCTCAAGCCGATCGTCGCGCCGAACATGTGGTACGGCTACGGCGTCTCGCCGAACTTCCCCGAACTCGGATCCGGCGGCTCGGGGCCGATGGGCGGACCGGTCTACCGCTACAACGCCGCGAACCCGTCCGGGACGAAGTTCCCGCCCTACTACGACGGGGTCCACTTCTTCTACGAGTGGTCGCGCCACACCGTCAAGGAGGTCCACTTCGACTCCGCGACCGCCGTCACCCGAACCAACCCCTTCATGCCCGCCGCCAAGTTCCTCAAGCCGATGGACATGGAGTTCGGGCCCGACGGCTCGCTGTACCTGCTCGAGTGGGGCACCAACTTCGGCGGTGGCAACAACGACTCAGGGCTCTACCGCATCGACTACAACCACGGCGGACGGTCGCCGATCGCCAAAGCCACCGGAACGCCCACCAACGGGGACGCGCCACTGAACGTGCAGTTCAGCAGCGCGGGGTCCACGGACCCGGATCCCGGCAGCACGCTCAGCTACCACTGGGCGTTCGGCGACGGCACCACGTCCACGGCGGCCAACCCGTCACACACCTACACCGCCAACGGCAACTACACCGCCCAGCTCAAGGTCACCGACAACACCGGGAAGACGGCCTTCGCCAACGTGCCGATCACCGTGGGCAACACCGCACCGATCGTCACCATCACGATCCCGCCCAACGGCGGCATGCTGAACTTCGGCGACCGCGTCTCGTACAAAGTGTCCGTCTCGGACCCCGGCGGCGGGCCCATCGACTGCACCAAGGTCCTCGTCAATCCCGCCCTCGGCCACGACGACCACCAGCATGAGACCACGGACTACCCGGGGTGCTCGGGCACCATCGAAACCAAGCTGCTCGGCGGGCACCCTGACGGCGCCAACCTGTACTACGTCCTCAACGCCCGCTACACCGACGACGGCGGCCCCGGCGGTGCGGCCCCGCTCACCGGCTACGCCCACACGATCCTCCAGCCCAAGCACAAGCAGGCCGAGTTCTATACGGACCAGTCGGGTGTGCAGGTCGTCGAGCAGGCCGGCGCGGAGAGCGGCAAGCGGGTCGGCAACATCTCCGACAACGACTGGATCGCGTTCAACCCGATGAGCCTGTCGGGCATCACGAGCGTGAGCTACCGCCTGTCGTCGCCGAGCGGCGGCGGATCGATCGAACTGCGCGCCGACTCCCCGACCGGCACACTCCTGGCCACGACACCGGTGCCCAGCACCGGAGGCTGGAACAACTACCAGTCCACGCCGGCGGTGAACACCGCCGATCTCGCCGGCTCGCACCGGCTCTACCTGGTGTTCAAGGGCACCTCGAACAACTGGTTCGACCTCGACTCACTCACCTTCGGCGGCAACGGGGTCGGCGAACCGGGCAGCGGCGGCGGTGGCGTGGCCGGTCGCACCTGGACGGTCGCGGCGCAGCACAGCGGCAAATTCATGGACGTCAACGAAGCCTCGACCGCTGACGGCGCCCAGATCGTCCAGTGGCCGGCCACCGGCGGCAGCAACCAGAAGTGGCAGGCCGTCGACGCCGGTGGCGGCGCCGTCCACCTGAAGGCGGTGCACAGCGACAAGTGCCTCGCCGTCACGGGCGGGTCCACCGCCCAGGGCGCGTTCCTACAGCAGTCCACCTGCGACAACAGCAGCCCGCAGAAGTTCCTCGTCACACCGACCACCACGGTCGGCGTGTACACGGTGCAAAGCCTCCCCAGCGGACTGTGCGTCGACGTCAACGGCGGCTCCACGGCCGACGGCGCACGACTCCTGCAATGGAGCTGCCACGGCGGCACCAACCAACAGTGGCGGTTCACCGCCGTCTAGCCCGTCCGGACGGGATGCCCGGCGCGGTCGCGCGCCGGGCATCCCACCCTACGAACCACTGGTGCTTGTCGCCGTCGGCGCCACCGCGGTGGAGGCGTCGTTGAGCGGCGGAGCCGTCCTTCTGCCTGCCGAACAGAGAAAGCCGCGCGCCGACCTGGCCGTCGGTCGACCCGGTGTTCGTTCATGGAACTCGGAAGGGCCACCGCGCAGTGGCAGGTGGCCCTTCCGGCATGCCGCGTCAGCTCAGGGCAGGGTCCATTTCTGGTTGGCTCCGCCGTGGCAGGTCCACAGGTGTACGAGGGTGCCGTCCGCGGAGGTGGCGCCGGACACGTCCAGGCACTTGCCCGACTGCGGGTTGCGCAGCGACCCGTCCGGGGCGGCCTGCCAGTTCTGGTTGGCGCCACCGTTGCAGGACCACAACTGGACTTTCGCCCCGTCCGCCGTGCTGTTGCCGCTGACGTCCAGGCACTTGCCCAGCGCCTTGACCGTCGACCCGGGCGTCACCGTCCACTGCTGCCCCGCCGAGCCCGTGCACGAGGAGATCTGCACCGCCGTCCCGTCCGCCGAGCCGCCGTTGCGGACCTCCAGGCACTTGCCCGCGAGCCCCACGACCGGACCCGTACCGGGTGTCGGGCCGCCGCCCAGCTCCTTGAGCCGGACGTTGCGGAACGACACGTCGTCCCCCGTGCCGTGATTCTGGATGCCGACGTGGCCGGCGAGCGAGCGGGCGGGGTCGGTGTTGGTGAAGTCATTGATCTTCACGCCATTGAGCCAGACCTGGAGCCGCTCGCCCTCCACCAGCAACTCGAAGGCGTTCCACTCGCCCGGTGGGTTGAGCGCCGCGTCCCGGGCAGCCGTGTCCGGGGCCTTGACGGCGTAGATCGAGCCAGTCGTGCGGTCAGGCGCGTCGGTGGCATCGATCTGGACCTCGTAGCCGTTGTTCAGTGCCGACTGCGGGTCGCTCGACGGTGGGAAGCCCACGATCACGCCGGAGTTGTCGTCGCCGGGCATCTTCCAGTCCAGCTTCAGCGAGTAGTTGGTGAACTGCCGGGCGCTGTACCAGAGCATGCCCATGCCGCCGTGCGAGGCGAGGGTGGCGTCCGAGTTGGTGAAGCCGCCCGGGCCGGCCTGCGACCAGCCGGTGGTCGAGCCGTTGTAGAGGGTCGCATAGCCGGTCTCGGGCCGGCAGTCGGCCTTGGTCCGGCCTGCCGCGTACCGGATGCCGCCGAGCAGGTGCGCCCGGAACGCCGGCTCCGCGTACGACGCCTGGCTGTGCCCGCCGCCGGTGTAGAAGGACCGGCCTCCCGAGTGGCTCTTGCACCAGGTGTGCGGGTGGTCGGCGCCCATCGAGCCGCCCGAGTACGACGACTCGTCCAGCGTGGTGAGCACGCGCGCGGTGGTACGGGGGTTGGTCCGGAAGTTGTACCACTCGTCGGTGCGGGTCCATGTCTGCGGCAGGTGGGCGGTCGCCGCGTGCGCGCGCCCCTCCACCTTGACGTTTGCCTGCTGGATCGCGGGGTGCGAGGCGAAGTAGGCGCCGACCAGATCGCCGTAGAACGGCCAGTTGTACTCCGTGTCCGCGGCCGAGTGGACGCCGACGAAGCCGCCGCCCGATCCGATGTACGACTGGAACGCCGCCTGCTGGGCGTCGTTCAGGACATCGCCGGTGGTGTTGAGGAAGACCACCGCCTCGTAACGGCTCAGGTTGCTCGTGGTGAAGTGGTTGCCGTCCTCCGTGGCCGTCACCGTGAAACTGTTCGCCGCGCCGAGGTCGCGGATGGCCTGGATCCCCGCCGGGATCGAGTCGTGTCGGAAACCGGCCGTCTTGGAGAACACGAGGACGTCGTAGGGGGTGTCCGCGGCATGGACGGGGCTGGGCTGCCCGAGGAGGGCCAGGGCGGAGAGTGTCGCGATCGCCCCACCAAGCAGGGTTCGGGGTTGTCTGCGCATGTCCGTCGCTCTCTTGTCGGTGACAGAAATCAGGGCAGGGTCCATTTCTGGTTGGCTCCGCCGTTGCAGGTCCACAGATGTACGAGGGTGCCGTCCGTCGAGTTGGCGCCCGACACGTCCAGGCACTTGCCCGACTGCGGGCCGCGCAGCGACCCGTCCGGGTTCGCCTGCCAGTTCTGGTTGGCGCCGCCGTTGCAGGACCACAACTGGACTTTCGCCCCGTCGGCCGTGCTGTTACCGCTGACGTCCAGGCACTTGCCCAGCGCCTTGACCGTCGACCCCGGCGTCACCGTCCACTGCTGCCTCGCCGAGCCCGTGCACGACGAGATCTGCACCGCCGTCCCGTCCGCCGAGTTGCCGTCACGGACATCCAGGCACTTGCCCGCGAGTCCTACGACCGGACCCGTGCCGGGTGTCGGGCCTCCGCCGGGATTGAAGGTGAACGCGTCGACGTCGAAGAGGAATCCGGAGCCGCCGGTGAAGGTCAGGTAGAGCGTGGTGGTGCCGGCCGGTGCACCGGAGACCGAGCCGCTCACGGTGGTGAAGTTCGTCCACGAGCCGGTGACCGGGACGGTGGCGGAGCCGAGGACGGTGCCGGTCGGCGAGCCGGCCCGGACCTGCAACGTGCCACCCGCGCCGGCTGACGACACCCGGGCGCTGAACGACGTGGCGTTGCTCAGCTTGTACGGCTCGAAGGCGATCCAGTCGCCGTTCTCGATGTCGCCGACGGACTTGCCGCCCTCGGCGGTCGACTTGTCGTAGGTGGCGATGCCGGACGATGTCTTGTAGTGCTCGGCCTGCCGGTGCTTCGGCTGAAGGATGTGCTGCGTGTGCGTGGTGAGCCCGGCGCTGTCGGTGTACTCGGCGTCGAAGACACCGAAGATGTTCGCCGCGTCGTCGTGCTCGCCGTCGACGGGGATGGTGATCGTGCCGGAGCACCCGGTCTTCGAGGTGATCGGGTGGCCGTGGCTGTCATGGCCGACGATGTACGTCAGCTTGACCTTGGCGCAGTCGACCGTGCCGTCCTCCGGATCCGTCACGGTGATGCTGTACGGCACGGTGTCACCGAAGGCGAAGATCTCCCCTGCGGCGGGGCTGTTGATGGTCACCGTCGGCGCGGTGTTGCC
The DNA here is from genome assembly GCF_054782095.1 of Streptomyces capparidis. Classification (NCBI taxonomy): domain Bacteria; kingdom Bacillati; phylum Actinomycetota; class Actinomycetes; order Kitasatosporales; family Streptomycetaceae; genus Streptomyces; species Streptomyces capparidis. The sequence goes on along the minus strand of NZ_BAAGTD010000023.1, from coordinate 79,620 downwards.
GACCGTGATCCGCACGTCGGCGGTGCCGGTGGCACCCTGCGGGTCGCGCACGGTCAGCGTGGCCGTGTAGTTGCCGTTCGTGTCGTACGTCTTGGTCGGGTTGGCGGCGGTGGAGCTGGTGCCGTCACCGAAGCTCCACGCATATGTCAGTGCCCCACCCTCGGGGTCGGATGAGCCGGCCGAGGAGAACGCCACGGTCAACGGCGCCGCGCCGGAGGTCCGGTTGGCGCCGGCCATCGCCGTGGGCGCCCGGTTGCCGCTGCCGACGTGGTCGAAGCGGTAAAGGGCGGAGTACTGGTCGCCCTGGTACAGCCCGGCGCCGTAGTCCAGGACGTAGTAGGAGCCGTCCGGGCCGAACGCCGAGTCGATCACCTGCTTGCCGGTCCAGGGGAAGCTGTCGATGGACCCCGGGGAGCCGTCGGCGTTGAGGTGGATCGGCTTGATCCAGCCGCGGCCGAACTCCGTGGCGAAGAACTGCCCGTCGAACGACTGCGGGAACTTCGTGGGCGAGCTGACGTCGGGGTCGTACCGGTACACCGGGCCCGCCATCGGTGACTCCGAGCCGCCGCCGAACGCGGGCGGGCTGCCGGCGTCGCCTCCGTAACGGATCCAGGCGGCCTTGGCGGGGGGCAGCGTGCTCAAGCCGGTATTGCGGAACGAGTTGTTCGTCGGCCCGCCCGAGCAGTTGTACTTCGCGCCTGCCCCGTTGGTGGCGAAGTCCCACTCGGCGTACGTCTCGGAGGTCGTGTTCGTACCGGTGCAGTACGGCCAGCCGTAGAAGCCAGGGCCCGTGACGCGATTGAACTCGACCTGGCCCTGCGGCCCGCGCGCCGAGGTGGCGCCGGCATCGGGGCCGTAGTCGCCGACGTAGACGATGCCGGTGGCCTTGTCCACGCTCATCCGGAACGGGTTGCGCAGGCCCATCGCGTAGATCTCCGGCCGGGTCCTGGCCGTGCCGGGCGGGAACATGTTGCCTGCCGGGATCGAGTACGACCCGTTCTCGTTCACCTTGATCCGCAAGATCTTGCCGCGCAGGTCGTTGGTGTTGGCGGCGGTGCGCTGCGCGTCGAACGCCGGGTTGCGGTTGGTCCGCTCGTCGAGTGGGGAATATCCGGCGGACTCGAACGGGTTGGTGTCGTCGCCTGTGGACAGGTACAGGTTGCCTGCCGCGTCGAAGTCGATGTCTCCGCCGGCGTGGCAGCAGATACCTCGGTCGGCCGGCACGTCGAGGATGTCCACTCTGCTGGACTGGTTGAGCGTGAAGTCGGCGTTGAGCGTGTACCGGGAAAGCCGGTTGACCCCCTGCCACGCCGACCAGTTGCCGCCGGTGGTGGGTGCGTCGCCTCCCGGTGTGGACAGCGGCGGGGCGTAGTAGAGGTAGATGTGCCGGTTGGTGGCGAAACCCGGGTCGACGCCGATGCCCTGCAACCCGTCCTCGTCGTGCGCGTACACGGGGATGCTGCCGATCACCCTGGTGGTGCCGCCCGCGTCCGTGCGGCGCACGGTCCCGTTGCGAGCGGTATGCAGCACCGACCGGTCGGCGAGTACGGCCAGCGACATCGGTTCACCGACCTCCGCGACCCCGCGGGCCAGTTGGACCTGCTGGAAGTCGGCGGGGTTGATCGGGTGCGCCGAGGCCGGGGTCGCGCTGGGCAAGGCCGCGATGAGAGCGGCGGCGACCAGGAGCAGAGCCGAACCGATGGCCTGCCAACGCGCGGGAGCCTTGATATTCATGAACATGACAATGCAGTCCCCTTCCTGAACAGGTGGCTGCCAGGCTTGGGGCGCGCGCTGCCGCGCCGATGCCGTAGCGGGATGTCGCCGCCTCGGCCCGCAGGAATGTGCTTCAGCAGGCCACTACGCCGAGCGGGGGCAACGGCTCGGAAACGGGAGAAGTCGATGGTTGCCGCGCTGTCGGGTCACATCGACGACCGTGACGGTACGCCGACAAGGCTAGAGGCCTTCGGTCCACTATGTCCATACTTCGCTCCGGACCGGCCAGGCTTTTGGTCTGTTGTGGAACAAGTTGTGAAGGGCCCGAGCCCTGTCAGGGCTCGGCGCCATCTCCCACCCGGATCGGCGGGACGCAGACGGGTGCGTGATCACCGCCACCCGCGCGACAACCCGGCCGAGCCCGGCCACACCTTCGCTGACTGCGGACACACCCTGCGCACCGCAGCCGAGGCCGCGGGACTCACCACATCCATGCAGATCGTGGCCATCAGCCGCCCCCGGCGAAGGCGACCGGTGACCGGTTGCGCTGCCGCGGCAGCCACTCTCCTTGAAGAACGTCCACTCCACGGGCGAGCTGTCGAGCCACGGATCGAGCCTTCCGGGCAGGGCTCCGGGCGGGGCGGCCGATCCCTGCCGCAGGTGCACGTCGGCAAGCCGGACAGCGTCCGGCCCGATGCTGACCATTTGCTTACCTGGAGGCAGTCATCAGGCCTCTGACCTGCGGAAACGTCCAAACGCTAGATCTTGGACCCGGACATCGTCCGGTGCATGAGATCCTCGCAGGCGCAGGTCTCCGGCCTGCTTGGGCGCGGGCCGGAGAGGGGTTGGCCGACGCCGCGCGTTTCGGGTGCGGAGGCGCTGGTGGCCGCCCTCCGCCCCACTGCGCGCGGACCGCTCCGGACTGCGCGGCCGCCTTTCGGCTCCGGACACGGGGCCGCGGCGCCCAGGAGGGTAAAAATTCCCTTTTGCCTCTTTTCTTTCGTGGCGTGGTGTGCTTACCTGGGTAGTGACACCGAGGACGTACTGAGGAAGCGGAGAAGCGGACGAGCGCCGCGCACCGCGGAATCAGGATCCGCGAGAGCGGGCGCCCTCGGTGCCTCACGTTTGGGCCGGGGCCGGGGCCGGGGCCGGGGCCGCGGCGCGCGATGCGGCGCCGCGTGCATCACGGGCCCGAGGCGGAAGGACACGCGGGGCCACGAAGCGCCGCCTCCCGCGCCCGCAGGCCGGCATCGCCAAACGCCAGGGCGAGGCGCGTACGCCGTTCCTCCCCTTTGCCCACACCGCAAAACGTGATCCACAAGGCAGTGACCGAATGCTGATATGACGAGTAGCCTGTTCCTCCGCCGCTGATGTCCTTCTCGGGAGGCTGAGGTCCAGTGATTGTGCTCGGTTACAACGGATTCACCAGGGGTGCGGAGCTTTTCGGGCGTCTGTACGGAGCGACTGGTGTCGGGCGAAATCTCCTCGTGGGTCACGACGCCGCGGCGGCTCTCGTGATCGACGGCGAGTTGGTCGCGGCCGTCGAGGAGGAGCGGCTGAGCCGGGTCAAGAAGACTTCCGATTTCCCGGCGAACGCGATCAAATGGTGCCTGGACTTCGCCGGCGTCGACCTCGACCAGGTGGACGTCTTCGCTTTTCCCTGGCGCTTCTCGCCGACCGTGGCCGAGGAGATGATTTCGCAGATATGCGACAGCGACATGCCGGTCCCGGCGAAGTTCGACGCCCTGCGCCGCCTCGGCGAGCTCTACACCGGCATGCTCAGCCGTGAGGCGGTGCACGGCGACTTCGTCGAGCGCACCGGCCACGAGCTGGATCCCAACAAGCTCGCCCTGGTGCCCCACCACCTGGCGCATCTGATGTGCGGGGCCTACCTGGCCGGCGGTGGCGACGCGGCCTTCCTGGTCAGTGACGGCCGGGCGGAGACCCTCTCCGCGGTGATGGGGGAGCTGCGGAACGGCGTTGTCCACCTGTTCGACGAGAGCGCCGTCCCCATGGCCGGTTCGCTGGGCGTGGTCTACGGGAGGATCACCCGCTACCTGGGGTTCGTGCCCAACAACGACGAGTACAAGGTGATGGGCCTGGCCGCCTACAGCGCGCCGCCGCGGCACAACCCCCTGCTGGAGCGCGTCGTGCGGCTGCACGAGAACGGCTCGTACACCCTCTCCGTCCCCGCGGACCGGGACGCCTACTACGCCCTGTTCGACGAGCTGTTCGACGGCGACAGCGGGAAGCGGGAGGAGTTCGACTTCCGGGTCAAGGTCGCCGGACTGGCGCAGCACATGGTCGAGGCCGTCACCGCCCACCAGATGCGGGCGCTGACCGCGGCGTCGAGCCTGGACACCCTGCTCTTCGAGGGCGGGCTGGCGCTCAACTGCGTCGCCAACACCAAGATGCTCCAGCGGTCGTCGTTCACCGGCATGGAGGTCAGCTTCGGGGCCAGCGACCCGGGTGTCGCCATCGGCGCCGCCGTGTACACCGCCGGCCTGCGCAACCGTCCCGCCGACGCGGTCACCACCCCCTACCTGGGGCCCTCGTACGACGAGGGGCAGGTCCTTCAGGTGCTGGAGGAGTACGCGGACCGCGTCGAGTGGCAGGAGGAGCCCGACGCCGCCTCGGTCGCCGACAGGACGGCGGAGCTGCTGGCCGGGAAGAACGTCGTGGGCTGGTTCCAGGGCCGTACCGAGTTCGGGCCGCGCGCCCTGGGGAACCGCAGCATCCTCGCCAACCCGGCGTTCCCCGACATCAAGGACATCATCAACCTCCGGGTGAAGCACCGGGAGCCCTTCCGCCCGTTCGCGCCCGTCGTCCTCGAATCGGAGGCTCCGCGCGTCTTCGAGATGGGCAAGAAGACCTCGTCCCCCTACATGACCTTCGTTTTCCCGGTGCGGGAGGAGTACCGGGAGCGGATCCCCGGCGCGTGCCACGTGGACGGCACGGCGCGGGTCCAGACGGTCGACGAGCGGCAGAACCCCGCGCTCGCGCGGCTGCTGCGCGCCTTCACCGCGCGGACGGACGTGCCGTGCCTGCTCAACACCTCGTTCAACGTGGCCGGTGAGCCCATCGTGTGCTCGCCGCGGGACGCGCTGGAGTGCTTCCTCGCCACCGAGATCGACCACCTGGTGATCGACAGGTTCGTGGTCACCAAGAAGGACCGCTGAGCCGTCGGCCGCAGGGCGCACGCGCCCTGCGGCCGACACTCCGCAACGGGGACGGCCCTTTTCCGGTCAGAGCCGAATGGGCTCGTTCGCCTCCAGTTTCATCTCCACGGTCAGGAACGACAGGACTTCGTCGCCGATGTTCTTCAGGTCGTGGAGGTGGTACCGCCCCTCGGTGAAACGGAAATGGCGGGACTGCCCGCGGAGAAAGGAGATCTCCCGGGTGGTTCCGTCACCGCAGTGCTGGCGGGCCCGGCCGTCCGTCAGGGCTATCCAGGTGTAGTCGAGAACGTGCCGGTGGACGGGAATGCGCTCGCCCGGCCGGAGATCGGTCTCCCAGATTCGCAGGGAATCGTCCTCCTTCACCAGCGTGTGGCCGATCCGGCCGTTGCCGGCGTTGTCGTCGAATTCCTTCCGCAGCGGGGGACTCCAGCGGGCGAATGCCTCGGCGACCACCGTGGACGCCAGGAGGAGATCGGATCGGAAATCAGCACCCACGAACCGGGTCCTTTCGGTCTTGATGTGTTCCGGCGGGTGTTCCGGCGGAATTCGGCGGCTGCCAGGTCCGGCTCACAGGGCGGAGGAGAGCGCGTCGAGCAGGGCGCTGTTCGCGCGCCGGTCGCCGATGGAGACGCGGCAGGTGGCGGGGACGAGCTGCCCGGTGTCGGCGACCATGATCCCCGCACCACGGAGGTGGTCCATGACGCGCTCGTGCTTGTGCAGCCTGACCAGCAGGAAGTTGGTCTCCGAGGGGAACACCCGGTCCACCGCGGGGTGATCGGCCAACGCCGCGGCCATCCGCTCGCGCTCCTCGCGGATGAGCCGGATGGCGGCGAGCACCCGCCGGGAGGCGGTCAGCCGCTCCCGCACGGCGCGCTGCGACGCGTCGGTGAACCCGAACGGCACCTGCACCCGCCGCAGCGCGTCCACGACGCCGGGCCGGGCCAGGGCGATCCCGCAGCGGGCACTGGCCAGCCCCCACGCCTTCGACATCGTCCTGAGCACGATGAGGTTGTCGTACTGCCCGATCAGCCCTGCGTACGAGGGGCCCTCGCTGAACTCGACATAGGCCTCGTCGATCACCACCAGCCCGCGGGTGCGGGTCACCAGGGCGTGCACCTGCGCCGGATCGAGCCTGGTCCCGACGGGGTTGCTCGGGTCGCACAGCACGGTCACCCGCGGGTCGGCCGCCAGGATCCGCTCGACGTCGAGCTCGGACAGGTCCTCGCCGCGCAGCGGCACCTCGACGACGGGCAGCCGCAGCAGGCGGGCGAAGTGGCCGTAGAGCTCGAAGGTGGGCGGCGTGACGCAGACGGGCTCGCCGGGCGACGCCAGCGCCGCGAGGAGCAGCGCCACCCCGTCGACCGCCCCGCTGGTGAACAGCAGATTGTCCGGGCCCAGCGCCTCGACGCCGTCGTGACCGGGCAGCCCGGCGATCGCGGCCAGATACGTCCTGGCGAGCTCCGCCGTGTCGAGGTGCGGGTACTGGCTTCCGGCGCCCACGAACGGGTTGGTGTTGCCGGACAGGTCAACCATGTCGAACCGCGGCCGGCTGCGGAACCGGGCCGGGCCCGGGACCGGCACCGTCGTGACGGGCGGAGCCGCGAACTCCGACAGCGCCGGCTCCTCCTCCGCCGGCTCCTGGGCGGCGAGGCCGTCGGCGAGCAGCCAGTGGTCGAGGGGGACGAACAGGTCGGCTCCGAGGCGGCGCGCCCGGTCGGCGTCCCCCCGCCCGAGGTGGACCCACTCCAGGCCGGAGCGCCGGGCGTCGAGGTACAGCCGGTACAGGCTCGCCAGGTGCAGGTCGCGCCGGGCCACGGGATCGTCGTGGTCGACGGCCTGCGTCAGGAGGTAGAGCCCCCGGCCGTTGTGGGACCTGGTGGTGAGCCCGACCTGGACGACGGCGTCCCCCCGGCGGCGCGCGAACATCTCGGTGCGGTCCGCCAGCGGGCCGGCCGCCAGCGCGTCGAGGGCCTCGACGGGGTAGGGGTTGCGGCGGCCGCCTCGGCGCTCCGCGCGGCGCCGGTGCAGGTCCGCGAACGCCTCGCGCGCCCAGGGCCTGCGCTCCAGCTCGCTCAGACGGATCCGCTCCCAGGTGACGTCGCGGGAGGCGGCGCGGTGCCGGCGCCGCAGATCGCGCAGCCGGCCGGAGCCGACACGGGTGCGCAGGACGTCGTCCACCTCCCCGTTCAGCCGGACGACGCACTCGTCGCCGGCGGCGATCGGGACCAGGCCGGCCGCCCGCAGCGCGCGGGTGTCGTCGGTGCGGCGCACGCCGGGCACCAGGAGCTGCGGCACGTCCAGCGCCTCGGCGCGGCGGGCCAGCTCGGCCAGGGCCTGCGCGGTGGGGGCGGGGCTGGTCGGGCCGTACAGGGCCGCCCCGCCGACCAGGGTGGGGCGCCCGAGCACGGCGGGGGCGAGGGCGGCGAACGCGTCGGCGTCCCGGTCCAGCCCGGCCAGGGAGCACACCGGTTCGGGGGAGCCGAGGGCGGCGCACAGCACGTGCCGGAGCGCGTCGATGTCCGCGGGCCTGCGCATGTCAGCCCCTTCCGGTGTCGGTGGCGGTGTCGAGGTTCGCGTCCGGCGGGCCCGGATCGGCCCCGTGCGCCTCGGTGTACGCCTCGATGCGCTCGCGGTACTCCTCGTACAGCTCGGCCAGGGTCCGGGCGATGCCGGTCCGCCAGTCCACGGTGCAGTCGCCGATCAGGGCGCGGCGGGCGTCGTGGTCGAAGATCGCCGTCTCCCGGCTGTAGTCGCTGCGCTCCAGGCGGACCGGCACTCCGGTGAGCGCCGACATGTACTCCAGCAGGTCGGTGACGCCGACCTCCTCGTCACCGCCCCAGTTCACCACCAGCGCGGGCGTCCGCGCCGCTGCCCACAGCAGCGGCACCTGGCGGACGACGTCGTCGGTGTGCAGCAGGTTGCAGTGGTTCTGCCCCTCGCGGGGCACGGCGCACGGCTGTCCCCTGCGCATCTCCTCGAACAGGATCATCGGCACGCCGCCGTGGCCGTACGGGCCGTAGGCGATGTTGAGCCGGGCTATCACCGCGGGCAGCGAGAGCGCCTCGGCCAGGCCCCGCACCACCCCTTCGGCGGAGAGCTTGGCGACGGGGTACGTCGGCAGCCACGGCGCCACCGCGCCCAGCGGATCGCCCACCCGGTACCGGTGCGTGCGGTCGGCCCGGTTGTAGACCACCCCGGACGAGACGTACAGGAACGCCTCGGCGGCGGAGCAGTGCGCCATCAGCCGCGCGGTCCCGGCGGCGTTGACGCGGGCGGCCTCCTCGAAGTCCCGGCCGTCGCCCCGGTGCACCGCCGAGTGCAGCACATGGGTGAAGTCGCGCGGCAGCCCCTGAAGGTCATCGGTGGCCATGTCCCAGGTGACGGTGCGGGCGCCCGCCGCCTCGAGGGCCTTGCGGGCGTCCGCGTCGCCGAACCTGCCCAGGCACCACACCTCGTTCCCGCGGGCCAGCGCCTCGGCGACGGGCCTGGCGACCTGGCCGGTCCCGCCGGTGACGAGAATCTTCCTGCCTTGCATGATCAGCGGCTCCCGGTCGTGTCAGCGGTGGTCCCGGCCGGCCCCGGGCCGAGCGCGCGGGCCAGCTCCTGCCGCAGCGTGGCCTGGAACGTGTGCACGTGCTGCGGGCTCATCAGGGTGTAGTGCTCCCCTTCGACCTCGATGTAGGTGTTGGGGCGGCGGGTGAACTCGTCCCAGTCGCGCAGTTGGTTGTCCAGCCACTCCTGCTTGGTGCCGCGCAGCGGGGTGCAGTAGAACACCCGCACCCGCTCGACCGACCCCGACGGTTCGTAGTCGCGGCCCAGGTGCACCATGTTCTGCGCCAGGTGCACCCAGGCGGTGAACCGCTCGACGGTGAGGTCCAGCTCGGTCAGGCGCCGCTTCGGTGCCTGATCGATCAGGCGGGCCAGTTGCTCGGCCTCGGGCAGCGGGCGGAGCTCGGCGGTCAGCTCCTCGATGTCGGCGGCGCTGATCAACTCGAGGAACAGGGCCAGGTTGATCGCGCCGTCGGTGAAGGTGATCTCGTTCATGCGGCCGGAGATCCGCGGGGGCAGGTTGAAGACGCCCACGAACCCGACCTCGTCGCCCTCGGCCTCCAGCCGCTTGGCGATCTCGAACGCCACCGCCCCGCCGTAGGAGTACCCCGCGACGGCGTACGGCCCGCTGGGCTGCACCCGGCGGATCGCCGCCACATAGGTGGAGACCATCTCGTCGAACGACCCGAAGTGGGTCTCGCCCTCCCCGAAGCCGCGTGCCCGCAGCGCGTGGAACGGCCGCTCGCCGGTGAAGTACTTGGCGAGGTTGACGAACACCAGCACCTCGCCGAGGCCGGGGTGGACGCAGAACAGCGGCGTCCCCTCCCCGGTGACCTGGAGCGGCACCAGCGGATCGTAGGCGGCGTCCCCGCCGGCGCCCTGCCCGGCGGTGAGGCGGCCGGCCAGCGCGCGCACGGTCGGGGCCTGGAGCAGCGTGGACATCGGCACGTCGTCGATGCCGAACCCGGTCTGGATCTCCAGCTTGAGCCGCAGCACGTCGAGCGAGGTCCCGCCCAGGTCGAAGAAGCTGGCGGTCGCCGGCACCTTCTCGGTGTTCAGCACCCGGGCGTAGATCCCGGCGAGCGTGGTCTCGACGTCCCCCTCGGGCGGCACCCAGCCGCCGAGGAACCGGGTCGTCACCTCCTCCGACCGGCGCGCCGCCTGGTCCAGCTCCCCGGCCTCGACGGCCGCGCGCAGCCGGGACCGCTGGACCTTGCCGAGGTTGCCGCGGGGGATCTGCGCCTCGGTGACGGGGAGGATCAACTGGGGGCGGAACCCCCAGTGCATCACCGTGGAGCTGCGGATCGCCACGATCGTCCGGTACACGGCCGTGTCGTCGGCGGGATCGCCCGCCGGGACGAACGCGACGGCGAGCTGCTCGGAGTCGGCCCCGTCGGGACGGATCGGGAAGGCCGCGATCTGGCCGCGCCTGACCCCGTCCAGCTCGTCCAGGGCCGCTTCCAGGTCGTGGCTGTAGTAGTTGACGCCATTGACGATGATGGAGTCCTTGGTGCGGCCGACCAGCATCAACCGGCCCTCGGCGTCCAGGTGACCGAGGTCGCCGGTGCGGAACCAGCCGTCCGGCGTGAACGCCTGCTCGGTGGCCTGGTCGTTGCCGAAGTACCCGGCGGTGACCATCGGGCCGTGCAACTGCACCTCGCCCGCCTCGGCCACCCCCGGCTCGTCGGTGGAGGCCAGCACCGTGCCGTCGCCGCCGGTGATGCGGATCCGCAGCCCCCGCACCGGGCGGCCCAGCGGCGGGAACTCCGTCTCCAGGTCGCGGGCGGCGAAGTCCCGGTTGAACACGCTGCCCGCGCACGTCTCGGTCATCCCGAACGCGGGCACGATCACGTCCCGGCGCAGCCCGTGGCGGGACAGCGTGTCCAGGAACGCCCGCACGGTCGCGGTCACGGTGGCCTCGCCGCCGGAGATGATGTACCGCACCTGTGACAGGTCGATCTCCCCGGGCGGGACAGGCCGCTGCGCGAGCGCCTGGTTGATCTGCCCGAACAGGAAGTTGGGCGTGAACGTCACCCTCACCCGGTGGGCCGCGATCAGCCTGAGGAACTCCACGGGGTCCGCCAGCACGGTGGCCGGGGTGGTCATGACCTGGTCGGCGCCGTTGAACATCGGCAGCAGGTGCGCCTCGAACGCGGCGATGTGATCGGCCGAGATCCAGTTCAGCGAGGTGTCCTCGGGCCCCAGCTCCAGCGCCCCCGCCTTCCCGGCCTGTGCCGCCAGCAGATTGGCGTGGGTGAGCCTGACCGCCTTGCTCGACCCGGTGGACCCGGAGGTGAGCATCAGCAGGGCCAGGTCGTCCGGGGCGGGCTCGTGGAACCGGTCGGTCCCGGCCGAGGCGTGGTTCAACTCCTCGACCGTCACGGTCCGCAGCCCGATGTCGGGCAGGTCGGTGGGGGCCGCCTTGGAGACGAGCACCAGCGGGTCCCCCAGGAGCGTGCGCAGGTGCTCCAGTTGCGCCCGCCACCGGGAGGGGTCGGCCGGCGGCGCGACCGGGCACGGCACGGCACCGGTCAGCACGCATCCCCAGAAGGCGGGGAAGAACGCCTCGGGGTCGCTGACGGCGATGAGCACCCGGTCGCCCGGGGCGGTGCCGTGGGCGCGCAGGCCGTGCGATGTCCGGCGGCCGCTCTCCAGCAACTCGGCGTACGACAGGAACGATCCGCCGACGAATGTGACGCCCCGGGACGTGTCGCGAGCCGCGAGCGCGAGCAACTGCGGGAGCGTCGAAGCCTGACGTTGGTCCGGCATGGTGGTGAAGACCTCCGATCGGAAGAAGAAGCACCGGGACGGCGGTGCTGAGCTCCCGTCACCGGTTGGACGGCGACGGGCGGTTGGCGGAGCTCGCCCCGAGACTTCTTCTTGAACCGTTTCATTGATGCTGAGGACGGATGACGGCGCACGGCCGTGAGCACGCGCGCACGGTGGTTCGACGGCGGCGCGCGGGAAGGGCGGGAAGGCGGGAGGGGGCACGCGGCGCGGACGGCCGCCACGACCGGTCCGGACCGGTCCGGCGCCGCGGGCAGGCCGCCCCGCTCGGCGCCGTCACCGGCCACGGCGCGGGCACGCGGGCCACGGCGAGCGCCGCCGATGGGGCCGGCCACGGGTGGGACGCGTACCGCCGTGTTTCCCCGCCGAACGCGGGGCTGCGCCCGCTAGCCGCCGCCGGTCTCGTTGAAGCGCACGATGTCCTCGATCGTGGCCTGCAACTTCAGCTCGTCCTCGTCGGACACGATCGCCGTGCCCACGCGGCCGTACGGTCCGGTCGGAGCGTCGGGGGACGAGTCGTACTCGATGGCGTCGAAGGCGAAGTTGCGCTCGAAGTCCTGCTGGGTCAGCTTCCCGCTGCGGGGGCGGCGCAGGAGTATGTATCCGTGGAAGCGGTCCGGCGTTCCGCCGCTGACGTGCCGGTCCGCTTCCTTGCCGAGCGCGAGGCTGATTTCGACGTCGAGGAGATCGACGCCGTACGTCAGTTTGTTGACCTGGGGGGAGAGTGCGCCGGGGAGGCGGATGGCGCACTCGCCGAAAGTCAGTCCCGGCTCTTCCGTGAACGCTTCCAGATGGAATACGCAGTCGGGCGCGCCGAGGCTGGTGAGCGCCTGCCGGGCGAGGGTCTCGGCCTGCTGGAACATCGCCGAGTGCCGCTTTCTGTCCAGCACGTGCGCGGCCAGGACGCCGCCCTGTACGGCCCTGAGCGGCGAGATGTGGTTGCGGCTCATGGACGACCATTTCAGGTCGCCGTTCACCCAGACACCGTCGATGTAGACTTCCGAGGCGTCTATGAAGGACTCGGCGACGATCTCGACGTCCGACCGGCCCGGGAAGAGCTCAAGGGCACGGGCGTATTCCTCCGGCGAGCGGACGATGCTCGTGCGCAGGGCGCCGGCCCCGGTGGCGGGTTTGACGACGAAGACGTTCCCGAGCTCGTCGGCGAGTTCCGTGAACGGCGTGCCCCCGGTCACATACCGGCAGCGCGCCCGCTTGACGTCGGCCGGCAACCCGCTCTTCTGGAGGTACTTGTCGCGGAAATACAGCGCCGTCTTCGGGTCCGCGTTCCCGGGAAGGCTGAGCTGTTGCCGCAGATAGGCAGCCCCGAACACGCCCATCTCATGGACGGAGAGCGCCCCCGCGGCATCTCCGATCTCCGCGGAGAGCACGGCGCGCAGTATCTCCTGGGCGTTCTCGACGTCGGATACGTGAGTGCAGCGCCGACCCCCCGGCGAGCCCATCGACGTCTGTACGACATAGAAAGGATCCAGGCTTCGGCGTCGCAAAGCCCGGTCCAGGTCTTCCCTGTATCCGATGACAATCATCGTCGGCATTTCTGTCTCCCCGTTTTACAGCCGACCAGGACTTCCAGGAAGTCGTCCGCTGTTTTGCCGCCCGATTGAATCGCGTGATCAGTGGGTCCGCGGGCCGGATAAGCGATTTCCGGAGAGATCGAATCTCGGCGTGGCGGGACCCGCGTCGGCGGTCTTGCGGTCAGTTCCTTCGTTCGAGGCCGGCACGGTGGCATCGTGCCACACGCGCCACGGGGATGTGGATATCCAAAGGCATGATCATCTGCCGGCGGGATATGACATGTATCACAGGTTGAGATTTAGTGTGGACGGGCATGGAATGGCCCGCGACATTCCCGCTCATCGGGGTACATTCGGCATGCCGCGTCCCGCCCAGACACTACGATTCGGCCGGTACGGGCAAACAAGTCCCATGTGGCGCCACACAAGGAAAATGGGGCCGGGCTGGACGGTCCGGACACGGGGGACGGCCCGCCGGAGAACCGGCGGGCCGTCCCGGCGCCGCGCCGACGGCCTGTGCCCGGCCGCCGTCGCACGGATTCAGCGATGCCTCACTTGTAGAACCTGACCCAGTCGACCTCGAACACCGCGGGGCGCAGGCCGCCGTCGCCGGTGAAGTTGTCGAGCTGGATGTTGAGATGCCCCGAGGGCATCGCCTGGATGTTGCCGCGGTCGGCGTTGGCGCCGCCCGACAGCCGGAACCATTCGACACCGTCGACGTAGCCGACCAGCGCCTGCGAGGTCCACTCGAACGCGAAGTTGTGCCACTGCGTCATGTCCATCGGGCAGAGGTCGCGGCGCTCCTTCTCGTCCGACGGGCTCTGCGGGTAGTGCAGGAACGCCGTCAGGCACTGCGCGTCGGGGTTCGAGTACTCCACCCAGTCGTACTCGCCGTTCTCGAGCCGGTTGCCCGCGGTGGGCCAGATCAGGTGCAGCGGGTGGTAGAGCCCGCCGCTCGATCCGATGTTCCGCGAGCGGGACCGTATCTCCCACCGGCCGTACTGGATGTCGAGCTTCTGCCGCAGCCAGCCCGAGTCGCCGTTCGCCTCGCCGAGCATGGTGAGCATGCCGTTCGCGACGGTGCTGTTCTTCGCGCACCGGCGGCCGTTGCCGGCGTGCCCCTCCCAGCATCCCGCCGTGCCGCCGACCTCACCGGAGGGCACCGCCCACTTCTCGGGGTCGACCGGGCCGGTGTAGTCGAACTCGTCGGAGATCGGCTGCGGTGTGCCCCAGCCGTACCGCACGGCGGCCTGCGTCTCGTCGGACGCCTGCCCGTCGTCGTGCGTGACGCTCAGCGCGTGGATCCTCACCTCGCCGTAGTTGTCGGTGCTGCACGGGGAGGAGTTGGTGCAGTTGGCCTGCGTGTAGGCGCCGGCCTTGAAGTAGTTGGTGGAGTCGGAGTGGGAGAGCGTCGTCCGCAGGCTGCCGTTGTAGTAGACGGAGATCCTGCCGTCCTTCACCACGTACTTGACCTCGAACACCGTGCCGAGCTGGTAGTTGCTGGTGACCAGGTGGTAACGGGAGTCGTCGCCGTTGGTGATGTAGAGGTTGGTGCCGTCCAGGCGCAGGGCGGTGACGTCGTCGTCGCCGCCGTGGATCTGGGCGCCGACGACCTGCGGCTTGTTGTTGGGCAGGTGGGTGAACGCCTCGCGGACCGTCATGGTGTGGGTGCCGGACGTCGTGGACCAGGCGGCGTTGGTCGTGCCGCCGTTGGTCATCTCCCGCAGCTCCGAGCGCGGGTAGCTCGAGCCGCTGGTGGTGACGCCTTTGACCGGGGCGCGGAACTGCACGGCGTCACCGGTGGAGGTGACCTTGAAGTAGGGGTCGTGGGAGTAGCTGTCGAGCTGCGGCTGCTTGATCTCGGTGGGGCTCTCCGACGGGCCGATGGGCAGCGTCTGCTTCCAGTTGGTCAGGTTGAGCACATCCGCGGGGACCTTCGCCTCACCGCCGCCGCCGTTGCCCGGGTCGCCGGTCCAGATCTCGACCTCGGTGAGGCTGTTCCAGTCGCCGGTGCCGGTGGAGGCGGTGTAGCCGTGGCCGAGGTAGCGGATCTTGGTGGTCTGGACCGGGGTGAAGCTGAACGTCTCCAGGCTGGTGGTGGTGCCGCTGGTGCGGCCGTTGTGGGCGGTGACCCACGTGCTGCCGTTCCAGTACTGGATCTCGAACACGTTCTGCCGTGTGGTGCCCTGGTGGACGGCGAGTTTCACGTGGCTGACCGTGGTGGCCGTGCCGAGGTCGAGTTGCAGCCAGGCGCCGTCGCCCTTGCCGGACCAGCGGGTGGTGTGGTCGTTGTCCACGGCGTTGGCGGGCACGTTGCCGTCGTGGGTGCTGGCGGTGACGGCGGTGCCGCCGACCGGCACCTTCACGGGGGTTCCGGGTGTCGGGGTGCTCCCGTCGCCGTCGCCGCTCCAGATTTCGACCTCGGTGAGGCTGTTCCAGTCGCCGGTGCCGGTGGGGGCGGTGTAGCCGTGGCCGAGGTAGCGGATCTTGGTGGTCTGGACGGGGGTGAAGGTGAATGTTTCCAGGCTGGTGGTGGTGCCGCTGGTGCGGCCGTTGTGGGTGGTGACCCACGTGCTGCCGTTCCAGTACTGGATCTCGAAGATGTTTTGGCGTGTGGTGCCTTGGTGGACGGCGAGTTTCACGTGGCTGACGGTCTTGGTGGTGCCGAGGTCCAGTTGCAGCCAGGCGCCGTCGCCTTTGCCGGACCAGCGGGTGGTGTGGTCGTTGTCCACCGTGTTGGCGGGCAGGTTGCCGTCGTGGGTGCTGGCGGTGACGGCGGTGGCGGAGGGGGTGATCTCCACGCTGGCGGCCTGGGCGGTGTGGGGGGTGGCGAGGAGTGCTGCTATCACCGTCACGAGGACGGCGACCGCCAGGGGCAGTTGCCTGTGTCTGTGGGCTGGGTGAGGGTTTGACAGGGTGTGCCGCACGGGGTCGTCCTCCTTGTTGGCGTTCTCCTCCTCGGCCCCGGACGATGCAGCCTCCCGGGGCCGTGAGGTGTCATCAGGCGCGACCGTAGAGGGGAGACGTTGGGAGGGGTCCCGTAAGGCAGACGGTAGGACGGCGGGGCCGGCCGAACGTCCGCGCCCCGCACCCCGAACGACCCGAGGAGCGCGGCGAGGCGTCAGCGGGGCATCGCGGCGAATGCCCCGCTGACGCCGGCCGATGCCGGGGCGGCGGACCGGGCGAGCGGCTACTCCCCGGACGGTGCGGGCAGGGTGGTGCCGAGCGCCACCGGGGTGCCGAAGTTCGGCGTGCCGTCGGCGTTCCAGGTGAACTTCTGCGCTCGGGTGCTGCGGTTCATGTCGCAGCCGCCGCTCGCGGAGCTGTTGGCGTGGTAGACGATCCAGTCCTCGGTGCCGTCGGGTGACTTGAAGAAGCCGTTGTGGCCAGGGCCGTACACGCCGTTGGCGTTGGACCTCTGGAAGACCGGGTTCGGTGACTTGACCCAGGAGGAGGAGCTGAGCGGGTCGCCGCCGTTGTGGGTGAGCATGCCCAGCTTGTAGTCGGGGGTGGAGCAGTGGCTGGCGGAGTAGACGATGAACGTCCTGCCGTCGCGCTGGAGGACCTCGGCGCCCTCGTTGACCGCGCCGCCCACCGTCTCCCAGTCGTAGGTGGGGGTGGACAGCACCCGGCGGGTGCCACTGGCCGTCCACGGGTTGGACAGCGGCCGGATGAACATGGGCTGCGAGCCGTTGTAGTAGGTGCCGAGGAGGTACAGCTTGCCGTTCAACCGGAGTATGCCCGGGTCCAGCTCCCAGGTGTTGTCCTGGGTGGGGTCGAGCAGGTCGGCCTTGAAGGTGTAGGGCCCCATCGGGTCCTGGCCCGCGCTCTCCAGGACGTGGATCCGCTGGGTGCCCAGGTCGAACGGCTCCCGCCCGGCCGTGTAGTAGAAGTACCACCGCTTGCCGTTGGGGCCGTCGAGGAAGTGGAACTCGGGGGCCCACATCGTGCCCGCCCCGTTGGGCCGGGTGAGGTTGAACACCACTGTCTCCGGGGCCGTCTTCAGCCCGGCCAGCGTGGTGGCCTTGCGCATGGTGATCGTCGAGTTCCAGGTCGTGGTGGCGAGGTAGTAGTACCCGTCGTGGTGGGTGAGCCAGGGGTCGGGCCCGCGCTGGACGAGCGGATTGCTGAAGGTGCCGCCGGTGCCGCCGCCGGTGGAGCCGGGCAGCCGCCACACCCCACCGTTCGCGGTGCCGCACGGCAACTGCACCAGGCCGGTGCCGGAGGCCGCCGAGCCGCCGCTCGGCGTGACGCACTTGCCCGAGCTCACGGAGACCAGGTTGTACGTCCTGTCGGTGCCGCCGACCTGCGCGGGCACCAGCCGCCACCGCTGGTTCGCCCCGTCGTGGCAGGGCCACTGGACGATGGCGGCGTCGTCCGCGGTGGACGCGCCGTTGACGTCGACGCACTGGCCGGACCGGGTGCTGATCGTGTAGGTGTCGGCCGTCCCGGAGACCGGGGAGAAGCCGAAGCTCTGGTGCGCGCCCGCCTCGCAGGTGAAGGCGCGGAGCCGTGTCCCGGCGGTCGACGAGCCGCCCGGGAGGTCCAGGCAGTTGCCGCCGTGCTGGTTCACCGCCGTGGACGTGAACGCCGCGGCGGCGGCACCGGCGGCGGGCGGCGGCGCTGCCAGGAAGGCGACCACCATGGTGAGGACGGCCAGGAACACGGCCGGACATCGGGAACGGTTCACCGCGGGCACATCCTTCATGGGCGGGAGGAGGGAGACGAGGGGCCGTACACCTTCGCTTCGAGCAGGCCGACGGAGTTCGTGCCGCTGCCGGTGAGCAGCACCCGCAGCCGCGTGGTCGCCGTGGCGGTGAACGCGACGCTGTTGTACCGGTCCTTCGCCAGGGGGTATGCGCCGGCGCCGGGCACGTCGGCGTAGGCGGTGCCGTTCCAGTACTGGAGCTTCCACGAGGCGGGCAGGTCGATGCCCTGGTCGTCGTCGAAGAAGTACACCTCGGCCCTGTCGACGGTCCGGGTCGACGGCCAGGTCAGCTCGGCCCACTGCTGCCCGCTCTCGGGCCAGGTGCCCCAGCGCGGGTTGACGGTGTCGCCGGACGACGGCGGGTCGATCCCGTCGTTGACCGCGGTCACGCTCTCCCAGGGGGAGGTGTACGACGCGGACGGGGTCGCCGACGCGGCCAGGTTGGCCGGTGGCGGGGTGCCGCCCCGGTGGTGGACCTTGATCTCGGTCAGGCCCGTCCTGGCCCCGGCGGCGTGGGTGGCCAGGACCCGTACGCGCTGGGCGCTGACGGCCGGGAACCGCACCAGGTTGTAGTTGGCCCGTGGCACGGCCGGGCTCTTGGTCTGGCCGGGTACGTTCACCCAGGCACTGCCGTCGTGGTACTGGACGGCGTACGCGGACGGGGCCCGGTAGGCGGAGCTCGCCGGGCGGCTGTCCTTGAAGTGCAGGCGCACCTCGTCGAATGTGCGGGCCGCGCCGAGGTCCAGCTCGTACCAGTCCTGGGCGGCCGAGGAGCCGCCGGAACCCCAGAACGGCTCATTGGTGGGGAATCCGTCGACCGCGCCGGAGACGCGGCTGCCGGAGCCGGTGTGGGAGGCGGAGGCGGTCGCCCCGGAGGCCAGGTCGGGCAGGTCCGCGGTGAGGTCGACACCCGCCTTGGCGAGCATGTCCACCATCCGGGTGCCGGTGTGGACGACCTGGCCGGGGGCCCGGAGCCCGGGGACGGCGGTGCGGTGGGTGACCGTGCCGCTGGTGGTGACCTCGCCGGTGGCCGGATCCCAGGTGAAGGGCACCAGCGAGCCGACGGTGGCGGCCCGGTCGCCGTTGACGTAGATCGAGTAGCCCTGCGGGATGCCGGGGTAGCGCACCACGCCGTCGGCGGGGTCGTCCCAGACGATGGACAGGTCGGCGTTGCGGTAACGCAGGTTGTTGACGGTGAAGTGGCTCCAGCCGATGTCGATCGGCGACAGCTCGACCTTCGCGTCGTTGCGCGGCCGCAGCCCGGCGACGTCCTCGATGACCGTCCAGTTGCTGCTGCCCAGGATGTTGTGGTGGATCCAGGAGCGGTAGCCGATCGTGCTGCCGTTCCAGTCGGCCCAGAACTCGTTGGCGTCGGGCCACTGGGTGTTGCCGCCGATGTACTGCGCCCAGGCGTTCCAGTAGAGCAGCTTCTTGTAGTCGGTGGCGGTCATCCAGGAGTTGGGGTAGTTGCGCAGCACCGAGGAGTACAGCCGGAACTGCACGGTGGAGTTGATGGTGGAGAAGTTGTTCGAGCCGGGGTTCCCGGCGTCGGCGGCCGCCTTCTTGTCGACCTGGTTGGCGGTGTAGAAGGGGAACACGGGGTACTGCGCCGGGTCGTTGAACAGCCGCAGGGCCTGCCGGTACGTCGCGGTGTCGGGGACGGCTCCGACCGCGAACGGGTAGTAGTTGTTGATCTCCTTCCAGGGCACCCACTCGTTGGTGGACTTCAGCCGGTGCTCGAACAATCGGCGGTCGGGGTTCCACAGCACGCTCGTGATGGCGTCCTTGATCTGCGCCGCCAGCGTGCGCATCTCCGCGGCCTTGGCCGTGTCGCCGACCGTCTCGTACGCCTGTGCGGCGGCGAGCGCGCCGCTGTACTGGTAGGCGGACTCGGCGCGGTCCATGGCGCCGGGCTTCCAGTGGAAGGAGACCGCGTCGGCGTCGTTGCCCGTCAGCGCGCCCCAGTCGTACTCGATGAGCTTGTTGCCGTCGCGGTCGTAGTGGGCGAGCTGCCCCTTGACGTCGCCCTCCGCGTAGTGGGCGAGGCTGCGGGCGATGGCGGGCTGGCCGCCGTGGATCTGATAGCTCCTCCACGCCGCCTCGGCGATGTACTGGGTATAGCTGTTGGACCAGTTCTCCGGGTCACCCGGGTTGTCCAGGAAGCGGCCGCCCTTGGAGACCTGCCCGACGCTCAGCCAGTTCCCGTACGCCTGGACGGGGGTGCGCAGGTACTTCAGGTCGTCGATGTGCATGGGCTGGGTCAGCGCGATCGCGTTGTTGTAGCCGAGGACGCCCTCGGTGGAGGTGGGGAACTGGAACGTCTGCCCGGGGATGTCGGCGTCCAGGTGGTTGAAGCGCATCAGCCACCAGCGGTAGTAGATGCTCTTCTTGATCGCGGGGTCGGGCACGTCGATGTAGGGCACGTTCTGCGCCCACCACAGGTTGTAGGCCCTGACGTGGGTGGCGAAGGCGGTCGCGGGGGAGTGGCCCGCGTAGGCGCGGTACTCCGTGAGGGACTCGGGGATCTCGTCGGTGACGAAGCCCATCACCACCTTGGCGGTCACGGTGGCCCCGGCCGCGACCGTCACGGTCCGGTCGAGGCCGCCGCCGGAGGCGGTGAAGCCGTCGCCGGTGAGCCGCGGGCGGATGGTGGTGAGGTTGTTGCGGGCGCTCACCTGCCCGGTCAGCTCGCTGCCGCTGCCCGTCGCGGCGTACGGCGAGGTGGCCCGCAGCCGCAGGGTGGCCGAGCCGGTGCCGCTGTTCCTGATCGACAGGTTGGTCACGGCGACGTTGTGCTCGGTGATGAACTTGGTCTGCTCGACCGTGACCGAGCCGCCGGTGTGCACGCTCTTCCAGTGGCTGGGCGCCTGCCTGCGCTGGGACACCTGCTCGGTGAAGGTGCCGGGGGTGATCGCGACGGTGTAGGCGTGGTTGTCGTCGATGCTCTCCCAGTAGGCGACCTTGCCGCCGAACCCGAGCCGGGACGGGTCGTGCTCCTTCATGAACAGCGCCCGCCCGCGGCTCATCAGCCACGGACCGGCCGGGTCGTTGCCGGAGCGGGCCAGCAGGCGGTCCATCCAGAAGTCGGTGCCCGAGCTCTCCGCGTCGTGGATGGCCCGCATCATGTCGCCCGGGGTGTGGGCGACGGGCGGGGCCGGTACCGCCGGGCCGGTGAAGGTCGGGAACCCGATGGTCTGGGCGCCGTGGGCGGGCGGCGCGGCGACGACGGAGCAGGCGGTGAGCGCCAGCGCGACGGAGAGCCGCCTCATCGTCGCCGGGCCCGCCGCTCCTCGGCGTCCTCGGGTGGCGCTCCGGTCGGTGGGGATGGGCAGGGCCCCGCCCGGGGCCGCCGTCCTTCGTCTTCTCATCGGATGCTCCCTGTCCCGTTGACGACGAGCGATCGCTCACGATGGGGGCCGGTGATCACGGCCCGGGGAGTGCGAAAAGGACCTGAAAGGTTTTCGCAACGTAGGAGCGAGGTGGTGTGGTGTCAAGGGAGGCGGGTGCGGCCCGGTGGCGCCGGCCGCGGGGTTCAGGACAGCGGCGCCGTCGAGCCCCTGATCACCACCCGGCAGCGCACGGCCTCCACTCCCGAGCGCCGCACCCCGGCGATCGCGGTGAACAGGGCGCGCGCGGCCGCCCGGCCGACCTGCTCCAGATTCATGTCCACGCTGGTCAGCGGCGGGCGGGAGGCGGAGGTGAGGACCTGCCAGTTGTCGAAGCCCATGACCGCCACGTCCTCCGGCACCCGGTGGCCGCGCTCGCGCAGCACGTCCATGACGCCGCGGGCGATCTGATCGCTGCCGCACAGGACGGCGTCCAGCTCTGGGTGCCGGTCCAGCAGCAGCGCCGTGGCCGCCCGCCCCCAGCCCTCCGACCACGCCCCGAACCGCGGCTCGCCGACCAGGGCCAGCCCGGCGTCGGCGAGGGCCGCCGCCGCCCCCTGCGCCCGGTCCCGCGCCGCGAGGTACCCGGGGTCGCCGGTGATGTGCGCGATCCGGGTGCGGCCGCAGGCGAGCAGGTGCTCCACCGCGATCCGGCCGGCGTCGACGTTGTCGGGGACGATGGACAGGTCCGCCGGGTCCTCCGACGGCGCGTACGCGTACACCACGGGCACGGGCAGCTCGCGGCCCAGGGACGGGCGCGGGTCGGTCCGGCTGCCCACCACGATCAGGCCGTCCACCCGGCGCCCGAGCAGCGCGCGGACGTGGTGCTGCTCGCGGATCGCGTCGCCGCGGGCGTCGCAGAGGAAGACCGCGACCTCGCCCGCCCCGAACGCGTCCTCCGCGCCCATGAGAATCGGGATGCTGAACCGGCCCTCCAGGTCGCTGGTGAGCAGGCCGACGGTGCCGGTCCGCCCGGCGAGCAGGCCGCGGGCCAACTGGTTCGGCCGGAACGACAGCCGCTCGGCCGCCTCGATCACCCGCTGCCGGGTCTCGGCGCGCACCTGGCTGCGGCCGTTGAGGGCCTTGGAGGCGGTGGCGATGGACACCCCCGCCAGCCGGGCGACGTCGCTGAGCGTGGCGGGATGCGGACGAGAGGGGCCGGCGGCCTGTGCCATGGGAGTTCTCCTGTCTCGCGGCGCGTGCCGGGGCGGCGGGCACGTTGCGCGTAAAACCGTACGCGAGTGGTTTCGGTCCAAGGCACCCGATGCCTCCTCCCGGATTTCGGTGCGGTCGTCGACTCCCGGCCAGGACAGGGGGATTGACGGGCGATGGGGCGGGTTCTAGCTTGCTGAAAGGGTTTTCGGTCCGTTTCCGACGAGTTCAGCGCCACCACATCCATGTCCCGACCGGCCGGCCCGCCCGCGGCCCGCCGCCACTCGAGGGGGATCGCCATGGGGCGCACGGCCGGACCGCGCGGACACCTACGCCGTCTCGTCACCGGTGCCATCGCGCTGCTCACCGCCGCCGGCCTGGTCACGGCGTGCGGATCGGGGGACGGCCCGGACGGCGGGGGAGGCGGGACGGGGGACGTGCGGGGCGTCGACGACGGCACCACGCTGACCATGTGGACGCGCGCGGCGACCCGGCCGCAGAGCGAGGCGCTGGTCGAGGCGTACAACGCGCGCCACAGGAACAGGATCGAACTCACCGTCGTCCCCACCGACGACTACCAGGCCAAGGTCGGTGCCGCCGCCGGGTCCCGCGACCTGCCCGACCTGTTCGCCTCCGACGTGGTGTTCGTCCCGAACTACACCGCCAACCGGCTCTTCGCCGACCTCACCGAACGCGTCCGGGCCCTGCCCTTCGCCGAGCACCTGGCCCGGTCGCACATCGAGGCCGGCACCCACGAGGGCAGGAAGTACGTGGTGCCGCACACCCTGGACCTGTCGGTGCTCTTCTACAACAAGGAGCTGTACGAGCGGGCGAAGCTCGACCCCGCGAAGCCGCCCACCAGCCTGCGCGAGTGGGACCGGCACGCACGCGCCGTGGACGCGCTCGGCGGAGGCGTAGACGGCACCTTCTTCGGCGGCAACTGCGGCGGCTGCGGCGTCTTCACCTGGTGGCCGTCCATCTGGGCCGCCGGCGAGGAGGTGCTCGACGAGGAGGGAACCGAGGCGCTCCTCGCCTCCGACACCGCCAAGCGGGTCTACGCGACCTACCGGGGCTGGGTGCGCGACGGCATCGTGGCCCCCGGCGCCCGCGACGAGACCGGCACCACCTGGACCGGGGTCTTCCCCAAGGGCAAGGTCGGCGTGATGCCCATGCCGTCCACCACCCTGGGCCTGATGCCGAAGGACCTCGACCTCGGCGTCGCGCCCATCCCCGGCCCCGACGGCGGCGAGTCCACCTTCGTCGGCGGCGACGCCATCGGCATCTCCGCCACCAGCGACTCCGCCGACCAGGCGTGGCACTTCCTCGCCTGGTCCCTGAGCGAGGAGGCGCAGGTGGAGGTGGTCGCGGCGCACAAGGACGTGGTCGCCCGCACCGACCTGGCGGCCAACAGGCACTCCGAGGCGGACCCGCGGCTGGTCACCATCAACCGGCTCGTGGCGCACGGCCGCACGCCGTACGCGCCGAAGTTCGGCCAGACCTTCAACGACCCCAACGGGCCGTGGCTGGCCCTGATGCGCGACGCCGTCTTCGGCGACGGCGCCTCCGTCGAGAAGCACAACGAGGCGGTCAGCGACTCGCTGGCCGACTGACCGGCCCGGACCCCCGCGACCCCCTGCCACCTCCCACGGCTAAGGAGAGCCATGCAGGTGAAGGCGCCCGACCGGGCGGCCGCCGAGCACCGGGCCCCGCCGCGGCGCCCGGCCCGCCGGCCCCGTGCGGCGACCCCCCTGTGGCGGTCCCGCAAAGTCCAAGGACTCGGCTACGCGGCCCCCACGGCCGTGTTCGTCGCGGTCTTCTTCCTGCTGCCGCTGCTGCTCGTCGGGCGGATGTCGCTCAGCGACTGGCCACTGCTCGCCGGCGACCAGGGCGGCAACGCCCCCGAGAACTACACCGACGCCACCCGCAGCCACCTGTTCTGGCCCGCCGTCCGCTTCACCCTGGTGTACACCGTGATCGTCACGGTCGTCCTCCTCGGCCTCGCGCTCCTCCTCGCCCTGCTGGTGCAGGAGTCCCGCCCCGGCGCGGGCTTCTTCCGCACC
This sequence comes from Streptomyces capparidis, assembly GCF_054782095.1. NCBI lineage: Bacteria > Bacillati > Actinomycetota > Actinomycetes > Kitasatosporales > Streptomycetaceae > Streptomyces > Streptomyces capparidis. The sequence goes on along the minus strand of NZ_BAAGTD010000023.1, from coordinate 55,554 downwards.
GTCTACTTCCTGCCCGGCGCCCTGGGGCTGGCCTCCGCCTCCCTGCTGTTCTGGGGCCTGTACAGCCCCACCACGGGACCGCTCGGCGACGCCCTGGAGAGACTCGGCCTCGCCGACGGCCCGGTCTCCTTCCTCGGCACCCCGAACTCCGCCCTGATCTCGACGGTCCTCCTCGTCGTTTGGAAGTTCGCCGGCTTCTACATGCTGATCCTGCTCGTGGGCCTCCAGCGCATCCCCCACGAGGTGTACGAGGCGGCGCGCATGGACGGCGCCGGCCGCGGCCAGGTCTTCCGCTCCATCACGCTGCCGCTGCTGCGCCCGTCCCTCGCCCTGTGCCTGCTGCTGTGCGTGACCGGCTCGCTGCTCGCGTTCGACCAGTTCTTCGTCCTCACCAAGGGCGGACCGGACAACAGCACCGTCACCGTCGTGCAGTTGATCTACCGCGAGGCGTTCCAGCGCTTGGACCTCGGCACCGCGGCGGCCCTGTCGATCCTCGTGCTCGGCGCGCTGCTGCTGCTCAACCTCCTCCAGTTCATCGGCCTGCGCCGCGCCGACGAGTCATGACCCGCCCCTGTCGCAGAAGGGACCCCACGGTGCTCACCCGCGCCCTCGGCCGCACGCCGTACTACGTCGTCGCCGGAGGACTGGCCGTCATCTTCCTGTTCCCCCTGCTGTGGAACGCCTGGGCGTCGGTCAGCGCCCAGCCCGGCACGGCCCAGGAGTCCGGCTACGGCCTCGGCAACTACCGGACGCTGCTGGAGTACGACGCGGGCCTGTGGCGGTACCTCCTCAACAGCACCGTCGTCTCCTCGCTCACCGTCGCCCTGACCCTCGGGGTGTCGCTGCTCGGCGGCTACGCCTTCGCCCGCTTCGACTTCCCCGGCAAGAACGCGCTGTTCCTGCTGACGCTGGCCATCCTCATGGTCCCGTACGCCACGCTGCTCATCCCGCTCTACGTGCTGCTCGGCGAGCTGCACCTGGAGAACTCGCTGGTCGGGCTGAGCCTGGTGCTGGCCATGTTCCAACTGCCGTTCGCCACCTTCATGATGCGGATCTCCTTCGAGGCGGTCCCGCGCGAACTGGAGGAGTCGGCGCTGGTCGACGGCTGCGGCACGGCCGGCGCGCTGCGCCGGGTGCTCCTCCCGGCGGTGCGGCCGGGGCTGATCACCGTGGGGCTCTTCGCGTTCCTCGCGGCGTGGAACGACTTCATCGCGCCGCTGATCCTCATCTCCGACAGCGAGAAGGCGCCCCTGCCGCTGGCCGTCGCCAACCTGCGGCAGCAGAGCATGGGCGCCGTCGACTACGGCGCCACCGAGGCGGGCGTGGTGGTCCTCGCCGTGCCCTGCCTCCTCGTCTTCCTGCTGCTGCAACGGCACTACGTGCGGGGCTTCATGTCGGGGGCGCTCAAGGGCTGAGGCACCGGACCGAAAGGGAAGCACCCGACCCGAGACGGACGACCGGAAGGACGAACCGAAGGCATGAAGTGGTGAACGCGAACACAGTGGGATCACCCGTCCTGCCGGTGGCGCCGACCCGGGGACGACTGCGGCCGCTCGGCCTGGACGAGGTCCGGATCACCGGGGGCTTCTGGGCGCGGCGCCGGCGGACCAACGCCACCGCCACGCTGGAGCACTGCCGCGAGTGGATGGAGCGCGCCGGCTGGACCGGCAACTTCCGGGCCGCCGCCGAGGGCCGGATCCACCGGGACCGGCGCGGCCGCGAGTTCGCCGACTCCGAGCACTACAAGCTGCTCGAAGCCATGGCCTGGCAGGCCGCGTGCGGCGGGGCCGGCTCCTCGCTCGACGCCCGGATCGCCGCGCTCACCGACGTCATCGCACCCGCCCAGGAACCGGACGGCTATCTGAACACCGCCTTCGGCCGCCCCGGCCAGCGGCCCCGCCACAGCGACCTCGAATGGGGCCACGAGCTGTACTGCCACGGATTCCTCGTCCAGGCGGGCGTGGCCCAGGCCAGGGCCCGGGGGGAGGGGGAGCTGACGAAGATGGCCCGGCGGGCCGCCGACCACGTCTGCGCCACCTTCGGACCCGGCGGCATCGAGGGCGTCTGCGGCCACCCGGGCATCGAGACGGCCCTGGTGGAGCTGGCCAGGCTGACGGGGGAGCAGCGCTACCTCGACCAGGCCGCGCTGTTCGTGGACCGCCGCGGGCACGGCACGCTCGCCGACATCGAGTTCGGCCGCGCCTACTACCAGGAAGACGTGCCCGTGCGGGAGGCCACCGTGCTGCGCGGGCACGCCGTCCGCGCCCTGTACCTCGCGGCCGGCGCCGTGGACGTGGCCGTCGAGACGGGGGACGGCGCCCTGCTCGCCGCGGTCGTACGGCAGTGGGAGGCCACGGTCGCCCGGCGCACCTACCTGACCGGCGGCATGGGCGCGCACCACCGGGACGAGTCCTTCGGCGACGACTTCGTGCTGCCGCCCGACCGCGCCTACTCGGAGACCTGCGCCGGCGTCGCCTCCGTGATGCTGAGCTGGCGGCTGCTGCTGGCCACGGGCGAGCCCCGGTTCGCCGACCTGGCGGAGCGGACCCTGTTCAACGTGGTGGCGACCTCCCCCTCCGAGGACGGCCGGGCCTTCTTCTACGCCAACACCCTGCACCGCCGCCACCGCGGCGCCGCGCCCCCGGCGGACGCCGAGAGCCCGCGCGCCGACTCGGGCCTGCGCGCGCCCTGGTTCGCGGTGTCCTGCTGCCCGACCAACGTCGCGCGGACCCTGGCCCTGCTGCCCGCGTACCTGGCGACGGCGGACGACCACGGCGTCCAGGTGCACCAGTACGCCGACGCCGAGATCTCCACCTCGCTCCCGGGCGGCCGCGGCGTCGCGCTGCGGGTCCGCACCGACTACCCGTCCGGCGGGACCACGACCGTGCGCGTCGTCCGGTCCCCGGACCACCCGTGGACGCTTTCGCTGCGCGTGCCCGCCTGGACGGAGGGCGCCACCGCGTGGCTGGTCGGCGCGGACGGGGCCCGCCGCCGGGTCGCCCCGGGCACGGCCGCGGTCACCCGGGTGTTCCGGCCCGGCGACGAGATCCGGCTGGAGCTGCCCGTGGCACCGCGCTGGGTGGAGCCCGACCCCCGCATCGACGCCGTGCGCGGCACGGTGGCCGTCCAGCGCGGGCCCCTGGTGTACTGCGCGGAGTCCGTGGACCTGCCGGGCGGACACGACGTCGACGCCGTACGGGTGGACACCTCCGCCGAGCCGGAGGACGGTCCCGACCACACCGTCGTCGCGCCCGGCGCGCTCGCCCCACCCGGCGAGCCGCACGGCGCCGCGTGGCCGTACCGTCCGCTCGACCGGGCCGCCGCCCCCGCCGCCGACCGGACGGGGATCGTCCTGGTGCCCTACCACTCCTGGGCGAACCGCGGGCCCTCGACGATGCGCGTGTGGCTGCCGGCGAACCGGCCGCGGACCGCGCCCCCGGGAGGTGACCGCGCCCCCTGACCCTGCACCCAGGCTCGTCCGCCCCGCTGTCCGCCGACGACCGACGAATCGGAGTCCGAGCATGCCCCCCTCCCCCTCCCGTCGCCGCCTGCTGAAGCTCGCCACCGGCGCCGCGGTCGCCGTCCCCGTGGCGCACGCCTCGGCGACCGGCCGGGCCGCGGCGGCGCCCCCGCCCGCGCCCGCGTCCGCTCCCGTGCCCGCCCCGCCCAACTGGGCGGTGCGCCCCTTCCCCCTGGGCGGGGTGACGCTCGGCGCCGGTGCCTTCCGCCGCAAGCGCGACCTGATGCTCGACTACGCCAGGACCTACCCGGCCGACCGCATCCTGGCCGTCTTCCGGGCCAACGCGGGCCTCGACACCCGCGGCGCCCGGCCGCCCGGCGGCTGGGAGACCTCCGACGGCAACCTGCGCGGCCACTACGGCGGCCACTTCCTCACCCTGGTCTCCCAGGCGTACGCCGACACGGGCGAGGCCGCCCTCAAGGCCAAGCTCGACCACCTGGTCGGCGCCCTCGGCGAGTGCCAGCAGGCCCTCGCGGAGCACGGCTCGCCGAAGCCCAGCCATCCCGGCTACCTGGCGGCGTACCCGGAGACGCAGTTCATCCTGCTGGAGAGCTACACGACGTACCCCACCATCTGGGCGCCGTACTACACCTGCCACAAGATCATGCGCGGTCTGCTCGACGCGTACACCCTGGCCGGGAACCCGCAGGCCCTGGCCATCGCCGCCCGGATGGGCGACTGGGTGCACAGCCGCCTCGGCCGTCTGCCGAAGGCCCAACTGGAACGCATGTGGTCGATTTACATCGCCGGCGAGTACGGCGGGATGAACGAGGTGATGGCGGACCTGTACGCCCTCACCGGCCGGGAGGAGCACCTCGCCGCGGCCCGCTGCTTCGACAACACCGCGCTGCTGGACGCCTGCGCCGGCGACCGCGACATCCTGGAGGGCAGGCACGCCAACCAGCACATCCCGCAGTTCACCGGCTACCTGCGCCTGTTCGACCACACGGGGGAGGAGCGCTACGCGGCGGCGGCCCGCAACTTCTGGACCATGGTCGCCGGCACCCGGACGTACAGCCTGGGCGGCACCGGGCAGGGCGAGATGTTCCGGGCCCGGGGCGCGATCGCGTCCACCCTGGACGACAAGAACGCCGAGACCTGCGCCACGTACAACATGCTCAAGCTCAGCCGGCAGTTGTTCTTCCACGACGCCGACCCCGCGTACCTGGACCACTACGAGCGAGGGCTGACCAACCACATCCTCGCCTCCCGCCGGGACACGCCCGGCGCGGACAGCCCGGAGGTCACCTACTTCGTCGGCATGGGCCCGGGGGTGGCGCGCCAGTACGGCAACACCGGCACCTGCTGCGGCGGCACCGGCATGGAGAACCACACCAAGTACCAGGACTCCATCTACTTCCGCTCCGCCGACGGCGGCGCGCTGTACGTCAACCTGTACCTCGCCTCCACGCTGCGGTGGCCGGAGCGGGGCCTGGTCATCGAGCAGACGAGCGACTACCCGGCCGAAGGGGTGCGCACCCTCACCTTCCGTGAGGGCGGCGGCCGACTCGACCTGAAGCTGCGGGTCCCCTCCTGGGCCACCGCGGGATTCACCGTCACGGTCAACGGGGTCCCGCAGCCGGTCGAGGCGGTGCCCGGCAGCCATCTCACGCTGAGCAGGACCTGGCAGCGCGGCGACCGGGTCGCCGTCTCCGCCCCCTACCGCCTGCGGGTGGAGCGGGCCATGGACGACCCCGCCGTCCAGTCGCTGTTCCTCGGGCCGGTCCTGCTCGTCGCCCGGAGCCAGGAGACGCGGTTCCAGGCGTTCTCCTTCTACCGGCACTTCACGCTCCGCGGCGACCTCGCCGACGCGATCGCGCCCGAGGGCCGCCCCATGCACTTCACCACGCACGGCCTGACCCTGGCCCCGTTCCACATCGCGGACGACGCCCGCTACCACGCCTACTTCAGGCGCGCCGAGCCCGTCGTGGTGTTCGGCGCGGCCGACTCCGGCGTACCGAACCGCTCCCGCGGTGACGGCCTGACCTTCCTCGACGTCCTGTGGGGGCAGGCGCCCTTCGCGACCTCCGGCCGTTTCGTGGGAGCGGTGCGCACCCTCGCCGACGGATGGCTGTCGGAGGGACGGTTCACCCGCGCCGAACGGGACCGCGTCGTCGCCGCCGCGGCCGCCGCGGGCCTCGGGCGCGGACGGCCGAGCTGACCCCGCCCCCCGAAGAGCCGGGACTCCACCCCGGACCACGAAGGGCCCGGGCCATGAAGACCTGGGGCGGAGCCCTGCCCTCCCGGTTCCGTTCCGCGCCCTGCCGGGCCTCCCCTCCCCACCCGGCAGGTGCCTGGCGGTCACCGACGCGGCATCAACGGATCCCGCGTCGGTGACCGCCCCGGGCGGTCGCCGCCCGCGTGCGCCGCCGCGTTCGCTACGGGGCCCCCGGGCCGACGTCGGTCGCGGTGAGCGGCCCCCGGACGGCCGCGGCCGACGAGCGTTCGTCCGCGCCGACGTCGGGGGCCCCGGTGCGGGCCTGGCCGTCCATGTCGTCGGTGACGAACGATCGGCTGACGCCCGCGTCGATCGCAGGGCTGCCCGCGCCGATGCGGTACACCGACCCGTCGCGGACGAGCAGCGGGTCGACCGGCCTGATGGCGGAGGCGGGCTGGGTGACCCCGACGGCCGCCGACCCGGTCGGCCACGCGATGTTGCCGGAGTACGTCATGTTCACCGGCTTCTTGAGCTCGTTGAACAGCTTGCCCTGGCTGCCGGTCACCACGTTGTCGGCGATGACCGAGTCGACCGGGGCGAGGCTGTAGTTGGCGCCGATCTCGATGTTCGACACGTTGTTCACGAAGGTGTTGTTCACCACGGTCGCCCGGTATACGCGCCAGTGCGCGCTGAGGGCGCCCGAGGTGTCCACGTCGCCGCCGTCGAGCTGGAGCGCGGCGTCGTAGCCGGTGCCGGTCAGGCCCTCGAAGTAGTTGTTGTAGATCTTGTGGTCCTGGCCGTAGACGCGGATCCCGCCGGTCCCCGACTTCCCCTCACCGAAGAAGAAGTTGCCGTGGAACGTGCCGCGGTTGCCGTGCCGTTGCGACAGCGTGCCCTGGGAGGCGCGGAAGGTGTTGTGGCGGACGATGTTGTCGTTGCTCTTCACGGAGATGATCTCCGGGTCACCGTCGCAGTTCTCGAAGAGGTTGGACTCGATGACGGTGTGCCCGCTCGACCGGGAGATCTCGCTCCAGCCGACCCGGATGGCCTCCATCTCGTTCTGCGCGCGGGGGCCGATGTTGCGAAAGTGGTTGTGGTCGATCAGGTCGTACTGGGACTGCTGGGTCTCCGACCCGTCGATGGTGATGAAGTTCCCGAGCTGGTGCTTCTCCTCGAACAGGTTGTGATCGACCCGGTTGTGGTGGCTGTTCGCCCCGCCGATGAGCACCCACTTCAGCGAGGACTCCTCGGTCAGCCGGAAGTGGTTGCGGGTCAGGCGCACGTTGTTGGAACTGGTGATCTTCAACGTGTTGCTGTTCGTCCACTTCAGGCCCTCGAAGGTCACATACGAGGAGTTCGCGACCTCGAGCTGCCCGTTATTGATCACTGCCCGGCCGCGGTTGGCCGCCACGACCGTGATGGGCTGAGTGGCGGTGCCGTTCTTGCCGGACATCTTGCCGATCGTGTACTGCCCGTCGGCGAGCACGATCCGGTCCCCGGCCTGCGCGGCGCCGAACGCGGTCTGCAACTGGGCCGACGTCGCGACGTTCACGGTGCGGACCGGACCCGGGCCCGGGCCGGGCCCCTGGTCCCCGCCGTGTGTGACGCTCACTTGGTGGATCTCGACCTCACCGTAGTTGCTGGTGCTGCACGGGGAGGAGTTGGTGCAGTTGGCCTGCGTGTAGGCGCCGGCCTTGAAGTAGTTGGTGGGGTCGGAGTGGTCCAGGGTGGTTTCGAGTTGGCCGTTGTAGTAGATATCGATCTCGCCGTTGCCGACCACGTACTTGACCTCGAAGACCGTGCCGAGCTCGTAGTCACCGGTGATGAGGTGGTGGTTGCTGTTGTCGCCGTCCGTGATCCACAGCCGCGAGCCCTCCAGGCGCAGCGCGGTGACGTCGTCCTCGACGCCGTGGATCTGGGCGCCGACGAGTTCGGGCTTGCCCTCGGGCAGGTGGGTGAACGCCTCCCGGACGGTCAGGGTGTGGGTGCCGGAGGTGGAGGACCAGGCGGCGTTGGTCGTGCCGCCGTTGGTCATCTCCCGCAGCTCCGAGCGCGGGTAGTTGGAGCCGCTGGTCGTGACGCCGTTGACCGGGGCGCGGAACTGCACGGCGTCACCGGTGACCATGAAGTAGGGGTCGTGGGAGTAGCTGTCGAGCTGCGGCTGCTTGATCTCGGTCGGGCTCTCCGACGCGCCGATGGGCAGTTGCAGCTTCCAGTTGCCCAGGTCCAGCACATCGGCCGGAACCTCGCCGCCGCCGCCGTTGCCCGGGTCGCCGGTCCAGATCTCGACCTCGGTGAGGCTGTTCCAGTCGCCGGTGCCGGTGGAGGCGGTGTAGCCGTGGCCGAGGTAGCGGATCTTGGTGGTCTGGACCGGGGTGAAGCTGAACGTCTCCAGGCTGGTGGTGGTGCCGCTGGTGCGGCCGTTGTGGGCGGTGACCCACGTGCTGCCGTTCCAGTACTGGATCTCGAACACGTTCTGCCGTGTGGTGCCCTGGTGGACGGCGAGTTTCACGTGGCTGACCGTGGTGGCCGTGCCGAGGTCCAGTTGCAGCCAGGCGCCGTCGCCCTTGCCGGACCAGCGGGTGGTGTGGTCGTTGTCCACCGCGTTGGCGGGCACGTTGCCGTCGTGGGTGCTGGCGGTGACGGCGGTGCCGCCGACCGGCACCTTCACGGGGGTTCCGGGTGTCGGGGTGCTCCCGTCGCCGTCGCCGCTCCAGATTTCGACCTCGGTGAGGCTGTTCCAGTCGCCGGTGCCGGTGGGGGCGGTGTAGCCGTGGCCGAGGTAGCGGATCTTGGTGGTCTGGACGGGGGTGAAGGTGAATGTTTCCAGGCTGGTGGTGGTGCCGCTGGTGCGGCCGTTGTGGGTGGTGACCCACGTGCTGCCGTTCCAGTACTGGATCTCGAAGATGTTTTGGCGTGTGGTGCCTTGGTGGACGGCGAGTTTCACGTGGCTGACGGTCTTGGTGGTGCCGAGGTCCAGTTGCAGCCAGGCGCCGTCGCCTTTGCCGGACCAGCGGGTGGTGTGGTCGTTGTCCACCGTGTTGGCGGGCAGGTTGCCGTCGTGGGTGCTGGCGGTGACGGCGGTGGCGGAGGGGGTGATCTCCACGCTGGCGGCCTGGGCGGTGTGGGGGGTGGCGAGGAGTGCTGCTATCACCGTCACGAGGACGGCGACCGCCAGGGGCAGTTGCCTGTGTCTGTGGGCTGGGTGAGGGTTTGACAGGGTGTGCCGCACGGGGTCGTCCTCCTTGTTGGCGTTCTCCTCCTCGGCCCCGGACCTGTCGCGCTGCCCGAGCCGTGAGACATCAGGCGCGACCGTAGAGGGCGGGTGTTGGGAGGGGTCCCGGGAAACGGACGGTAGGAACGGCCGGGGCCGGGCGACGGCGCCGGAACCGAACACGCCGGCCCGGCCGCCGTCAGTCCGGTGGGGCCGGGCGGAGGGCGAGGACGGCGATGTCGTCGGCGCTGTCGGCGCCCAGTCCGATGAGGAGTTCGTCGCAGAACACGTCGAGGGGCTCGCGTGCCAGCGCGGAGGCGTGCCGGCGCAGCCGGGCCATGCCGTGGTCGAGGGACTCGCCGCGGCGTTCGATGAGACCGTCGGTGTACAGCAGCACGGTGGAGTGGGCCGGGAGCACGGCGCGGGCCCGGACGCGGGGCATGCCGGGGTCCAGGCCCAGCAGCAGACCCGCGCCCTCCTCGAGGTAGCGGGTGGCGCCGTCCTCGGTGGTCAGCAGCGGCGGCAGATGCCCGGCGGAGGCGTACTGAAGCTCCCACGGCCCGGCCTCCGAGCCCTTGACCAAGCCGTAGATGCAGGTGGCGGTGGATTCCCGGTACAGGCTGTGGTTCGCCATGTCCAGGCGGTGCAGCACCACTTCGGGGGGCTCCTGCCGGTCGACGGCGATGCCCCGCAGCATGCTGCGCAACTGGCTCATCGCGATGGCCGCGTCGAGGCTGTGCCCGGCGACGTCCCCGATGACCAGCGCGGTGTCCCCGCTGGGCAGGACGAAGCCGTCGTACCAGTCGCCGCCGACCTGGGCGGTGGTGGAGGAGGCGGCGTAGCGGGCGGACAGCCGCAGGTGCGGCACCTCGGGCAGGACGGGGAGCAGGGAGCGCTGGAGGCGCTGGGCGATGTTCCTGGTCTCCTGGTACAGCCGGGCGTTGTCCACTCCCAGGGCGAGCCCGCGGACCAGCTCGTCGACCAGGGGCAGGTCGTCCTCGGTGAACGGCCGCTCGCCGCCGACCCGGGCCAGGGTCAGAGCGCCGAAGATCTCCCGGCGGGCCCGCAGCGGGGCGATGACGGCGCTGTTCGCGCCCAAGTGCTCGAACAACCGCCGGTAGTGGGCGTCGAGAGGGCTCAGGGACCGGCTGGGGATCGGGGTCTCGGTGAGCAGCAGCGGGCCCGCGCCGCGCAGCACGCGGGCCAGGGGGCCGCGCGCGGCCTGCGACACCGGCGGGAGCCCGCCCTCGAGCGCCCCGGGGCGCAGCCGTTGGGGGTCGCGGTGGACGACGCAGACCCGGTCCACCCGGCCGTGCTCGTCGAGCAGGTCCACCGCGCACCAGTCGGCCAGCCGGTGCGTCAGGAGCCGGCCCACCTGCCGGAGCCCCTCGTCCAGGCTCGGGGTGTTGCTGAGCGCGCTGCCGGTGTCGGCCAGCAGGGAGAGCCGCTCCAACGCCGGCATGCCCGCCGCGCCGCTGCCCGTGGCCCCCCGGGGTTCCGGGGCCGGCCGCGGCCCGCCCGGTTCCCGCGGCGCGGCGTGGCGGCTCGGGCCGGGGGCGCGGGTCGAGGGGACGGGGGCCGGCGCCCTGGGGGAGAGCTGGGCGACGAACACGGTGCGGCCGTCGGCCGTCTCCTGGGTCTGGATGAACAGCCGGACGGGGACCACCCGGCCGTCGCGGTGCAGCGCCGGGAGGGGGACGGACCGGCCCAGGATGCGGGGCCGGCCGGTGAGCAGCAGGGAGGTGAACGCGGCGATGTGGCGCCTGCGCAGGTGCTCGGGGATGAGCGTGGTGAGCGGCCGTCCGAGCAGGTCCTCCGCCCGCCAGCCGAGCATGTCCGCCGCGGGGCCGTTGACCGCGATGATCCGGTTGCCGTCGTCGGCGGCGATGGTGGGGACCCGGCCCGCCGTCACATGGCCGGCGTCCCACGGCAGCAGCTCGGCGGGGCTGGTGCCCGGCTCGCGGGGGACCACGGTCCACGCGGTGGCCTGCCCGCCGGTGAGCTGACCGGCGATCTGGTCGCACAGCCAGGCGTGGAAGACGCGGTACTGCGGCAGGGCCGGCAGGGTGAGCAGGTGCTCCTCCCGTGCCGCTTCCTCGGCCAGGTCGAGCACGCGGCGCAGGGTGAGGACCGCGGGCGCGGTGTCCGCCGGCATCGGCAGGGCCAGCGAGTGGACGCCCGTGTCGGCAGGCTGCCCCGCCAGCGCGGCCCGCACCAGGGCGCTGATCAGGTTGCTCGTGTCGTGGGCGGTGGCCAGGTCCGCCGGGGGCAGGCCGAGCGCTTTGCCCGCGGCCGCGGCGAGGAGCAGCTCGCGCAGCAGCGCGTGCCGGTGGTGGCGGGCGGCCGAGTACAGCGCGCCCGGCAGGTCGACCAGCCGCACGGTGCGGCCGGGCCCGTCGGGCGGAGCCGGGGGCGCCCATCCGGAGGGCGGCGGCGCGGACCCGTCGGGCCACAGCTCGAACCACACCGTCTTGCCCCGGTCGCCGGTGTCCACGCCGTGGCGGGAGGCCAGCCGCTCGACCATGGTGAGCCCCAGCCCCGTACCGGCGTGAGGGTGGCAGTCCTGCGGTGTCAGGCCGCGGCACGGCCGGTGGTCGCCGACCCGCACCGCCACCCTGCCGTCGCGGGCCCAGGCGGCCACCTCCACCTCGGTGCGCGCGTGCAGTACCGCGTTGGTGACCAGCTCGCCGGCCAGCAGCTCGGCGGTGTCCGCCATGGGCGGGGCGACGCCGGCCAGGCAGTCCCGGACGAACCGCCGCGCGGCGGCGGCGCTCCCCGGGCTCTGCGGGAAGCGCCGCGATGGTGCCCCCGCCGGCCTGAGGTTGCCCATGCGCTCAGTGTGCCCCACGGCGGCCCGCGCCACGGCTTCACCGCGGCGTGTGCGCTGGTCGGCGCCCCGCCGCCACCCGAACGGCCCAGCGGCAGGTCAGCGCACCGGCGGTCCCGTGACCGGGGGCAGGCGGAAGTCGAGCACCTGGGCGACCTCGCTGTCCGCCTCCTGGGCGGCGCGGCGGACCTCGGTGAGGACGTCTCCGCGCTCCCGCACCAGGCCCTCATAGATCGGTGCCTCGTTCTGGCCGGACATGACCTGCCCCTCCCCGCTGTCCCGGGCCCCGTCCCCGGAGCTGCAAACGATCAACGAGTCTACGCGGTGGCGGCCGGGCGCGCGCCTCCGTCTGCGGTGTGAGACGCGCCCGCGACGCCGCCGCCGTGCTCCCGGGCGTCCGCCGCGGGCCCGCCGGAGCCGGGCGGGCCCAGTCGGCGGGCCCGGTCGCCGGGCCCGGTCCGCGGGCTCAGCCGGCGGGCGGGAAGGCGGCGCGGAAGCGGTCGAGTTCGGCCTTGGTGACCGGCAGGACCGTGCCGTGCCGGGGCCGGTCGGGCATCTCGTAGTCGTCCGGGATGCTCCAGCTCGGAGTGTCCAGCTCCCGGGTGGTGAACGGCACGTAACCGCGGCCGGAGGACTCGTCCATGAAGACGTACCACCGGTCTTCGGTGTTCGACTTGAAGGCCGTCGGGCCCTCCAGCCAGCCCATGCCGAAGTCGGTCCTGACGCAGTCGTCCACCAGTTGCCACTTGCGAGGCTTGCTGCCGGGCACGTCGACCGCGGTCAGGGACTTGGACCGCTCGAGCACGATGTCGGCGGTGCAGGATCCGACGACGCCGTCGTCCGTGCTGAAGCGGTAGTAGTGGCCCCCGTCGCGGACGACGGTGGAGTCGATGACGTTCGCGCCGGTGTCGTTCCACACGCGGGGCTCGGAGAAGGTGCGGAAGTCGCGGGTGGTCGCGTACATCATGCGGGTGTGGGAGGTGCCCTCGTGGTTCGGGTCGTCGGCGCTGTAGAGGTTCGACGCCCAGTAGACGACGTAGGCGCCGAGCCTCTTGTCGTAGGTCGCCTCGGGTGCCCAGGTCATGCCGGCGTTGTCGCCGGAGACCCGCACATGGCGCTGCTCGGACCAGTGGACCAGGTCCGTGGACTCCCAGACCTCGATGTGCTTGCTGCCGTGCCTCGTCGCGTGGTCCCACCCCTGGCCGCCGTGGATCTTGAGGTCGGTGGCCAGGAGGTAGAACTTGTCGCCCTCGGGGGAGCGGATGATGAACGGGTCGCGTACGCCCTTCTCGCCCAGGGCCGAGGTCAGGGCCGGCTTGCCGCCGTTGAGGTCGTCCCAGTGCAGCGGGTCGTTGCCGCGGCTGGCGGCGAAGTGGATCTGCTCGCCGTCGGCGTACTTCTCCCCGGCGAAGAAGGGGAAGACGTAGCCCTCCAGACGCTCCTTCCGCGGCAGCGGGCGCACCGTCAGGTCGAAGCGCCGCTCGGTCCTGAGGTGCCCGATCCTGACGGTCGCCGTCAGGGTCACGGCGGCGGGCGGCTCCCCGTGGGCGGGTCGGCGCACCTCGCCGGTCCGGGTGACGGTCGCCGGGGCGGAGGACTTCCAGGAGACCCGGGCGCCGTGCAGGCCCCGGTCCGGCAGGGTGATGTTGCCGCGGACGTCGTCGGCGTCCCAGACGGTCAGCGCGGCGGCGGCCTCGTCCAGCCGCTGGTCCAGGGGGATGCCGGCGGACCGCTGCGGCCGTTCCCGGCAGGCGGCGCCGTCCCCGGTCACCTGCCGCGCGCCGGTTTCGCAGTCGGCGACGGAGGCGGCTCGGGGCGGCGGCGCTTCGGCGGCCGCCCCGGGCGCCGTGACGAGAGCCGCGGACAGCATCGGCAGGCACAGCAGCCAGGCTTTGGAACGGGCACGGGCGCGACTCACGTCAGGTCCTCTCGACGATGCAGCATTGTTCGAAATTCCGAACAGTGATCGTGAAACCGGCCAAACAGTAGGAGCGGGCCCCGGGAGCGGTCAAGGGAACCGGCACGCACGGCGGAGCCGCCGGTGGTCAGCCCGGGCACCCCCCGGCTTCCGTCGGCTCGGCGGCCTTCGGGTCGTAGGCGCCGCAGGCGAGCACGACCTTCGGCTCCTGTCCGAGCTGGCGCAGCAGGACGAGGGTCTTGTCCTCGGGGGGCACATTGGTGTTCTCCCGATAGGAGATCCTGCCGGTGGCGCCTTCGAACGACATGGGCCTGCGGAGTGCGGCCAGGACGAACCTCCGGCCGACGGCCCCGTCATTGCCCCGAGCCACGTTGACCGCCTCGGAGAGCACATGCAGCGCGTCATAGGCCACCGCAGAGTGACCGTCCTGCCGCCAGGGGTCGGTTCCCGAGGTGGTCGCCTCCACGAAGTCGACGTAGTCCGCGACGAACTGCCGGGTCGTCCTGCTCGCGCGCTCGTCCGAGGTCGGCATGCGGTGCGCGGCGTAGTACAGGCGCAACCAGTCCTTGTCGGCGAACTTCCCGGTCATCGCCACGTTGGTCAGTTCGTTGCCGCCGAGCACCGTCACGTGGTGGTCGAAGCAGTTCTTCTCGTCCATGGCGTCGATGAACGCGGTGAAGTCGCGGGACCGCGCCGACCAGTACACGACCGGGTTCGGTGTCTCCTGTAGCGCCTCGCACACGTGTGTGGCCAGGGTGTCGGCGACGGACACCTTCGTCGCGTCGGGCTCCGAGTGTGCTTCCGGGAAGTGGTTGGCCTGATTGAAGTCGAACACCCGGGTGTCGCCGGGGCGGACGGAGAACTTCCCGCGGAACAAGCCGGCGATGCTGCGGCTGTACAGGTCGGCGGAGGTCTCGATCACGACGGCGTGTTCGGCCGGGGAGCAGGTGTCCCCGGATCCGGGCTGGGCGACGATGTTCGCCTCGCGCGCGAACCGGGCCACGATCCCGGCCTCGGTCGAGTTCAGCGGGGTGAAGGCCCAGTAGCTGGCGCGTGCCTCACCCGTGAGCATCTCGTCGGCTGTCGCGGTGGTTCCCACAGTGGGGATCTCCGCCCGGCCGAGCACCTGGAGCGCGGCCTTGGTCTCCTCCCGGCTCTGCGCGTACCCCAGCACGCCGACGACGTCCTCGTGGTCCTCGTGCCCCGCCGCGCTCCCGCCGAGGACCTCGCGGACGAGCGCCTCGGCCTCCTCCTCGGCGTTCTCGAAGTTCTCGCCGGTGGGGCGCACCTCCACGCGCAGGGGCACGATCCCGTTGCTGTGGCGGGCCTTGTCGTTGAGGTGTTTCTGCATCAGCGCGATGCCGCGCAGCTCCGGGATCGTCCCGTCGAACAGTGCCTCGTCCGCGCCCCGAGGTCTGCTGGACACGAAGGCCACCACGGTCCGCACCGTCCGGCCCTTGGCGGCGAATGCCTCGGCGCGCGCGTTCTCCTTCCTGATGGCCTCCTCCGCCGCGTTGTACCAGTCCTCGACGGGCACGTCGACGTGCTGGCTGAGGGCACCCTCGGCGACGGAGTCGCTGCCGCCGACACAGGAGCGGTCCGTGTCCGGCCACGCCCGTGCCACGCCCAGGCCGGTGCCGGCCAGGACCAGCGCCATGACCGCGGCGGCGGCCGACGTGGTCGTGCGCCAACTGGTGCGGAACCTGCGGGGCCGCACCGGGCGCAGGGGCAGCCCCGGTCTGCCGAACGCCTCCTCCTGGAAGGCGACCAACTGCGGCGGGCCGTCCTGGCCGAGCCGGATCGCGGCCTGAGCGAAGTCGCTGACGGGCGGGTCGCCCAGGTCGGCGAGGAGCGCGGGGGAGGGCTGTCCCACGGCGACGACCAGCGGGCCCGGCCGCCGCGCGCCGTCCCGCATCCGGTGCAGGGCGCGCAGGAAGCGCTCGGCCGCTCGGGCGCCGGGCGCCCCGGGCGGGGGCAGCTCCACCAGCAGCACCGGCCGTGCGGTCCTGCGGCGGCGCTTGGGCAGGACGCCGCCGACCCGCGGCGTGCTCAGGTCCTCCAGGAGGGCGCGGGTGAGCAGTTCCTCCAGCTCACCGAGCGCCTCCTCATGGCCGGGGTCGGCGGCCAGCCGGACGGCGTGCACCGCGGCGACCTGGTCCATCACCGTGAACAGGTCCCTGCCGCCCGCGGCCGCGGGCAGACCGCCCAGCCACCGCATCACCTTGCGCGAAGTCCGCTTCGACCACACCCACCGGGGCAGGGTCCGCGTGATCGACAGCCAGCAGATGCGGATCACCCACCCGCGAAAGGTGTCCGCCGGGGGACCGCTGCTCGAGAACCGCCCCAGCCAACCCCGCTGCTCGGCCTGCTCCCGATCGCAGGCGTGCTGCCGCAACTCCTCGGCGCGCAGCCCGGGCCACCGCCCGGGGTGTTCCCGGATGCGGGCGACCAGGTCCCGCATGACCCAGAAGTTCGGGTAGCGGTCCGGCGTCATGTGCTGCGGAGCCCGCAGGCCCAGGCACACCCGCTCCGAGAGCAGCACCGAGTCCGGCGCCGCGGGCACGTGCGCATAGGGCGCCAGCCGCCCGTTGTGGTCCAGCGACTGCCGCAGCGCCTCCACCACCCGCTGCACACCGCGCTCGTGCGCGAGCGCGTTGTCCGGCACCCGCAGAATGACCAGCGGCGGTTTGGTCGCCAGCTCCTTGCGATTTCCCGGAGCCACGACCGATGGAAACTCACGTACGAAAGCGACGGCTCCCGTGTCGTCCGGAAACCCTTCGAACCTGCCACTCGGTAAGACCATTGAAGACTCCCCCTGTCCTCAAGTCACGCACTTCCTCAATCTCATCAAGACGCGCGGGCCCGTGGTACCGGTTCGGCGCCTACTGTCCGCTTTGACGGCAACGCCGCGATTCCGGCCCGCCGGGGAACCTCCGTCACCCGGAGCCCGCCGACCCCGGGACCGCAGCGGTGTCCTCGGCGACGTGCCCGTGACCGTGCCGCGGAGGGCTACGCTGACCCCCATGCCGACCCGGGTGCCGTTCAGTGGCGAGCTGCGGGCCGCGGTGGGGTGCCCCGCGCGGGCCGCGGTCCTGGAAAGCAGTCCGCGCTCCCGGGTGTGGCGGGTGGACCTGCGCGGGGGTGGCCGGGTGATCGTCAAACAGATCGCCGACGGAGGCGGCACCGGGCCCGACGCGGACGCGCGCTTCGCGCGGGAGGTCACCGCGCTGCGGCTCGCCGCACGGGCGACCCGGCCGGCCGTCGCGCCCGCGCTGCTCGGCACGGACGCGGCGTCGCGGGTGATGGTCCTGGAACACCTGGACGACCTTGGCGCGGCCGACGACTGGATGCCCGGCTACGCCGAGTCCCTCGCCCGGCTGCACGCGCTCACCGGCCCGGCCGACGCGGGAGCGCTCCCCGCCTGGTCCGGGCCGACGGCCGCGGACGCCGAGTCCTTCCTCGCGCTCGCCGGCGCCCTCGGCGTCCCCGTCCCACCGGGAGCGCCGGACGAGCTCGCCGGCCTGATCGACCGGCTCGACCCGGCGCCCCACCACGCGCTGCTGCACGGAGACCCCTGCCCCGGCAACGACCTGCGCACCGCGGGCGGCGTCCGCTTCGTCGACTTCGAGCAGGCGTCGCTGGGCAACGGCCTGGTCGAACTCGCCTACCTGCGCATCGGCTTCCCGACCTGCTGGTGCGCGATGTCGGTCACGGGCGCGCCGCTCGCGGAAGCCGAGGCCGTCTACCGTGCCACCTGGCGCGGCCTCACCGGCGGGGACGTTCCCGGCGATCTCGCCGACGCCTGCGCCGGGTGGCTGATCCGTGGCGACGCGCTCGTCGAACGCGCCCACCGCGAGTCCGTCGACCACCTCGCACGGGTACCCGCGGAGGACTTCGAGTGGGGCCACGTCTCCGCCCGGGAACGCCTCGTCCACCGACTCGGCGTGGTCGCCGACCTGACCCGCGGCCACGACCGTCTGCGCGCACTCGGTCGCCTCAGCGCGGCCCTGGCCGTACGGCTGCTGGAACGATGGCCCACCCTGCGCCCACTGCCCGCGCACAGCGCGCGGCCCCGGTACTGACAGGCCTGTGTGAACCCTGGGTGAGGTCGCGCGGCCGGGGGGCCGCGGGTCCGCGCCGCCCACCCCCGGCACCCCGCACGCCGGAAGCCCGCCGCCCGGAAGCCAGTCGTGAGCGGCGGTCGGGGCCACGGCGTCTACCGGCGACGCCGCAGGACGCTGCGAGATCCTCACCATCGACCGGCGCACCGGCCCCACCCCGCCGACCCGGAACGGTACGACGTCGTGCTGGGCGCCGGCGTCAGGACCGAGGAGCGGATGCCGGTACGCCCGCGGGCGCCGCGCTTCGAACTGCTCGCGGGGACGACGGCGGGAGCGGGGAGCATGCGCCGATGTCGAGGGCCTGTCCCGGCGGCGCGCGGACCCGCCCCGGCCGGACCGATCCGGCGGCGAGCACCACCTCGACGGCCGGTTCGCCACGACCTCCCGGGCTGGACTGCGCGCTCGCCGAGGCCCTGCTCGGCCCGGGCCGCTACTTCGGCCGGGAGTGGCACGCCTTCAAGGACTGCCTCGCCGGCGGATTCGGAGTGGCCCCGCCGTTCACCCTCGTCTGGCACGACTCCCAGATCGCGCGCCGCGCCCTCGCCGACGTCGTGGAGGACCCGGAGGGCCGGCTCTCCTACTTCGAGGAGATCGTGCGACTCCTCCAACGGTGCGGCGTCACGCTCGCGCTCCGATGAGCCGCCGAGCGAACGCGCTCACGGACCGGCCGAGCCGCCCTCGGCGCCTGCCGCCGCCGACTCGCGAGCGAACCGCGCACCTCGGCGACCGCCCCGGGGCGGCGTGAACAGCGGAGACGTCGCCCGTCTCCCCGCCGGGGCCTCCGCGCGTCACCGGGCCGTTCCGGGTGGCGGCCGAAGTGCCGGGCGGAGGGCCCGGCACTTCGGTGTGCGGTGTTCCCGGCTTCGGTCGGTGCCGTCCTAGCGGAGGGTCCACTTCTGGTTGGAGCCGCCGTTGCAGGTCCACAGGACGAGTTGGGTGCCGTTGGCGGTTCCGGCGTTGTAGGCGTCCAGGCACAGGCCGGACCGGGCGCTGGTGATCGTGCCGTCCGCGTTGGTGCTCCACCGCTGGTTCTGCCCGCCGTGGCAGTCCCAGATGACGACCCGGGTGCCGGCTGAGGTGCCGTTGGCCTCGGCGTCCAGGCACTTGCCGCCGTACACGCGCAGTTCGCCGGCGGCGGTGCGGGTCCACTGCTGGCCGGCGCTGGTCACGCAGTCCGACAACTGCACCTGGGTGCCGTTGCTCTGGGACGAGTTCGGAACGTCCACGCAGCGGCCGGAGGCGACCCCGATGATCTGCCCGCCGGTCGGCGGCGGGGGCGTCGTGCCGGGCGGCACGTACGGGCACTTCGTCCTCGACCTGGAGATGCCGCTGGTGTCGGCCAGGGACGGGCACAGGAACTGGGTGTAGCGGGTGTCGTTGTCGATGAAGATCTTCAGCCAGGGGATCATGCGGCGCGTCACGGCCGAGTTCCCCCAGGTGGGGAATCCGTGGCCGCCGCTGCTGAGCTCGATGAAGGCGCTCTGCGTGGCGGCCGGTATGCCGGCGTACAGGCCGTCGAGGTAGGACGGGGTGACGGTGCCGTCGTCCCGCGCCCCCATGATCATCGTCGGTACGCGCAGGGAGGACAGGTTCTGCGAGGGCGAGAAGGGCGCGAGCGGGACGGCGGCCTTCAGCGACGGCCGCCGCAGCGCCGCGCTGATGGCGCCGCCGCCGCCCATGGAGTGGCCGATGACTCCGAGCCGGTTGGGATCGACCCGGTCGCGCACCGGGCTGCGCTGGGTGAGGTAGTCCAGCGCGGCGAGGAGCTGGGTTCCGCGGGCGGTGTCCCAGTCGTTGGGGCTGTTGGTGTCGATGCCGATGACGACGAAGCCGAACGACGCGAGCCAGTGCCCCATCCAGGCGCCTTCGTCCGCCCACCGGGCGGTGTAGCCGGGCACGACCGCGACCGCGCCCCAGGTGCCCTGGCTGGTGTCCGTCGGGTGGTAGATCCTCCCGCCGTTGAAGCCGTTGCCGGAGGGCACGCTCGTCTCGGCGGTGGCGAACGTTCCCCGCTGGGCCGCGACGCTGCTCACCGTGGGGTCCGGGCCCCGCTGGTACGGGTTCTCCGCGGCCGACGCCGGCTGAACCGCGACCAGCGCGGTGACCAGGCCGACCACGGCCGCGCCGAGCCTGGCCGGCCAGCTCGTCGGACGGGGTCCGGCGCGTCCGGCCCCGGCCTCTTCGGGCGCCGGGACCTCGATGGCACTCGATTCCACCGGTGTGTCCTCCTTGTGCTCGTCGCCTGCGCGCGGAAGGCAGGCCGGCAGGGCCCGCTGTGTGTTGCGATCATGACAAGTCGGCCGGCGTCCCGATCGGACGGCGGATCGGCGCCGACCGCCCCTGCCCGGGCGGCGGCCGGTGATGCCGCCGATCAGCCGGCGGTGCGACCGGCGCCGGAGCGCCGCGGGTTCGGCGCGGCCCGGGGGTGCCGGTGCGAGTCGGTCACGATGTCTTCGGACGGGTGTCGTGGGGGGATGGGCGAACGGGGCATCCTCGGGGGGCGAGGGGGCCGGTCGTCCACCGGTTTGGGAACGTTCCCATGCGCTGCGAGCGTAAGAAGGCGATGATTGGTCGTCAAGCATTCTGTCCGCTGCATTGTTCGATCATGTTTGGTTTCGGGGATGAGGGGTGACTCCTCCAGTCCGGCGGGAGGTGACTTCCGAAACCCCTGTGCGACCGTGTCCGACCTGGGGCGACTCCCTCCACGCGGCAGGCGGGCGGCGGTCGGGGCGGAGGCGCGTTCCGGCGATGCGGCGTCGTGTCGGCCACCCGCAGGTTGACGACCGGTGATTGACAGTGCGGTCCGCGATCGGGAAGCTGCGTGAAGTGCCGGCGGCTCGTCGGGGAGCCCCCGCACCCTTCCACTTGAGAGAGCTCGCCGACGCACCCGGTCGGCGAGTGCGGCCCGCGGCCCGGGCGCGTCCGTGGCCGCCACGACCACCTGACCGCGCGGGAAACGGCCCTGGCGGGGCCAAGGTCACTTCATCGGGTGACGCGTCGCCCGCAAGCGCGGCCCGCCCCGGGGCTCCTCCGCCCGGCGGCCCCCGGGTGACGGGCCGTGGACCTCGATCGGCGCACCTCCTCGGACAAGGATGGGACAGTGATTGATGTGAGCATGTCATTCATAGGGAAGCGTGGGGTCCGGCTGGGGACGGCGGGCCTGCTGACCGCCGCGGCGCTGGCCGGCCACGGCGCGGCGCACGCGGGGGGCGCCGGGGCGCAGGCCCTGCCGGCCGGCTGTTCCGGCACCTCGCCGATCACCTGCCGCTACGCGGTCGCTCCGGGGAACTACGACGTGACGGTGTCCATCGGCGGCGCGTCCGCCGGACAGACCGAGATGTGGGTGGAGGCCCGGCGCCTGATGCTTCCGGCGACGCGGACGGCGGCCGGAACCACGGCCACGTACTCGTTCACGGTCAACGTGCGGCAGCCGGAGGGGCAGCCGACCGGTCAGGGCGGCACCGGCAATCCCGGTCTGGACATCCGGTTCACGGGGGCCGGTCCGCAGGTCTCGGCCCTCTCGGTGAAGCCGGCGACCCAGCCGCTGGTCGCCTATCTGGCCGGTGACTCGACCGTGTGCGACCAGCCGACAGCCCCGTACACCGGATGGGGCCAGATGATCACGACCGCGGTGCGCCCCGGCGCGGTCATCGCCAACTACGCGGACTCGGGGGAGAGCTCGGGCAGCTTCCTGAGCAACTCGGCGCTCTTCCCGGCGCTGCTGTCGAAGGTCAGGGCGAACGACCTGGTCCTCATCCAGTTCGGCCACAACGACAAGCAGACCAGCGCCTCCGCCTACCGGAACAACCTCACCTCCATGATCACGCAGGTCCGTGCCAAGGGCGGCGTCCCGGTCCTGGTGACGCCACCGGTCCGGCGGCTGTTCGACGGCAACCGGCTCACGCCCACGGCGCTGCACGTCAACGGCGTCGGCGTGAACCTGCCCGCCGAGATGCGCTCGGTCGGCACGGCGCAGCGGGTGCCGGTGATCGACCTGACCGCCAAGAGCAAGGCGCTGGTGGAGTCCCTCGGCCCGTCCGCCTCCGCGCAGCTCTTCCTCCGCTCCTCCGTCGACGGGGTCACGGACAACACCCACTTCTCGCAGTACGGCGCCACCCAGTTCGCCGGGCTGATGCTCCAGGGGATCCGGGAGCAGCAGCTCTCGCTGGCCGCCCACCTGCGCTGACCGACACCGCGGCCGCCCGGAGGGGAATGACGACATGCCCGCGGCGGGGCGGGGCACCGGACCCTCCGGCGTCGCGCCCCGCCACCACGGCGCCGCCCGGACGGTTCGGGGCCTCGGCGCGAACACCCCGACCCGCCGACGCTCCTCATCCGCCCGGGGCGGCGGCGCGGACGGCGCGCACGGTCAACCCGGCGGCGGGCCACCGGTGCCCGCCCGGCATGCCGCAGGACCGACTCTCCGAGGGCGGCCGTTCAGCCGCGGGCGCAGGTGGGAAGGCCAATCGGCCTTTTGTTTCTGTTGGGATTCGGGGACGGTGCCGAGGCACCCGGAGTGCCCCGAGGCGCCATGCCCATCCATGCCCCAGGAAGCCCGGGAACGCCCCCGACCAGGGGCGAACCCGGCAGCAGCACGCCTTGCTCCGGGTGGCGACCGGCCCCCGCGCAGAGGTGAACCACCCCTTCCGGTAGAGCCGAGCACGACGAGGCAACCGGATCCCACTCGAACGAACGATTTACGACACACAGTCCGTGCACAGGTCTTGCCGCTCCCGAACGGCCCCACCTAGCCTCCGTTGGGAACGCTCCCACGCACCCATGCGCGACTCGGGTCCTCCCTCACGCATCCCCGTTGATGAATCGTTTCAAAACCTCTCTCCGGGATGCGCGAGCCTCTGTCAGTCCATCTCAAGGAGCCGCACATGCTCGACCGAAGTCTGCAACGAATGCGCGGGCCGGCCGTGTTCCTGCTCGCGGTGCTGCTGGCGGCCGCGACGCTGGTGGCCCTGCCCGCGTCGCGGGCGCACGCCGCCGTCATCGATCCCGGCGCGTCCTATGTGCTGGTGAGCCGGCACAGCGGCAAGGCCATGTCCGTGAGCGACGCGTCCACCAGCGACGGAGCGTCGATCGTCCAGTGGTCGCGGGACGACCGGACCGCGCAGCAGTGGCAGTTCGTCGACTCCGGCGACGGCCACTACCGCGTCAAGTCCGTCCACAGCGGCAAGGTGCTGGACATCGAGGGACTGTCCACCGCGGACGGCGCGAACGTCATCCAGTGGGCCGACAGCAACGCCGCCAACCAGCAGTTCCGCGTCGTGGACACCGACAGCGGGCACGTGCAGTTGATCAACCGCCACAGCGGCAAGGCGCTGGATGTGTGGGAGCGGTCCACCGCGGACGGCGCCCGCCTCTCCCAGTACACCGACAACGACGGCCCCAACCAGCAGTGGCAGCTCGTCCGCGTGGGCGGCGGCAACCCCGACCCCGACCCGCCGGTCGGCGGCGCCGTGCAGATGGAGGATGTGAACCGGGGTCTGGTGTCGGTGCGCTCGGGCAGCGGGAACCTGGTGTCCTGGCGGCTGCTGGGCACCGAGGGCTACGACACGGCGTTCAACGTCTACCGCAACGGCACCAAGGTGAACGGCTCCCCGATCACCGACTCCACCAACTACCTCGACAACGGCGCCCCCTCGGACGCCTCCTACACGGTGCGGGCGGTGCTGGGCGGCGTCGAGCAGCCCGCCTCCGAGCCCTCGCTGCGCTTCACCGGCGGCAACTACCTCGATGTGCCCCTCCAGGTCCCCGGCTCCGGCTACACGCCGGTCGAGGCGAGCCCGGGTGACGTGGACGGCGACGGGCAGCACGAGCTCATCGTCAAGTGGGACCCCGACAACGCCAAGGACAACTCCCAGTCCGGCGTCACCGGTAACGTCTACATCGACGCGTACCGGCTCAACGGCCAGCGCCTGTGGCGCATCGACCTGGGCCGCAACATCCGCGCCGGCGCCCACTACACCCAGTTCCAGGTGTACGACTACGACGGCGACGGCCGCGCCGAGGTCGCCATGAAGACCGCCGACGGCACCCGCGACGGGCAGGGCACCGTCATCGGCAACGCCGGCGCCGACCACCGCAACTCCAGCGGCTACGTCCTGGCCGGGCCCGAGTTCCTGACGGTGTTCAACGGCCAGACCGGCGCCGCGATGTCCACCGTCAACTACGAGCCGCCGCGCGGCAACGTCTCCTCCTGGGGCGACAACTACGGCAACCGCGCCGACCGCTTCCTGGCCGGCACCGCCTACCTCGACGGCCAGCGCCCGTCCCTGATCATGGCCCGCGGCTACTACACCCGCGCCGTCATCGCCGCCTGGGACTTCCGCGACGGCCGGCTCACCCGCCGCTGGACCTTCGACTCCAACACCTCCGGCAACGGCGCGGCCTACGGCCAGGGCAACCACCAACTGTCCATCGCCGATGTCGACGCCGACGGCCGCCAGGAGATCGTCTACGGCTCCGCGACCATCGACGACAACGGCCGCCTGATGTACGCCACCGGCTTCGGCCACGGCGACGCCCTGCACGTCGGCGACTTCGTGCCCTCCCGCACCGGCCTGGAGGTCTTCACCATCCACGAGGCCGGCAACCAGCCCGGCTCCGACCTGCACGACGCCCGCACCGGCCAGGTCATCCACCGCACCCCCACCAGCGGCTCCGAAGGTCCCGGCCGCGGGGTGGCCGCCGACATCCACGCCGGGAACCCGGGCGCGGAGTTCTGGGGCTCGGGCCCGAACATGACCCAACTGCGCAACGCCTCCGGCGGCAACGTCGGCCGCAACCCGTCCTCCGCCAACTTCCTCGCCTGGTGGGACGCCGACCCGGTGCGTGAACTCCTCAACGGCACCACCATCGACAAGTACGGCACCGGCGGCGACACCCGCCTGCTCACCGGCAGCGGCGTCGCCTCCAGCAACGGCACCAAGTCCACCCCCGTCCTGTCCGGCGACCTGTTCGGTGACTGGCGGGAAGAGGTGATCTGGCGCCACAGCAGCAACGCCGCCCTGCGCATCTACGCCACCACCACCCCCACCACCACGAAACTCCACACCCTGCTGCACGACGCGCAGTACCGCGTGGCGCTGGCCTGGCAGAACACCGCCTACAACCAGCCGCCGCACCCCAGCTACTTCCTCGGCGCCGGCATGACCCGCCCGGCGCAGCCCAGCGTCTACCTGCGCTGACGCCGCACATGCCGAGCCCAGGGAAGGAGTGACATCCGAGTGGCCGGCCGGGCGCCCCCCGGCCGGCCCACCGCTCGACCACCCGCGTGCCGAGCGCGTGCACGCCCAACGGCGGCCGGTGCCGCGTCGGCCGACCCCGCCGACAGGCAGCCGCAGGCCCTAGAGACGCTCCAGCCGGAAGCGCTGGTTGGGGGCGCCGGTGAGGTTCCACTGGGAGATGCGGGCGCCGTCGGCGGTGGAGGCCTGCCAGACGTCCATGGCCAGGCCGCTGCGCCGGTTGACCAGGCTCACCACACCGCCCCCCTGGTCGACCACCCTCCACTGCTGGCCGGTGGCGTCGGTGTCCGGCTGCTGGGCGATGCCCGCGCCCGAGTCGGCCGCCTGGAGGACCAGGCCGCTGTTCCGGGACCGGATCCGGTAGTGCCCCCCGGCGGAGGCGAGGAAGTCGAATCGCTGGTTGGCCCCGCCGTTGGCCGTCCACTGGATCAGCGCCGCCCCCGCCGCCGTGGACGCGGACTCGATGTCCGCCGCCTTGCCGCTGTGCTGCGCCACCAGGCGGTAGTCCACGCCGGTCTCCACCACCGGCGCCCGCCCCAGGGATGTCGCGCGGTACGTGCGGCCGGCCCGCCCCGGGAACGTCACCACGTCGGACTCGGGCCGCTGCACCGGCACCGCCGCGCCGTCGGCCAGGTCGACCAGCTCGAACTGCCCGGCGAACATCCGGCTGCGGACCTTGACGGTTCCGTCGCGGTCGGGGACGACGGAGAGCTCCTGGGGCTCTCCGCCGCTCCATCGGGCGCCGACGGTGTACCCGCCGCGTCCGCGCAGGCCCGCGAACCGGCCGTCGGGCCAGGCGGGTGGCAGGGCCGGGAGGACGTGCAGTTCACCGGTGTGGCTGTGCAGCAGCATCTCGGCGATGCCCGAGGTGGCGCCGAAGTTGCCGTCGATCTGGAAGGGCGGGTGCAGGTCGAACATGTTGGGGGCGAGCCGGTCGGGTGTGACCAGGCTGCGGATCAGGTCGTGGGCGCGGGCTCCCTCCTCCAGCCGGGCCCAGAAATTGATCTTCCAGGCCAGTGACCAGCCGGTGCCCGCGTCGCCCCGCAGCTCCAGGGTGCGCCGGGCGGCCCGGAACAGCTCGGGGGTGCCGCGCCTGGTGACCTGGTTGCCGGGATGCAGACCGTACAGGTGGGAGACGTGCCGGTGCCCCGGCTCGGTCTCCACCCAGTCGTACAGCCACTCCATGATGTTGCCGCGCGAACCGATCCGCGTCGGCGCCAACTGGTCCCTGGCCGCCCGGACCCGGCCGCGGAAGTCGGTGTCCACGCCCAGCAGTTCCCCGGCGCGGGCGCAGCCGTCGAACAGGTCGCGCAGGATCTGCATGTCCATCGTCGGGCCCGCGCACACGCTGACTCCGGCGTGGTGGGGGAGTTCGGGGGAGTTCGACGGATTGGTGACCAGCCACCCGAGGCTCGGCTCCCGCACCAGGGTGTCCAGGAAGAACTGCGCGGCGCCCTTCATGGCGGGGTAGTTGGCCCGCAGGAAGCCGAGGTCGCCGGTGAACAGGTAGTGGTCCCAGATCATGGTGGCCAGCCAGGCGCCGCCGGTCTGCCACATGCCCCACAGCGCCCCGTCGACCACCGAGCTGCCCCGCCAGGCGTCGGTGTTGTGGTGGGTGACCCAGCCGCCGGCGCCGTACTGGACCGCGGCGGTGCGGGCACCGGTCACCGTGAGGTCACCGATCATGTCGAACACCGGCTCGAAGCACTCGGACAGGTTCGTCGTGTCCGCCGGCCAGTAATTCATCGGCAGATTGGCGTTGATCGTGTACTTCGAGTCCCAGGACGGGCTCATCTGGTCGTTCCAGATGCCCTGGAGGTTGGCCGGCTGGGTGCCCGGCCGGGAGGAGGAGATGAGCAGGTACCGGCCGTACTGGAACAGCAGCGCGGAGAACTGCGGGTCGTGCGCCGACGAGTGCTGGGCGATCCGCACATCGGTCGTCAGGTCCGCCGCCGCCGTCCTGCCGAGGTCGATCGTGGTCCGGCCGAACAGCCTCTGGTAGTCGGCCACGTGCCGGTCGCGCAACTGCTCGTACGCGATGCTCCGGGCGGCGTCGAGGTGCCTCCGGGCGATGCCCTGGTAGTCGCCGTTGACGTTGCGGAAGTCGACATAACCGGTGCCGATCGAGATCAGCAGTGTCACGCTGTCGGCGCCGGTCACCCGCAAGGTGCCGCCGGAGCTCGACGTGCTTCCTCCCTGCACGACGGCGCGGGCCAGCGCCAGGAAGCGGACGGAGCCGGCGATGCCTTCCATGGTGCCGGAGATGCCGGACAGTCCGATCGTCGTGCTGTCCGGGGTGGAGACCGTGGTGTTCTGCGGGCTGGCGAACGTGGCCGTGAACGTGATCGAGCGGGGCACGTCCGCGGTCAGGCGCACGGCGATCACCTGGTCGGGGGCGCTGGCGATCACCTCGCGGTGGTACCGCACCCCGCCCGCCGTGTACGACACCGCCGTCACGGCCGTGGTCAGGTCGAGCCACCGCTGGTACTGCGAGATCGCGCCGGTGCCGGGGAAGGCGAGTCTCAGGTCGCCGACGGGCTGGTAGGCGAGCTGGCCGGCGGGGCTTCCCAGCATCGTCCGGTTGATCAGGTCCTGCGCCTGGGCCCATTGGTTCTGGAACACCAGCCGCCGGATCTCCGGCAGCGCGGCCGCGCCCCGCGGATTGGCCGAGTCGTGCGGCCCGCCGGCCCAGACCGTGTCCTCGTTGAGCTGCAACCGCTCCGTGTCGGTGTTGCCGAAGACCATGGCACCCAGCCGGCCGTTGCCGATCGGCAGCGCGCGCAGCCAGTCCGTGCCCGCCGGCTCGTCGTACCACAGGGCCATGTCGCCGCCCGTGGGCGCCTGCGCGGCATGGGCCGCCCCGGTCCGGGCCATCGGCGTCAGCGCGGCCGCGAGGCCGGCGGCCGTTCCCGTGATCACGCGCCTGCGCGTCGGATCAGTCATGCGATTCTCCTGTCGCTGCCATGCCGCGCCCGGTCCGGGGCGGGTTCGCGTACCGAGTGCTGCGAGTGGCGGGGGCGGGGGCGGGCCCGGCGGCGATCGGCGGCCGCGGTGGGGCCGGTGGTGCGGCGCCGGGCCCCCGGGTCACCGAGAGGGTGTCGCGGCGGTGCGGGCGGTGAACTGCCACCAGTTCACGTTGGCCAGGTAGCCGCTGCCGCCGGTGAACCGCAGATACAGGTCCTGGGTTCCGGTGACGCCGCTGACCGGGCAGGACACCGACGTCCAGGTCTGCCAGCCGCCGGTGCCCGGCAGGCCGCACCGGCCCACCACCGTTCCGGTGGGGCTGCCCAGGCGCAGCTCCAGGGTGCCGCCGCCGGTCGCCGAGGCCACGCGCGCGGTGAAGGACGACGCGCCGGAGCCGAAGGCCACGCCCTTGACCTTGAGGTAGTCGCCGTTCTCGATCCATCCGACGTTCATGCCGCCCTCACTGGACGGCTCGGTCTCGATGCCCGGCCCCCAGGCGATGGTCTCGGCCTCCTGGCGCACATACGGGTTCAACGTGCCGTTCTGGGGCGCGCCCGCACTGGTCATGTTGATCGTCGGGATGCTGCCGTCGGCGTTGTAGGAGAACCTCTCCACGGCGACCGAGCGGGTGAAGCCGCCGCCTCCGGGGAGTGCGCCGTTGTGGTAGAAGAAGTAGGAGCTGCCCTTGTAGTCGATGATTCCCGGGTGGTTGGTGAAGCTGCTCCCCTGCGTGGGCATGACGGTGCCGCGGTAGGTCCACGGCCCGGTCGGGCCGGGCGCCGTCGAGTAGGCGATGAACTCCGAGCAGCACTTGGCCGCGAAGACCATGTAGTACAGGCCGTTGCGCTTGTACACCCAGGGTGCTTCCTCGTACAGCGTGGGCCGGTTGGGGTCACCGGTGCGGGTGCCGAAGCCCGCGGTGGTGAGCGGGATCCTGGTCGCGCTGCCCGAGTAGGAGGTCATGTCGGCGTTGAGCTTCACGTACCACAGGTTCGGGTTGCCCCAGTACAGGTACGCCTGGCCGTCGTCGTCGATGAAGACGGTCGGGTCGATCTCGCCGTTCTCCACCAGGGGGCGGCCGATGGCGTCCCGGAACGGCCCGGTGGGGCTGTCCGCCACCGCCACGCCGATCGCCATGCGGCCGGTCGCCCGGTTCTTCACCGGGACGTACCAGTAGAACTTGCCGTTGCGCTGGACGGCCTGGCCCGCCCAGGCGTCGGCGGACGCCCAACTGAAGGTGGCCAGGCTGAGCGGGGAGCCGTGGTCGGTCCAGTTGACCATGTCGTCGGACGACCACACCCGCCAGTCCTTCATGGTGAAGTACGTGGAGCCGTCCTCGTCGTGCCCGGTGTAGAGGTACACCCGGCCGTTGTGGATCAGCGGGGCGGGGTCCGCGGTGTAGATGTGCTGCACGATCGGGTTGTCCGCCCTGGCCGCGGTGGGCAGCACCGCGGCGGGGAGGGTGACGCATGCGAGCATCAGGCCCATCACCCAGGCGACCGCTCGCCTGAGTCTCGTGCCGGTGGGGAACGGTCGAGCAGCCGGGATCATCCTGGCCTCCAGGTGACGTGGGCGGACGAGCGGCGCCGGCGGTGCGTCCCGCGGCCGGCGCCGCTCGTCCGCCCGGTGGTGACGCCGGTGCGGCGGGGGAACAGGGCGGGACCGGACGGCGTGGGCGGCCCCGGCCCGGAGGGGCGGTCAGCAGGTGGGGTTGGTCCGGGTGAGCGGGCCCAGGCGCCAGGGGAGCCGGGAGTGGTCGCCGCCGGCGGAGGGGCTCATGCCCCGGTGGAGGAACCGGAGGCGGCCAGGGCGAGGACCGCCGCGCGGCGCGGGCGCGGGGGCGGGTGTGGAGCGGTCGGAGGCATGCCGGTCTCCCAAGGGTGGTCATGGCCCGCTGCCGCACGCCGCCATCGCCGTGAGCGGCGACCGAGGGCGTCGGGCAGGAGCCGTACCGGTACGGGCGGTGCGGGTGAGGTGGTGCGTGGGCCCGTCGGGTGTGTACTGCGCCGGAGAGGGGTGTGCGGTTGTCATGTGGGCCGACCCGGGCATGAAGTTCGACATTTCGAACATTCATTGGCCTGTCGGACACTAGGATGATTGGGGATGCCTGAGTGAGCGTCAATACCCGGCGCAAGTTTCGGGGAGCTTTCCGACTGAGCGCGCCGGCCCGCGATGCGGGCGCCCGCGCTGCCCAGGTCCTCGAAGCCGAGGTGGACCGCGGCCGGTGCCGGCTCGGCGACCGGATCGGATCGGCGCGGCGGCCGGTGCGCGGGGTCCGGCCGCCCTCCCGGGCAGGCGGTCCGGCCGTACCGGCCGCGCACGCGGTTCGCTGACGGAGACGGTGAAGGACGCGGCCTGGGCGGCGTCCGCGATGCCGGGCCCCGTGTTGGGTTCAGGTATTGACACTTCGGGTTTCGCCGCCAGAATCGTCCAGTGGTGTGACCGGTCACGCCGAGCCCTGGAGTGGAAGGACCGGACCCGTACCGCCGCCGACCCCTCAGGAGGCTCGATGCCCACCGCGCCCGGTGCAGCCTGCGCCCCGGCGGCGCGGGCGGCGGCACGCTCGCCGGCGCCCGCCCGGTCGCCGACGGGACCGTGACCGTCCCCCTCCTCGTGCTCGCGCTCCGCCGGCACCCACTGCCGCGACTCGCGTGTCCGAAAAGTCGAACAACGTGCGGCATGGCGACCGCTCATCAATCCCCGGAACACCGTCGGGCGACGCGCCGAAAGCGCCCCCGACCCGCGGTCCCGCGGGTCAACCATGTCACGTGTGGCCTGGGTTCCCTGACAGGGACCTCCCGGTGGCCGCCGCGCCCGAGCGCGGACGCCGTGCCGAGCCCCGCGGGCCCGTACAGACCGGCCCAGGACCAGGACTGCTTCCACGGCCGGGCTGGACGGGCCTTCATTCCTGGTGAGCGGCCGTGGCGGGAGTGCCCTCGATGAGGTCGCGGAGCTGGGAGCGGGCGGTGATGCCCAGCTTGGGGAAGCTGCGGTAGAGGTGTGAGCCGACCGTGCGCGGGGAGAGGAAGAGCCTCTCGCCGATCTCGCGATTGGTCAGCCCGCGGGCGGCGAGCCCGACGATCTGCCGCTGCTGCGGGGAGAGTTCGGCGAGCGCGTCGGGAGCCGTGTCCATGACGTCGAGGCCGGCGGCGCGCGACTCGGCCCGCGCTCGCTCGGTCCACGGGCGTGCGCCCAGACGCCGGAAGGTCTCCAGGGCCTCGGTGAGCGGCGCCCGCGCCTCCGCGACGCGCCGACGGCGCCGCAGCCACTCGGCGAGGTCGAGCAGGGCCTGGGCGCGCTCGAAGGGCCAGTGCGCGAGCACCGGGTCGGCCACGGCGGCCCGGAAGTGCGGCTCGGCGTCCTCGGGGTCGGCCAGCAGGCCACGGGCCCGGCTGACCAGCGCGCGCAGCCGAGGTGAGATGCCCTCCCCGAGCGATCGTGCGCAACGCTCGACGACCATGGCGGCGTCCTCGCGGTGGCCGCTGCGCACGGCGGCGGCGGCCAGATCCGCCAGGACCGGGTAGGAGGCGTGGTAGTGCACGGGCGCGCCGTCCGCCGTGAAGGCCGAGCGAAGCTGACCGTAGGCGGTCTCGTACGCGCCTTCCGCGGCAGCCGCCGCGGCGAGCGCACGACGGGCATAGATGGAGACCGAGCGGCTTTCCAGCGGATCGATCAGGCCGAGGGCGTCGTCAGCCCGGGCGCGGGCCGCCGCCGCGTCCCCCTGGTGGGCCAGCACGGTGGCGTCCACGGCGGCCGCGCAGGCCACGGCGTGGTCGAGCCCGGCCGCTCGCCCGACCGCGATGGTGCGGGCGCAGGCCTCCCGGGCCTGGTCCCATCGTCCTCGTTCCACATGGGCCCAGGCGACCGCGCCGCCCAACCCCTCCGGCAACCGCCCCCGTTCCTGCCAGCGGTCGAAGGCCTCGTCGAAGCAGCGGACGGCCTGCGGGGTCTCGTCCAGCAGCCACGCCATGATCCCGACGGTGGTCAGCCTCTCCGGCCGGTCCTCCGCCTCGGCGGCCAACCGCGGGAGCAGGGAGACGAGCTCGGCCCGATCGGAGTGAGGATCCGTCACGGCCCTCACCCAGGTGCGCGGGCCGGCGGACGAGGCGTCCTCGGGAAGACGCCCCAGGATGTCCTGGATGCGGTGGCGCTGGGTGTCCTCTCCGCAGTAGAAGCGGACCACGGCGGCGCAGGCCAGCAGTTCCAGCGCCGCGGAGGGCTGAGAGGCCGCCCACCGCTCGGCGGCGGCCGTCAGTCGGGAGAACACCGTCGTGTGGCGTACGGTCAGCACCGCCAGCCGTCCGGTCTGCACGGCGGCGGACGCCAGCAGCGACGGGTCGTCGGTGCGGGCGCGTGCCGCGGCGGCCAGTTCCTCGACCCAGGCGAGGTCACCGGTGAACACGGCCGCTGAAGCGGCTTCGACCAGCAGCCGGGCGCTGTCCTCCCGCTGCGGTGCGAGCTCCGCGGCGCGCTGGAGCGCCTTGGCGGCCGCCGCGTGGCCGCCGCGTCGGCGGGCTCGGTCGGCGGTCCGCTCCAGCTCCGCCGACACGGCCGCGTCCGGGCCCGTGCAGGCGGCGGCCAGATGCCAGGCACGCCGGTCCGGCTCGTCCCGCAGCAGCTCGGCGAGCGCGAGATGGGCCTCGCGCCGGGCGCCGAAGGACGCGGCGTGATACACGGCGGACCGCATCAGCGGGTGGCGGAACCGGAGGCCCCGCCCGGTCCGCCGGACCAGCCCGGCCTGCTCGGCGGGCAGCCAGACGTCGTCCTCGGCGTTCGGCAGCCCGGACGCGACGCCGACCGCGGAGTCGGCGCTGTCCATGGCGGCCAGGAGCAGCAGGGCGTGCTTGGCGGCGGCGGGCAGGCCGGTCAGACGGCCGGCGAAGATCCGCTCCAGGTGATCCGTGACCGGGAGCGGGCCCGCGGACGGCAACCGGACGGCCGCGTCGTGGGTGGTGGCCGCCCTCGTCAGTTCCACCAGCGCCAGAGGGTTGCCGCCTGCTTGTTCGAGGATCCGCGTCCTGGCGTGGCCCCTGGGGCTGTTCGGTTGCAGATCGAGGAGCCGATCGGCCGCAGCCTTGTCGAGCGGTCCCAGAGTGAGCGTCGGCGCATGACCGTCGAATCCCGGAAGATGATCGCCGCCACGGACCGCGAGCAGCATGGTGACCGGCTCGCCCTCCAGCCGTCTGGCGGCGAAGGCCAGCGCGTCCAGGGAAGCACGATCGAGCCACTGCGCATCGTCCAGCACCACGAGTACGGGACCCCGGCTGCCCAGGGCCGACAGCAGGCTCAGCACGGCGCCCCCGATCAGCATGAGATCGGGTGGCGTCGCATGCCGCGGTGCGGGCGGTCCCGCACCGAAGGCGTCCTGTATCGCCGCGCGCTGCCTCTCCGGCAGCCCGTCCACCTCGGCCGACACCGGCCGCAGCAACTGATGCAGGGCGGAGAACGCCAGACGCGACTCCGACTCGCTCCCCTCGGCACGCAGTACGCGCACGCCACCGGCCTCGGCCCGACGCGCCACACGGTCCAGCAGCGCGCTCTTCCCCGTGCCCGCGCCGCCGACCAGCATCAGCACCGGGTCGGCGTACGCCGAGTCCACCGCACGGAAGAGTCGTCCCAGCTCGGCGTCCCGGCCGACGAGCGGTTCCCCCGACTCCGGCTCCGGTCTCGGGACCGCACCGAGGTCGCCTGTGTGCTCGTCCACGGGGTCTCCAGGAATCGTGGCTCCTCGAACGGGAGCCGCCTCGCCATGCCCCGCCCAGGCTACAAGCGGCCGCACCCCCTGCCCGGGCCGTGCGCGCAGGTGCAGTCACCCGACGGATACCCCGCCCGCCGAACCCGCTCCTACCGTTCAGGAAATCCCCCGAATTCCCCAGGACACCCCATGGACCACATCACGCTCGGCAACGTCGGCATCACCCGGGTATGGGAATACTTCGGCTCCGTCGGGATGACGCCCGAGACCTTCTTCCCGGAAAGCCCGAAGAAAGTGTGGGACGACGGCGCCTCCTGGCTGACCCCGCATTTCCTGGATTCCGACACCAACATCGTGAACTCCGCGATCCAGACCTGGCTCCTGCGCAGCGAGGGCAGGACCATCCTCGTCGACACCGGGGTCGGCAACCACAAGGAGCGCCCCTACGCGCCCGTCTGGAGCCACCTCGAAACGGATTTCCTGGCCGATCTCGCCCGGGCCGGAGTCCAGCCGGAGGACGTGGACATCGTGATCAACACGCATCTCCACATCGATCACGTCGGCTGGAACACACGCCTGGACGGCCGGCAATGGGTGCCCACTTTCCCCAACGCCACCTATCTGATGCCGAAGGAGGACTTCGACTTCTGGAACCCCGAGAACGGCCACAAGCCGCTGCTGGGCCGCGGCAACCAGAACGTCTTCGAGGACAGCGTCGCCCCGGTGCACCGGGCCGGTCAGACGCTGCTGTGGGAGAACAGCCACCGCATCGACGCCGGCCTGCGCCTGGACGCGGCTCCCGGGCACACCCCCGGCTCCTGCGTCCTGACCCTCACCTCCGGGACGGACCGCGCGGTGTTCGTCGGCGACATGCTGCACAGCCCGGTGCAGATCCTCGAACCCGACGTCAACAGTTGCTTCTGCGAAGACCCCGCGGGCGCCCGCGCCACCCGCCGCAAGGTGCTCGGCTGGGCGGCCGACAACAACGCCCTCGTGATCCCCGCGCACCTGGGCGGCCACGGCGCCGCCGAAGTGACGCGCCAGGGCGGCAAGTTCGCCGTCAAGGGCTGGGCCCCCTTCGCCCCGTACGCCAAGCAGGCCTGACACCCCGCGGAAAGGCACCACTGTGCAGCACCACCCCGAACCCGTCGTGATCACAGCGCAGGGAGCGGCCCGCGGCCTGCGCCGAGGCGACACCGCCGCCTTCCTCGACATCCCCTATGCCGCCCCGCCCCGCGGCGCCGGCCGATTCGCGCCGCCGCAGCCGCACGAGTCGTGGCCCGGCGTACGGGACGCCACCGTGCCGGGGCCCAACGCGCCGCAGTCCGAGCGCAGGCTCGGCGGCGTGGACATGTCCCCCTACTTCGGCCCCGGTTGGATCCGCGGCGAGGACTACCTCACCGTCAACGTCTGGACGCCCGCCGCCGATGACGGTGACCTGCCCGTGATGGTGTTCGTCCACGGCGGCGGATTCGTCGCCGGATCGACACGGTCCGCGCTCTACGACGGCTCCGCCTTCGCCCGCGACGGCGTGGTCCTCGTCACCCTCAACCACCGGCTCGGCATCGCCGGTTTCCTCGACCTCCCCGGCGCGCCCGCCAATCGCGGCCTGCTCGACGTCGTGGCCGCGCTGCGCTGGGTGCGGGAGAACATCGCCGCCTTCCACGGTGACCCGCACAACGTCACCCTCTTCGGCCAGTCGGCCGGAGCGACCGTCGTCGGCGGCGTCCTCGCCACCCCCGAAGCCGCGGGCCTCTTCCGCCGGGCGATCGTCCAGAGCGGCAGCGGCCTGGGCGCGTTCACCACCGAGCAGGCCGCCCGCGTCACCGAGGCCGCGGCCGAGGCGCTGGGCATCGCCCCCCACGTCGACGCCTTCGCGGAGATCTCCGACGACCGCCTGGTCGAGGCCGCCTCCCGGCTCGCCGGCATCGACCTGCGGACCGAGACCCACCACGACCCGCTGATCGGACTCAGCCCCTTCAGCCTCGTCCTCGACACGCAGCCCGCCGCATCCGTCGCCGCAGGCCTCGGCGCCGACGTCGACCTGCTCATCGGGACCAACACCGAGGAGGGAAACCTCTACCTGGTCCCCGTGGGCAAGTACGCCACCTCGACGGCCGCGGACGTCCACGACGCGGCGGCGCGCGCCCACCCGAAGCCGACGCGACTCATCGAGGCGTACCGAACGTCACGCCCCGAGGCGTCCTTCGCGGAACTGCGCTCCGCCATCATGGGCGACGCCCTGTTCGGCGCGGGCAGCCGGTCCCTGGCCGACGCCCATGCCGCCCATCCTCGGTCCGCCACCCACGCCTATGAGTTCGCCTGGCGCTCGCACGCCCTGGACGGAGAGCTCGGCGCCACCCACGCGGTCGAGCTGCCCTTCGTCTTCGACCTCGCGCACCTTCCCCAACTGCACGGCCCTGCCGCCCTGCTCGGCCCCGACAAGCCCCCCGCGGATCTCGCCGCCCGCATGCACGAGGCCTGGATCCGGTTCGCCAGGACCGGCAACCCCGGCTGGCACCCCTACGACACCCGACGCAGGGTCACCATGCGCATCGACGCCGAATGGACCCAGGTCGACGACCCCCGCGGCCGGGAACGACAGGCCTGGAACTGACCTCGCGGCCTGAGCACCCACCTGGTGCCGGACGACTGACCGGGACGGCCGATCGTCCGGCGAGGGCGTGCACCAGCCCGGGAGTTCCGGCGGAAGGCCAAGGTGCTTGCCGGGTCGCTTGTCGCTCGGTGGACGAGGGCGCCGGGTGCGACGGAGATGGTGCTCCGTCCGACGCGTCAGTCCGCCCGGCCCAGGTGAGGGCTCCCCGTCGTGCTGGGAGCCCCCGTGCTCGAGGGACGGGTCAGCGCATGCCCTGGAGGCGCCAGATCTGGCTCTTCTTGGTGCTGAGGGCGCCGCCGGAGTCGCAGGTCCACTGGTGGATCACGGCTCGCGGCTGGGTGGAGACGCCGGAGACGTCGACGCACTTGCCGCTGTGGGCGGCGACGAGCTGGTAGTCCTGGCTGTTGGCGAGCGCGCTGACGGGGCTGAGGGTGAACATCTGGTTGGCGGTGCCGCTGCACGTCCACTGGATGACGGCGGCGCCGTCGGCGGTGGAGGCGCCGGAGACGTCCAGGCACTTGCCGCTGTGCTGGTTGACCACCGTGTAGGTGTTGGGACGTCCGGCGACCGTGGAGACGGTGGTGTTGGACGGCGGGAGCAGGGTGATGGTGTAGCCGTCCTGGGCGTTGGTGTAGGGGACGGTCACCGAAGCGGCGTTGCCGGCGACCGCCAGGGTGGTGTCGGAGACGGTCGTCGGGCCGGTCAAGGCGGCGCCGCTGTTGTACGGGACGCGCTGGACGACGGCGCGGACCCTGCCGTTCTCCACGACGGAGGTGGTGTTGAGGCCGGTGAGGTTGACGGTGACGTTGCCGGAGTTGCCGTTGCTGCCGATCAGGATCTTGGCGTTCCTGGCGGTGTTGTCCTTGGTGGCGAAGCCGTCGATGTCGGTGCCGGGGGTGTACTTGACGACATTGCCGGTCTGCGAGCCGTAGTAGCGGTACATGAACCACTCGCCGAGCGGCAGGTACTGGCCGGAGCTGTTCCTGGTGAGCAGGTTGGCCGCCTAGTCGTGCAGGTTGGGGCCCCATCCCCAGTTGGCGCGCATGCCGTCGGCGCCGGCCCGCTCCAGGCGGCCGATGAACCAGTAGATGTCGAGGGCGTCGTTGTTGGCCTTGATGTGCTTCAGGTAGGTGGTCCACCAGGTGTTGGAGGAGTTGGGCTGGGTCGCGATGCTGGGGCCGACGATGAGCTGCCCGGGAAGGTTGGCCCGCACGGCGGCGTGGAACCGCGACCACATCTGTAGGTACTGGCTCTGGGGCCGGTCCCAGAAGCCGTTGAGGTCCGGCTCGTTCCACAGGTCCCACTCCACCGTCATGTTGTTGGCCTTGACGTCGGAGATGAGCTGCTTGACGAAGTTGTCGAACTGCGTCCAGTCGCCGTTGTCGCCGGGGAAGGGCTGGCTGGTGGTGCCGTCGGCGCCCCATAGGTCGTGCGGCAGGATGACGAACGTGCCACCGAGGGCGACGGTGCGCTTGTACTGGGCGAGGGTGGCCTTCCAGCGGGTCTGGTAGTCGGCGAGGCTGGTGGCGTAGCCGCCACCGTTGAGCTGCGCGCCGCCGGCTCGCATCAAGTGCCACTTGATGTCCTTGAAGAAGTGGTCCGGCGGCAGCGACCCGTCGGGGGTCAGCCCGTAGATCATGCCCGAGGCGCGGTGGCCGGGGGTGCCTGCGGTGGTGCCGAAGTCGACGGTGACGCTGGTGTCCGCGGCCTGCGACGGGCCGGCGGGCACGAGGGTCGCGGCCAGGGCGGCCAGGAGGACGGCCACGAATGTATCGGTGCCTGTGGCCTCAACTGAGCGTCACCTCGACCGGCAGCTTCTTGATGCCGTTCACGAAGTTCGAACGCACCCGTGTGGCTGGGCTCATGGCAGGTGGTGTTCAGGTAGCCGCTGATGCCGGCCATCGCGCTCCAGGGCTGCTGTTCCAGGAGGTGCGGGTGCTCACGAGTGCGCATGACGTCTGGCTTGTGGCCGGCCGGCTCACTTGTTCATCGCTCGTCTGCCGACGGGCGGGTGACTCGGTTCTGCTCGCCCGAGAGTGACCCCTCGGGGAGGGCTTGCGCGCACCAGATCGTCTTGCCGTTGGTCATGTGCCGGGTCCCCCATCCCTGGGTGAGCTGGGCGACGAGCAACAGACCCCGGCCGCCCTCGTCGAAGACACGGGCCCGGCGCAGGTGCGGAGCGGTATTGCTGGCGTCCGAGACCTCGCAGATCAGGGAAGTGTCACGGATCAGCCGTAGCTTGATCGGTGGTTCGCCGTATCTGATGGCGTTGGTGACCAGCTCGCTGACGACAAGCTCGGTGACGAAGGATGCCTCCTCCAGGCCCCAGGCGTCTAGCTGGTCGACGGCGAACTTCCTGGCGAGCGGCACCTGGGCCGGGTCGGGTTCGACGTCGCAGTCGGCGACATGGTCGGGATCCAGGCCATGAGTGCGAGCGAGCAGCAGGGCGGCGTCGTCGGTGCGGCGTTCGGAGAGCAGGGCGTCCATCACTGTGTCGCAGAGGGCCTCCAGTGAGGTGACCGAGTGGTTCAGCACCTGCCGCAGTTGGGCGAACCCCTGGTCGGTGTCGCGTTCGCGGCTTTCCACCAGCCCGTCGGTGTAGAGGGCGAGCAGGCTGTCCTCCGGCAGTTCCAGTTCGGTGGCCTCGAAAGGCAGCCCACCGATGCCGAGCGGGGGTCCGGGCTGTGCGGCCACCAGGGCCCTGGTGCCGTCCGGATGGATGACCAGGGGCAGGGGGTGGCCTGCGCTGGCCAAGGTGAGGCGCCGGGCGACAGGGTCGTAGACGGTGTACAGGCAGGTGGCGCCGGACTCACCGGTCGGCTGGAAGTGGCTGCCGGGCTGGAGATCGCTGGCGAGGTGGAGAACCAGGTCGTCCAGGTGGGTGAGCAGTTCGTCGGGGGGCAGGTCGACGTCGGCGAGGGTGCGGACCGCGGTGCGCAGCCGACCCATGCTGGCCGAGGCGTGCAGGCCGTGGCCGACGACATCGCCGACGACCAGGGCGACCCGGGCTCCGGACAGGGGAATGACATCGAACCAGTCGCCGCCCACTTCCGTGTCGGTCCCGCTCGGCAGATAGCGGGATGCCACGTCGACCGCCTCCTGGTGCGGCAGCCCCTGCGGCAGGAGGCTGCGTTGCAGGGTCAGGGCGGTCGTGCGCTCTCGCGAGTACCGGCGGGCGTTGTCGATGGCCACGGCTGCCTTTGCGGCAAGCTCTTCGGCGAGGATCAGGTCGTCGGCGGTGAAGGCCTCAGGTCTGTCCAGGCGGCAGAAGGCGACGACGCCGAGCAGCGCACCGCGCGCCTGAAGCGGCACGGTGATCCGTCCGGTCAGGTCTTTCGCGGCGAGGGACTCGTCGATCACTGGATTGCCCGGCGGCCAGTGCGCCGGGTCGGCGGCGAGCCCGGGCCCGAAGGCCCACTCGCTGCCCTGGCCGGGTTCAGCGGCGAGTTCGACCGTGGACCTGCGGGTGGCCATGCAGCGGGCGGCGACCGAACCGGGAGTGTGCGTGACCGGCGTGGTGGGCCCCGCGGCCCGGCCGGCGTCCTCCTTCGAGGTGTATTGGGCGGCACGGCTGAGCCTGACCGTCCCGCCGGGAGTGAACGCGGACGCTGAAGGAGGCTCCTCTCCACGCAGAACCTCGTCGAAGAGATCCACGCTGACGAGGTCGACGAAGCCCGGCACCGCCGTCCGGGCCAGTTCCTCAGCGGTGCCGATCACGTCGAGTGTCCGGCCAATGCCGCTGCTGGCCTCGTTGAGCATGAGCAGGCGTTGCCGAGCCCAGTACTCGGCGCTCATGTCGAACCCCCAGTTGGCGACCGCGCGGATCCTGCCCTCGCCGTCTCGGACCGGCCAGATGCTGGTGGCCCAGGCGTTGGCGTAGTCACTGCCGCGGGGGCGGAAGACGGTGATCAGACGCGCGGGCTCACCCGTCCTCGCGACTTCGGAGAGCTTGTCGGTGTAGGGCCTGTCGTCCCTTTCGGGAAACAATGTGCGGTCGAATTCGGGCAGCACCTCGCGGTACTGCCTACCGAGTACTTGCTCCTCGGAGTGCGCTATCACCCGGCCCGAGGAGGCGTTGATCCACAAAAACCGCAGTTCAGGGTCGTAGACGCCGAGAGCGAAGGGGCACTGCTCGAAGGCCCGGTCGGCGATCAGCGGGCGGCTTCCCCAACGCTGAAAGGACACCACGTGACCGAGGGCCCGCCCGGCGGCGCCGGACAACGGTTGAGTCGTTACTACGGCGTCCACGACGGACCCGTCCCTGTGGCGCAGAGGGATGATCTCCGAGTGGCCGGTGCCATGGCCCCCGGGGAGGCCGAGTTTCGGGGAATCGACCAGCAGGTCGGTCACCGGGCGTCCCACGGTGTCCTCCGCCGTCCAGCCCAGTAGCAGGCGCCCCCCTTCGCCCCAGCCGCTCACCGTGCCGTCCGCGTCGATCACTGCGACGGCAGTGGGGGCGTCCTGCTTGCCGGCCATCTCCACGCGCCATGCCTCCGTCCGGGCAGTCGTCCACGCGAGGGCTGATTCCAGCCTAAATCGGCGCCCGCTTCACTGCGCGCCGGCCGGTGCCCGTTGCCAGGCACCGGAACAACCGGGGCTCGAAGCGGACTGTTCCTGGTCCTTCAGCGGTTGGCGCAACGCGGGTGGGCCGACGACCCGCACGGGGGTGTGCCGGACCGCGTACATTTCCCGGTTCTGCCAGGTAAGGAGCAGGGCACACGGTGTGGGCAGGGGTCCCTACAGCAGGGTGCCGCCGGACACTTCGAGGCGCTGGGCGGTGACCCATCGTAGTTCCTCGGAGGCGAGCGCGGCGATGGCGTCGCCGATCTCATGCGGTTCGCCGACGCGGCCGAGCGCGGTCTGCGCGCTCAGGCCTTCGCGCATTTGCGCGTCGTCCCGCATGGCGCCGCCGTTGAAGTCGGTGGCGGTCGGCTCCGGCGCGATGGCATTGACGCGGATCTCGCGCGCCCCCAGTTCCACGGCCAATGTCCGGCTGAGGACCTCGACCGCCGCCTTGGAGGCCGAGTGGACCGAGGTGCCGGCGCTGGTGTGGCGGCTGAGGGAGGAGGAGACGTTGATAATCCGTCCCCCGTCGACCAGCACGGGCGCAAGCGCCTGGATGAGGAAGAACGTGCCGCGCACGTTGGTGTCCATCACCGCGTCGTAGTCGTCGGCCGTGGCCGCTTCCAGCGGTCCGAACAGCCCGATCCCGGCGTTGTTGACCAGGACGTCCAGCCGGGTCGCGTCCCAGCGCTCGAGCTGCGCGGCCAGGTGGGAGACGAAGGCAGGAAAGGAGGCCGCGTCGCGAATGTCCAGCCGCAGTGCGGCGGCCGCGGCGTCGGTTTCCTGGTCGCTCTTGACCGCCTCCTCGGCCTCCGGCGCGTCGCCACGGTAGGTGACGATGACGCGCAGCCCGTGCCGGGCCGGCGACCAGGCCGTGGCCCGGCCCCACCCGCGATTGCCGCCGGTCACCGATGCGATCTTGCTTGACTCCATGAGTGCTCCTCCATGCGGGAACGGAAGGACGCCGACGGAGGGCGCTCCCGTCGACCGAGGCGAGTCGTGCCACTCGCCTCCCTTCACGCAAAAATCCACACAGAGGCGAGTCGAGTGACTCGCCTCGTGACAGGGCATACATGGCCCATGCCCGCAGGACTCTCCGCGCACCATCAACGACTCGCTCAACGCAAGCG
This sequence comes from Streptomyces capparidis, assembly GCF_054782095.1. Taxonomy (NCBI): domain Bacteria; kingdom Bacillati; phylum Actinomycetota; class Actinomycetes; order Kitasatosporales; family Streptomycetaceae; genus Streptomyces; species Streptomyces capparidis. The sequence goes on along the minus strand of NZ_BAAGTD010000023.1, from coordinate 13,571 downwards.
CGAAGCGATCACCGCAGCGGCCACCAAGCTTTTCCTGGAACGGGGCTATGACGGGACCTCGCTGGCGAAGATCGCGCAGGAGGCAGTCGTCTCGAAGTCCACGCTGTCAAGCAGTTCCCCACCAAGGCGGCGCTCTTCGAAGCCATCGTCACCGAGCACTGGAAGGGCGGTCCGGCCCCAGCGGCGCCCGCTGTGCAGTCAGGTGACCTGCGCGCCGGCCTGAGCGCGATCGGCCGCCAGGTACGCCGCCCTGATCGGCAGACCCGCGATGGCGGCCCTCTTCCGCATCGTCATTGCCGAACTGCCGCGCTCCCGGAACTGGGACGGGCTCAATTCGAGCTGGGCAAGCTGCCCTACTTCATCTCCGTCCAGCGCTACTTGGAGGCCCAGCACGCCGCGGGAACCGCGGTGGTGCCTGACGCGGAGAGCGCCACCAACATCGATGTCCCCGAGCAGGCCGCCGGTTCCTTGCTCGTCGCGCCGGCACCGGTGGGCCGCGGCCGGGACCGTCGCCGAACGGAGCGCCACTGCGGGAGACGGGCTCGAGCCCGGTAGCTCGGTCGATGTCCGGATTGCTGACCTTGAAAGCGTGTTGTCGTGGGGGGCTGACGCCTCTTGATCCCTGCGGTGTGCCGTCTTCATGAGGTATGCGCGAGGTGGTGGGCTGACGGCCGGGCGCCGGGCCTTCCGGGAGAGGTTGCGGTTGGAGGCGGCTGAGCGGTTCCTGCGAGGGGACGACAACGCGGCCGTCGCCCGTGAGCTGCGGGTGAGTGTGCGGTCGGTGCAGCGGTGACGGAAGGCCTGCGCGGCACGACCCTCAGTCTGGTGAGTGGCGCCAGCCTCTGGGCAGGGAGAAGTGCCGCGCGCTCAAGCTGACTTATCGTCAGCAAAGTCGGCATTGGGTCAGCAAAAGGCTTGCCGTAGGCGACCACACATGGCCATGCCGGGGAACGGCGACCGCCGCTGGCCGGGAAGCGGAAACGCCAGTGCGCAACCAGGTCGGCTGGGCCTCGGGTGCACCGCTGACGCCTCTCGGCGGATTCGCTCCATGGATGGAAAGGTGCAGGTCAGAGCACCCGTCCCCGCGCCTTCAGCGGGCCCGGCGGGAGCTGCGGGGCGGGCAGGCGGGAACCGTCGTGGCCCCTGACTTCCCCGAACCGGGAGCCGGTCATCCAGTCCTCGCGGGCCTGTGCGATGTCCTCGTGGCTGCGGCCGATGAAGTTCCACCACATGACGATCTTCTCCTCGAACGGCTCGCCGCCGAGCAGCAGCAGTGCGCTGTCGCTGAGGGCGCGCAGGGGCAGGGCGGTGCGGCCGCAGCCCAGGTAGAGCATCGATCCGGGGTCCAGGGGCACCCCGTCCACCTCGGTGGCGCCGGACATCGTCAGGACCGCGTACTCGAAGTCCGGGTCCAGGGGCAGCCGTGCCTCGGTGCCCTCGGTGAGGGACAGGTCCGCGCCCACCAGCGGCGTGTACGTGGTGCCGGGGGAGGGGGCGCCGTCCAGGGTGCCCAGGATCACGGTGGCGGTGAGGCCGGGGGCGGTGACGACGGGCAGGTCGGCGTGGCGGTGGGCGTCGGGCAGCGCGACCCACAACTGGGCGCCGTGCAGGTGGCGGGCGTGTGACCGGGGGCTCTGCTCGGCGTGGGAGATGGCCCGGCCGGAGGTCATCAGCCCGAGTTGGCGGGGGCCGATGGTCTGGAGGCTGCCGAGGCTGTCGCGGTGCAGCACCTCGCCCTCGTGCAGCCAACTGACGGTCTGCAAGCCCATGTGCGGGTGGGGCGGCACCTGCATGCCGGGCTCGTCGGCGATGTCGTCGGGCCCGTAGTGGTCGACGAAGCACCACGCCCCGACCATCCGCCGCCCCAGGTTCGGCAGCAGCCTGCGCACGACGGTGCTGCCGCCGAGCCGTGTCTCGCGGGGGCTCAGCAGCTCCTTGACGGGCCCCGCGGAGGCGTCGGCGCGTCCCCCGCACAGGCGCACGGGGGGCTGGAGGTCGAGGTCACTCATGACGGTCGCGTCCTTTCGACGGCGGGGGGACGTGCTCGGCCCGTGCGGTGGGGGGAGGGCGGTGCGGGCCGCCGCGATACGATAGGTTCAATATTCAATCATCTGGCGGGGGCGGACGCACCCCCGGTGGGCGGCCGGGGATGCGGACGGTCTTCTCCGGCGGGACGCGTCGCAGGGTACGCGCCACGACCGCGTACCCGCCGGGCGCGTCCGCAGCCTGGGGTTGCCGACCCCAGGGAAGAGGCCACCGTGGCCGGGCGGCGACGGTGGGGCCACGGTGGAGGGGAAGCACGAGGCGCGGCGGTCTTCCGCCGGGCCTCCCCGTCACCGGAAGGACATCCCCGATGAGCGCCACCCCCTCCGCCGTCCCCGCCCCGCGTGTCGCGGTCGTCACCGGCGGGTCCCGCGGCATCGGACGCGAGACCGTGCGCCGCCTGGCCGCCGACGGGTACGCGGTCGTGGTGAACTACGCCGGCAACGCCGTGGAGGCCGGGGCCGCCGTCGCCGAGGCGGAGAAGGCCGGCGGGCGGGCGGTCGCCGTGCGGGCGGACGTGGCCGACGAGCACGCCGTCGCCGCGCTGTTCGACACCGCGGAGAACACCTTCGGCGGCGTCGACGTCGTGATCAACGCCGCGGGCCGGATGTACCAGGCGCCCGTCGCCGAGGTGGACCTGGACGCCCTGGACGCGGTGCACCGCACCAACGTCCGCGGCACCTTCGTCGTCGCCCGGCAGGCCGCGCGCCGGGTCCGCCCCGGAGGCGCGATCGTGCTGTTCTCCACCTCCGTGGTCGGCCTGGCCCTCCCCGGCTACGCGCCCTACGTGTCCACCAAGGGCGCGGTGGAGGCCATGACGATGATCCTGGCCCGGGAGATGCGCGGCCGGGACGTCACCGTCAACACCGTCGCGCCCGGCCCCACCGCCACCGACCTGTTCCTCACCGGCAAGGACGAGGAGACCGTCGCCCGGCTCGCCGCCCGGCCCCCGCTGGAGCGCCTGGGCAACCCCGCCGACATCGCCGAGGTCACCGCGTTCCTGGCCTCCCCGGCGGGGCACTGGGTCAACGGCCAGGTGCTGCGCGCCAACGGCGGCATCGTCTGACCCGGGCGCGCCCCGCGGCGGCGTACCACCGCGCGGCCAGGGCGGCGGCGAGGGCGGCCTCCACCGCGTCGCCGCCGTAGTACATCAGCCGGGCCCCGGTGCGCAGGTCCTCGGCGGCGACGGCGGTGCCGGGCGGGGGCGAGACGTACAGGCTCTTGGCGAGCACGGCGTGCGCCGCTCCCGCGGCCAGCAGCGCGGCCCCGCGCACGGCCGGGCCCCAGCGGCGGCGCACCGGGTCGGCCTGGCAGACGGCGAAGGCGAACAGCAGTCCGGCCGCCACCACGTGGACGTGCACCAGGACGTGCGTCGGGGCCCGCTCCCGCGACGCCGCGAACAGACCCGTCCGGTACAGCACCCACAGCCCGCCCGCGTCCAGCAGCGCCGCCACCGGCGGGAGCACCAGCACCCCGGCGGCCCGGGAGCGCGCGACGCCCAGCAGGCACCGGCGCGCCCGGCCCGGCGGCAGGGCGCGCAGGGCCAGGGTCAGCGGGCGGGCGAGGACCAGCAGCAGCGGCGCCGCCATGCCGGCCAGCAGGTGCCGGGCGACGTGGGCGGTGAACGGCCCGCCCGGCAGCGCACCCACCGCCGCCCAGGCCAGCGCGGCGCCCCCGGCGGCGAACGACGCGTCCCGGGTCCACGGCCAGGCGTCGCCGCGGCGGCGCAGACGGGCGGCGGCCGCCAGGTAGGCGGCGGTGAGCGCGAGCGCTGCGGCGGCGGCCGTCACCGCCGCCGCCTGCACCGCGCCGGAGTGGCCGTGCCCCGCCGTCACGGCCCGGACCGGCCCCGGCGGGCCGCGCGCACGGCCAGGGCCGCCCCGGCCAGCAGCAGCACCAGGCCGCCGCCGTTCCAGGCCAGGTCGTACGGTGTGACGTCCACGCCGTAGCGGATCCGGTGCACGCGCAGCAGCTTGTGGTCCACGATCCCGTCGAACAACTGGAAGCCGCCCGCCCCCAGCAGGAACCCGGCCCACGCGTGGGCCGGGGCGAGGCCGCCGCGCCGCCGCAGGTCCGCGTACAGGAAGAACCCGGCGACCAGGGCCAGCAGCTCCGCCGAGTGCAGCAGGCCGTCGGAGAGCAGGCCCACCCGGGTGGTGGAGCGGTCGTAGAAGTGGTGCCAGCCCAGGAGCTGGTGGAAGACGATCTCGTCGGCCGCGGCCGTCACCGCCGCACCGATCAGGGCGCACACGGCCGCCGACCGGCGCGGCTCGGGGGACGCCGCGGGGGAGCGGGAGGACCGGGCCGCGTCCGCCATCCGGCTCCGCCTCCCTTCGCTCCTGTGCCGTCCGACGCGGGGCGCGCCTGCCCCGTGACCCGCCGCGCCACTCCGGCCGCGAGGCGCGGGGACGCCTCCGCCGCGGGTGTGCCGCGGCGGAACGCTCCGGGTGGGGGCCGCCGCGCCGGGTACCCGCCAGGACATGATGAAACGCGCACTGTGGCAGGGCCTGATCGCCGGGACGGCCGGAGGCGTCGTGATGACCCTCGGCGAGAGGGCCGAGCAGGCCGTCACCGGCCGGCCCGGCTCGCACGTCCCCGCACGCGTCCTCCAGCGCCTGACCGGCATGCGCGAGCGCCCCCGCGAGCAGCCGCTGCCGGTGAACTGGGCGATGCACTTCGGCCAGGCCGCCCTCCTCGGCGTCCTGCGCTCGGTGATGGCGCACGCGGGGCTGCGCGGGCCGCTGGCGTCGGCGAAGTTCACCGTGGTCCGCCTCACCAACGACCAGATCCTGGAGAACGCCACCGGGGTCGGCGCCCCGCCCGACACCTGGCCCCGGGCCGAGCTGGTGGTGGACGTGCTGCACAAGGCCGTGTACGCCTTCACCACCGGCGCCGTCGCCGACGCCCTGGCCGCCCGCTCGGGCCCCGGGCCCGGGCAGCACCACGCCGCCCTGCGCCCCGGCCGCCGCACCGGCGTCGGCCCGCTGCCCCGCAGGCACGCCCACGCGCGGTGAGCCCCCGACGGGCCGCCGCCGCGCCCCGCCCGGCGGCGGGGCCGCCCCGCCCCGGGTTTGGCCGGGCCCTCACCGGCAACCCGCAGGGCTGTCCCCGCCCGGTGACCGGCGGGCCACGACGACCACGGAACGGGAGGCATCGACGATGAGGCGCACCGTGTGCGGCGCCGTACTGGCGGGAGGACTGGCCGGAGGGCTGGCGGCCGCTGCGGCCGCGCGGGCCGCGTTCCGCGCCGCCGGGCGGGCCGCCGGGCAGGAGGACGCGGACCGCTGGCTGGTGGTCACGGTCGAGGGGCCGCCGGAGGCGGTGATGCCGGGGCGGACCCCGCCCGAGCCGCTCGCCGCCCTCGGCGACCGGGTGGAGGTACGGGTCCGCCCGGCGCCGGGCGGGCGCGGCACGGAGCTGGCCGCCAGGCCCCGGGTGCCCGTGCCCACCGGCGCCGCGGGGGTGGCCGCGCGACTGGGCGGGGACGACCCCCGCCAGGCCGTACGTTCGGCGCTGCGCGACGCCAAGTCCCTGCTGGAGACCGGAGAGGTGATCGAGCCGGCCCCCCCGGGCACCGACCGCGAGACGCCCGGCGGGAAGATCGTCGGCCTGGCCGCGCGCCGGGCCGGAGGGGAGGGCGTGCTGTGAAGGCGCTGTGCTGGCAGGGCGTGAACAAGCTGTCCGTGGAGGAGGTCCCCGACCCGGGGCTGCGCAACGACCAGGACATCGTGGTCAAGGTGCGCCTGGGCACCACCTGCGGCTCCGACCTGCACCTGATCGGCGGGTACGTCCCGGCGATGCGGGCCGGGGACGTGATCGGCCACGAGTTCATGGGCGAGGTCGTCGAGGTCGGCCGCGGCGTGCGCAGGCACAAGGTCGGCGACCGGGTCGTGGTGTGCTCGTTCATCGGCTGCGGACGCTGCTGGTACTGCCGCAACGACCTGTGGTCGCTGTGCGACAACACCAACACCAACCCCGGCATCGCGCAGGCCGCCTACGGCTACGAACCGGGCGGCGTCTTCGGCTACTCGCACGCCATGGGCGGCTTCCGCGGCAGCCACGCCGAGTACGTCCGGGTGCCCTTCGCGGACTACGGCGCCTTCCCGGTGCCGGAGGGCGTCGACGACGTCAGCGCCCTGTTCGCCTCCGACTCCGCGCCCACCGGCTGGATGGGCGCGCACCTGGGCGGCGTCAAGCCGGGCGACGTGGTGGCGGTGTGGGGCTGCGGCGCGGTCGGGCAGATGGCGGCGCGCGCCGCCGCCCTGCTGGGCGCCGAGCGGGTCATCGCCATCGACCGCCACCCGGAGCGCCTGGCCATGGCGGCGAGGCACTGCGGCGCGGAGACCCTCGACTACTCGGCCACCGACGTCGCCGCCGAGCTGCGGGAGGCGACGGGCGGCCGGGGCCCCGACGTGTGCATCGAGGCCGTCGGCATGGAGGCCCACAGCACCGGCCCCGCCCACCTGTACGACCAGGTCAAGCAGCAGTTGCGCCTCCAGACCGACCGCCCGACGGCGGTGCGCCAGGCCATCCACGCCTGCCGCAAGGGCGGCACCGTGTTCGTGCTGGGCGTCTTCGGCGCGGTGGTGGACAAGTTCCCGCTGGGCGCGGTGATCAACAAGGGCCTGACGCTGCGCGCGGCCCAGCAGCACGGCCAGCGGTACATCCCCATGCTCCTGGACCGCATGGCGCGCGGCGAGCTGTCCACGGCCCACCTGGCCACCCACACCCTGCCGCTGGACCGCGCCCCCGAGGGCTACCGGATGTTCAAGGAGAAGACGGACGGCTGCGTGCGCGCCGTGTTCAGGCCCTGAGGGCTTCCGGACCGTCCCCGCCGGGCGCGCGGCGCCGGTGGCCCCGTGCCGAGCGATGACCACTCTCCGTGCCCCTCGCCGCGGTGCCGGCGCGCATCCCGCGGCCGTCCGGTCCTGCCCGCGTACTCGCCGCGCCGCTCCGCTCACGATCCGTAAATGGGTGGCCTAACCTCCAGCTCAGCGGGCACTCGCAGGAGCACAGTGTTCCCGCTGCCCCCGCCGGGACTCGGCGGGCGGGGGACCGGCCAGCCGCCGGTCCCGCGGGAGCGTGGAGCCGCGAAGGAGCAGAGCGATGACCGTCCGCATCGGAGTCGAGGAAGAATTCCATGTGCTCGACCTGGAGAGCGGATCACTGGTGCCACGCGCCGGCGCCCTGCTCGGCCGGCTGCACAGACCGGGCTTCACCACCGAGCTGCACCAGACGGTGGTGGAGTGGAACAGCGAGGTGCACGCCTCCCTGCACGACCTGCACGCCGACATCGTCCGCTCCCGGCGCAGCCTGGACGGGGCCGCCTCCTCGCTGGGGCTGGCCGCCGTGGCCGCCGGAACTGCGCCCCTGGCGCGGCTGATGCCCCACGCCTACACCTCCGACCTGCGCTACCGGCGCATGGCCGAGGAGTACGGGCGGGTCGCCGACGAGCAGTTGGTGTGCAGCGCCCAGGTGCACGTGGACGTCCCCGACCGGGACACGGCCGTCCGCGTCATGTGCGCCATCCGGCCGTGGCTGCCCCCGCTGCTCGCGCTCTCCGCGTCCTCGCCGTTCTGGCTCGGCGACGACACCGGCTACGCCAGTTGGCGCACGATGGTGTGGCAGCGCTGGCCCACCGCCGGGCCGGTCGGCTGCTTCACCGGCGCCGCCGAGTACGACGCCGTGGTGGAGGAGCTGATCGGCACCGAGGTCATCAGTGACGCCGGAATGGTCTACTTCGACCTGCGGCCCTCGGCCCACCAACGGACACTGGAGCTGCGCGTCTGCGACGCCTGCCCCCGCCCGGAGACGGTCGTGCTCGTCGCGGGCCTGTACCGTGCCCTGGTCGTGGACGCCTGCGAACGGCTGGCCGGGCGCGGCGCGGCGCCGTGCGAGAGCGGGCACGAGTGGGTGCGCGCCGCCACCTGGCGGGCGGCCCGCTCCGGCCTGGAGGGCGCGCTGCTCGACCCGCGCACCCGCCGCCCGGCCCCCGCCCCCGTCGTGCTGCGCGGCATGCTCGCCCGGCTGCGCCCCGCCCTGGAGGCGGCGGGGGACTGGCCGCTGGTGCGGGACCTTACGGAGCAGGCCATCGCCGAGGGCAGCGCCGCCCACCGGATCCGCCGCACGGCGCGGGAACGGGGCCTGCCCGCGGCCGTGGACCAGCTCATCGCCCGGACCCGCAGCGGCCGCCCGCCCCGGCGGCGGGCCGGGTCCGCCGGGGGCGGCGTCGTCGCGGTCCCCCTCGCACCACCGGCGCCGGGGGTGCCCGGCCCCGTGCGGGCCGTCGGCGGCTGAGCCGCCGGCCGCGCCCCGCCCGCCGGAGGGGAGCACGCGGGCCCACGGCGCCGCCCCTTCGCCGCCCGCCCACCCGTGCCGCCATCCGGCCGATCGCACAGATGAACACCGAAACAGGAGTGTCTCGATCCCATGTCCAGCGGTAATCCCCTTGCCCGCACCGGCCCCCACGCACCGGCGGACCCACCGCCGCCCCCGGTCCGCGGGACGCGCCGAGGAGGCGGTGCCTGATGTGCGGGCTGAGCGGAGAGATCCGCTTCGACGGAGCGCGGCCCGACCTGGCGGCCGTGGAGCGCATGACCGACCGTCTCGCCGCGCGCGGCCCCGACGGCAGAGGGCTCTGGTCGCAGGGCGCCGTCGCCCTGGGGCACCGGCGACTGAAGATCATCGACCTGTCGCAGGCGGGCGCCCAGCCGATGAGCGACCCCCACAACGGGCTCACCGGCGTCTTCAACGGCTGCATCTACAACTACCGGGAACTGCGCGAGGAGCTGCGCGGCCTGGGCCACCGCTTCTTCTCCGACTCCGACACCGAGGTGCTGCTCAAGGCGTACCGGCAGTGGGGCGCGGAGTGCGTCGACCGCCTGTACGGCATGTTCGCCTTCGCCGTGGTCGAGCACGCCACCGGCCGGGTGACCCTGGGCCGCGACCGGCTGGGCATCAAGCCGCTGTACCTGGCGCGGACCGCGGGCGTGCTGCGCTTCGCGTCCTCGCTGCCCGCGCTGCTCGCCGCCGGAGGCGTGGACACCTCCCTGGACCCGGTGGCGGTCCACCAGTACCTGTCCTGGCACGCCACCGTGGCCGCCCCGCGCACCGTCCTGAACGGCGTGCGCAAGCTCCCGCCCGCCACGGTCCGCGTGATCGAGCCGGACGGCACCTGCCGCGACCACCGCTACTGGCAGCCCGACTACTCCCGCAGACCCCGGGACGCGCGGATGGACGCCGACGACTGGCGCGACGCCGTGCTGGACGCGCTGCGCACCGCGGTGCGCCGCCGCATGGTCGCCGACGTCCCCGTCGGCGTGCTGCTCTCCGGCGGCCTCGACTCCAGCCTCATCGTGGCGCTGCTGGCCGAGGAGGGGCAGAAGGACCTGGCCACCTTCAGCGTCGGCTTCGAGGCCGAGGGCGGCGACGACGGCGACGAGTTCCCGTACTCCGACCTGGTCGCGCGGCACTTCGGCACCGACCACCACCGGCTGATGGTGCCCTCCGACCGCCTGACGACCGCGCTCGACGACGCCGTCGCGGCCATGAGCGAGCCCATGATGAGCCACGACGTGGTCGCCTTCCACCTGCTGGCCGAGCAGGTGTCCAAGGAGGTCAAGGTGGTCCAGAGCGGTCAGGGCGCCGACGAGGTGCTCGCCGGCTACCACTGGTACCCCGACATCGCCGCCGCCCCGCGCGAGCGGGCCGCCGACGCCTACCTGGACACCTACTCCGACCGCTCCCACGCCGACCTCGCCCGCGTCCTCCGGCCCGACATGCTGGTGGACCGCGACACCTCCGCCGAGCTGGTGCGCGCGCACATGGCCGAGCCCGGCGCGGCCACCACGCTGGACGCGACCCTGCGCCTGGACACGCACGTGATGCTGCCCGACGACCCGGTCAAGCGCGTCGACAACATGACGATGGACTGGGGCCTGGAGGCCAGGGTGCCCTTCCTCGACCACGAGCTGGTCGAACTCGCCGCCGCCTGCCCACCGGAGCTGAAACTCGCCGACGGCGGCAAGGGCGTGCTGAAGGCCGCGGGGCGCCGGGTCCTGCCCCGCCGGGTCGTGGACCGGCCCAAGGGCTACTTCCCCGTCCCCGCCATCACGCACATGGCCGGCCCGGTGCTGGCCCGGGTCCGCCAGGTGCTGTCGGAACCCGAGGCCAAGGCCCGCGGCCTGTTCCGCGAGGAGTACCTCACCGAACTGCTCGCCGCCCCCGACGCGCACCGCACCCGGCGCGGAGCCAACGCGTTGTGGCAGGTGGCTTTGCTGGAGACATGGCTGCAAACCCACGGAATACACTGACGCCCGGCCCGGCCGCCGCCCACGACCCGGGCGGCGCCGCGCCGTACGCCCCACACCGCCGGGCCGGCGCGCCCGCCGCCCCGGCGCCCCTCCCGCTGCCCGACGCCGCCGGGCAGCGGGAGGGGCCCAGGCGCCTGACCGCGCACGGCTGCTGGTACCCCTCGGCGGACCCGGGCGGGCACCGGGTGGCGTTCATCTGCGACCGCGGCGGCGTGCCCCAACTGTGGGCCGGGCCGGTCGACGCCGACGAGGCGCACCTGCTCGACACCGGGCCCGACCCCGTGCTGGAGGTGTCCTGGTCGCCCGACGGCCGCTGGATCGCCTACACCACCGCGCCCGGCGGCGGGGAGCACACCCGGGTGCTGTGCGTGCGCCCCGACGGCACCGGGCGCCGCCTGCTCGCCGGCGCGGAGCCCGGCGCCTCCGCGCACCTGGGCTGCTGGCGGCACGACGGCTCGGCGCTCGCCGTCACCGTCGCCGAGCCCGCCTCCGCCCACGGGTCCGCGGCGCGGGACGGCACCGCGCCCGCGTCCGGCCCCGGCGGGGCACTGGCCGCCTACCTCCTCGACCCGGAGGGCGCGGCCGCCCCCGCCCTGCTCGCCGTCGAACCCGGCGCGGCCTCCCTGCGGGTGTGCGACGTCAGCCACGACGGGAGGCTGGCCCTGCTGCGGCGCGGCCCGCGGCTGCGCCGGGAGGCGTTCGTGGTGCGCACCGCCGACCTGCGCACCACCTGCTCCGTCCCGGCCGCCGACGGCGACCCGTGGATCGGCGTTTTCTCGCCCGACGGCAGGACCGTGTGGCTGCGCAGCGACGCCGGACGCGAGTTCCCCGCCCTGCTCGCCGTCGGCCTCGACGAGCAGGGGCGGCCCACCGCCACCGCGGTCGTCGCCGGGCGGGACGACAGCGGCCTGGACCTGCTGGCGTTCGCCCGCGACGGGCAGACCGCCGTGCTGGCCTGGAACACGCAGGGCGCCAACCGCCTCGAGGTGCTGCGCATCCCCGCCCGCGGCCCCGCCCTGGCCGGCCCGCCCCGGGCCGTCGCGCTGCCGCACGAGGTGGTCACCCGCGCCGCGCCCGCGGGCCCCGGCGGGCTGCTGCTGGCCCTGTCCGGCTCCCAGCGCCGCCCGGGCGTGTGGCACCTGCCAGGCGAGGCGCCCGCCCGGCGCACCCCGTGGTCCTCCCGCGACGAGGACGCCGTCCCGCCCGGCCGCCGCCCCGTGCGCCCGGTGCCGCTGTCCTTCACGGCCCGCGACGGCCTGCCGCTGACCGGCTGGTACTACCGCGCGCCCGGCCGGGCACCGGACGAGCCCGCGCCGTGCGTGCTGCACCTGCACGGCGGGCCGGAGGAGCAGGAGCGCCCGGTGCTCGACCCCCTCTACCACGAGCTGCTGGGCCGCGGCCTGGACGTCTTCGCCCCGGACGTGCGCGGCTCCGGCGGCCACGGCCGGTCCTTCGTGGACGCCGACCTCGGCGCGGGCCGGTTCGCCGCCATCGAGGACGTCGCCGACTGCGCCGCGCACGCGGTCACCGCGGGCCCGGCCGACCCCGGGCGGCTGGCCGTCATGGGCCGCTCCTACGGCGGCTACCTGGTGATGGCCTGCCTGGTGTGGCACCCGGAGCTGTTCCGCACCGGCGTCGCGGTGTGCGGCATGTCCGACTTCGCGACGTTCTTCGCCGGCACCGAGCCGTGGATCGCCCGCTCCGCGGCCCACAAGTACGGCCACCCGGAACGCGACCGGGAGCTGCTGCACGCCCTGTCCCCGATGAGCCGCGTCGACGCGCTGCGGGTGCCGGTGCTGGCCGTGCACGGCGAGCACGACACCAACGTGCCGCCGGGGGAGTCCCGCCAGTTCGTGCAGGCCGCCAGGGAGCGCGGCGTCCACGCCGAGCTGCTGACCCTGCGCGAGGAGGGCCACGACTTCCTGCGCGCGGACAGCCGCCGCCTGTTCCGCCGCACCGCCGCGGACTGGCTGGAGCGGCACCTGACCTGACCCGCCGCCGGGTCCGGCCGTGCCCGACCGCGAGACGCGCGCGCATACGGACGAGCCTCCGGCGCATAGGACGCCGCCCCGGGCCGCGCCTACGGTTCAACCACCGGCGGACCGCGGCGCCGGCCCACCGCCACGGCACCACACCTCAGGGGAGCGGCCGACATGGACACCATCGCACTGGGCGACGTCGAGATCACCCGCGTCGTCGAATGGCGGGGCGACATCGCCCCGGCGCAGGACATCGTGCCCGCGAGCACGCCCGAGCTGTGGCGGGAGAACGCCTCCTGGCTGGACCCGGACTTCTGGGACGGCGACAGCGGCGCCTACCGCGCGTACATGCAGACCTGGGTGGTGCGCAGCGAGGGCCGCACCATCCTCGTGGACACCGGCGCGGGCAACGACAAGGAGCGCCCCTACCTGCCGGTGCTCAGCCGCCTTGACACCCCGTTCCTGGACTCCCTCGCCGCGGCCGGGGTGCGGCCCGAGGACGTGGACCTGGTGGTCAACACCCATGTGCACGCCGACCACGTCGGCTGGAACACCGTGCTCGCCGACCGCGCGTGGGTGCCCACCTTCCCCAACGCCACCTACCTGATCAACCGGACCGACTTCGACTTCTGGAACCCGGTCAACGGCACCGACCGCCGGGCGGTCGCCGGCGGTGTCCCCGCCCACCTCGGCAACCAGAACATGTTCGAGGACAGCGTGCTCCCGGTGCACCGGGCGGGTCAGGCCCTGCTGTGGGAGGACAGCCACGTCATCGACCGCAACCTGCGGCTGGACGTCGCCGCGGGCCACACCCCCGGCTCCGCCGTCCTGACGCTGCGCTCGGGCGGCGACACCGCCGTGTTCGTCGGCGACGTCATGCACAGCCCGGTGCAGATCCTCGACCCCGGTCTGCACACCTGCTTCGACGAGGACCCGGCGCGGGCGAGCGCCACCCGGCGGCGGATCCTCGACTGGGCCGCCGACCACCGCGCCCTGGTGATCCCCGCGCACTTCCCCGGCCACGGCGCCGCCGAAGTGGACCGCGAGGGTTCCGGGTTCGCGATCCGCCAGTGGGCGCCGTTCTCGGCCGCCGCCTGACCGGCCGTGCAGGGGAGGACGCCCGTGGACCGCGGCACCACCATCGCCACCCGCGCGGACGGGCGGCCCCTCCCGCGCGCCCCGCGCACCCCCGGGCCCGCCCCCGCCGCCGCCCGCCCCGGGCGCGGGAGGGGCCGCC
>NZ_BAAGTD010000022.1:0-134067 GCF_054782095.1 Streptomyces capparidis | reverse complement strand
CCGCCGGGCGGACGGGCCGCGGACCGGGCGGGCGCGTCGGGCGCGGGCCCGGTGGTCCCCCGGGAGGCGCGGCGCGGGGGCGCGCTCCCCGGGGGCAGGCGCCGCCCGGCCGCGGCCCTGCGGGCGCGGGGTCAGACGCGCCCGCGCAGCATCGCCAGCAGGCGGTCGAGCACCCGCCCGCCGCTGACGCGCAGCCCGTCGTGCTCGAACTCGTTGGTCACCCACGCCCGCAGCCCCCGCACGGCGGCGGCCGTCTCCAGCGAGTACCGCGCGTCCACGTACATGTCGTCGAGGTAGACGGCGGCCACCACCGGGACGTCGTTGCGGGCGAGCCGCTCCGGGTCGTACAGGTCCGGCCAGTCCTCGCGCTGCGCCAGGTGCTCCGCCACCTGGGCCAGCGGTACCAGCGCCGGGTCCTCGGCGAACAGCCACGGGTAGGTCATCTCCCCGGTGAACAGCACCGGCTCGCCCGACTCCAGCGCCGCCTCGGCGTCGAAGCGCGGGAACTCGGCGCGCACGGCCTCGGCCGCCCACCCGGTGCCCTCGCGGGTCACCGAGCGCTGCCCGTAGCTCGCCTCGTGCAGCAGGGGGAACAGCGGCGCGGCGGCGTTCGACAGCAGCGCCTGCACCCCGGAGAGGAAGGTGTCGGACAGCTCGGGGCCGTCCGCGCCCTCCACGAACGCCTCCTCGAGCAGGTAGTGCAGCGTGTGCGAGCCCGTGCTCGCGCCGAGCACCACCCCGAGCGACTGGAACAGGGGCACGGTCAGCCGCCCGCCGCCCGGCAGCGGCACCTCCCGCTCCAGCAGCAGGCGGGCCACCCGGCGCACGGTCGCCACGTCGTCCGGGTACCGGGCGTAGTGCGCCTCGTTCTTGCGCTCCACCCGCGGGTACGCCGCGCGGTAGATGTCCTTCGGGTGCGCGCGCAGCGCCGGCAGGCCGCCGGTGACGAGGACCTCGCGCAGCCCCTCCGGGGCGAGGGACAGATAGGTGACCGCGCACATGCCGCCGAAGCTCTGTCCGAGCACGGACCACTGCCCGTCGTCGCCGAGCAACTGCCGCCGGATCAGCTCGGCGTCGCGCACGATCGAGTCGGCGCGGAAGTGGGCCAGATGGGCGGCCTGCGCCTCGGCGTCGCCGCGCCGGGGGAGGGTCTGGCGGTTCGCCGGGGTGGAGCGGCCGGTGCCGCGCTGGTCCAGCAGCAGCACGCGGTAGTCGTCCAGGGCCCGGTCCAGCCAGGAGTCCCGGCCCACGAGCCGCGGCACCTTGTACCCCGGGCCGCCCGCCAGGAACAGCAGCCACGGCAGCTCCTCCGCCTCGCGCCCGGCAGCGACCACCTCGCGGGCGTAGAGCTCGACGCGCTCCCCGTCCGGGGCGGAGTGGTCCAGCGGCACGCTGAACGTGTGGTCGGTGAGCACGGTTCCGGGCTGGCGCAGGACACTCATCGGCACCTCGGGGGGAGACGGCGTGGGCGAAGCGATCTTCGGACAACCGTAATCGCGGCCCGCGGGCCCGCCGACAGAGGTGGGTCGGAGCCCGAGCCGGCCGGGGATCGGGGGAGCGGCGGGGGCGGGGCGCGGGCCGGGCCCGTACCGGCGTCCGCGGACCTGGGCCGATACCGGTGTCGATGGGCCTGGGCCGATACCGGCGTCGGCGGGCCTGGGCCGGCATCCGGTCAGGCGGGCCGATCCTCCACCGGCGTCGGCGGGCCGGGCCTGGGATGCGGGGCGGGGGCACCACGGGTGGGGGCCGGGGGAGGAGGGGAGGGGGCGGGCCCCGGTGAGGTCATGGGCGCGGGGGGTGGTTTTCGGACCTTCGTGGCGCGGGTGTGGATCGCCTGTGCGATCCCCTGTTTATCGTCAGGAAGACGACTATGATCGCGGGCATGCCGCCCTACGACCCCTCCGAGTTCCCGCCCTTCGCCGTGACCGTCGACCTGGTCGTGCTGACCGTGCGGGACCACGCGCTGTCCGCGCTGGTGGTCCGCCGCGGAGAGCCCCCGTTCCAGGGGCGGTGGGCGCTCCCTGGCGGCTTCGTCCGCGCGGACGAGGACCTCGCCGAGGCGGCGGCGCGGGAGCTGGCGGAGGAGACCGGGCTGCGCGCGCAGCAGCCGAGCGGCCCCGGTGCCGGGCTCGGCGCGCACCTGGAGCAGCTCGCCACCTACGGCGACCCGCAGCGCGACCCCCGGATGCGCGTGGTCAGCGTCGCCTACCTGGTCCTCGCCCCCGACCTGCCCGCGCCCCGCGCCGGGGGCGACGCCCGCAGCGTCCGGTGGGCCCACGTCGAGGAGCTGCTCGGCCGGGACGCCGAGCGCACCCCGCTCGCCTTCGACCACGCCAGGATCCTCGCCGACGGCGTCGAGCGCGCCCGCTCCAAGATCGAGTACTCCTCGCTGGCCACCGCATTCTGCCCGCCGGAGTTCACGGTGGGCGAGCTGCGCCGGGTCTACGAGGCGGTGTGGGGCGTCGCCCTGGATCCGCGCAACTTCCACCGCAAGGTGACCGGCACCCCCGGCTTCCTGGTGCCCACGGGCGGTACGACAACCCGTCAGGGCGGTCGTCCCGCGCAGCTCTTCCGCGCCGGCGGGGCCACCGTGCTCAACCCGCCGATGCTGCGCCCGGAGGTCTGACGCCCAATCCGGGACACGACGCGCGGCACGCTCCACGCCTGTCCGGGAACTCCCATATGTCCGGGTTATCGTGCTCAGAAATCGCGAGCGTGACCCGACGCCCCAGGGAGCACGATGATCCAGGCGATCGGACTGACGAGCCTGTGCCGCCGAGGTGGCGAACCCGCCGTGGACGACTTGACGTTCGAGGCGGCACCCGGCGGGATCACCGGCCTCTTCGGAGCGCCCGGCTCCGGAAAGTCCACCACGCTGCGGCTGATGCTGGAACTCCAGCCCGGGCGCGGCGTGGCCCTGTTCGACGGACGGCCCATGCACCGCCTGCGCCACCCGGCCCGCGAGGTCGGCGTGCTCCTCGGCGACGTGCCCGGCAACCCCACCAGAACCGCGCGGGGGCACTTGCAGATGCTCGCCGCGGCCGCGGGCGTCCCCGCCGCCCGGGCGGACGAGGCGCTGGAGCTCGTCGGCCTCGCCGGGGTCGCCAGGCAGCGCCTCGACGCGTTCTCCCTGGGCATGGACCGCCGCCTCGGCCTGGCCGCGGCCCTGCTCGGGGACCCGCACACCCTCGTCCTCGACGACCCGGCGGCCGGGCTCTCCCCGCGCGAGGCCGCCTGGGTGCACGCCCTGCTGCGGGCCTTCGCCGACCAGGGCGGCACGGTGCTGCTCGCCAGCGGCAGCGTCAGGGAGCTCACCGCCGTCGCCGACCACGTGGTGTCCATCGACCGCGGTCGCCTGATCGCCGATCAGCCCGCGAGCGAGTTCGCCCGCACCCGGCTGCGCCCCCGCGTCGTGGTCCGCAGCCCGCAGGCGCACCAGCTCGCGCACCTGCTCGCGGCCGAGGGCGCGGAGGTCGTCAAGGAGGGGGGCGCCTGCGTCTCCGTGTTCGGCGCCCAGCGCGCCCGGGTCGGCGAGACCGCGTTCCGGCACGGCATCCTGCTGCACGAACTGGCCGACCACGTGGTGGAGTCCTCGGTGCCGCTCCAGCCGCGCGCCGGGCAGCCCTCCCCGGTGCCCATCGTCGCCCAGGGCGGCGCCCCCTCCGCCGCGGGCGCGTCCGCCCCGGAGGTCGCCGCGGTCGCCCAGGTCGCCCACGGCCCCGCGGAGACCGGAGCCGTGGGCGGCGCCCCGGCCGCCGGGGGCCCCGCCGCGGGCACGGCCACCAAGGACCCCGCCCCCGCGGGCACCACCCTCACCGGCGAGGCGGACGACGGCACCGAGGCGGCGGACGAGCCGGACGACGCCCGTCCCGCCGAGCAGCCCCCCACCGCCCAGGTCCCCCAGCCCTCCCGCGGCGACGGCACCGAGGGCACCCCCGCCGCCACCGCGGCCCCCGCCCCCCCCCCGGCCCCCCCCGACGCGGACCCCGCGGCCACCCCCACCCCCGGGACCGGCGACGGCAACAACAGCAGCGACGGCAACGGCAACGACGGCAACGGCAGCAACGGCAACGACGGAGGCAGCGGCGGGGACGAGACCCCGGAGCACAGCACGGAACGGACCACGGAAATCCCCGTCATCTCCGTCATCCCCGTCCCCGCCGTCACCACCACCCCCACCGCACCCGCCGACGCCGACGCCGACACCGCCACCCCCCAGGAACCCACCCCACCCCCCTCAAGCACCCCCACCGGACCCCCGCTCCCCGTCGCCCTCGCCGACTACTCCGCGGAGGAGGGCCGTCGCCGGGGCGTCGTCCTCCCCGGCCCCACCTGGCTGCTGCGCTACGAGTGGCGCCGCCTGTCCGGGATCCGCTCGACGTGGCTGATCCTCGCCGGTGCGCTGGTCGCCGGGGCCGCCGTCGCGCTGCTGCTGGGCCGCTCGCCGTTCGCGGCCAGCCGCCACGAGGACATGCAGCGACTGCTGACCGCCTGGGCGCCCGGCCTGCCGCTGCCCCCGGCCGCGTTCGGCGCGGGCCTGCTGGGCGCGCTCGCCTTCGGGCAGGAGTTCCGCTACCCGGCGCTGGCCCCCGCCCAGGTCGCCGTCCCCCGCAGATTCCGGCTGCTGCTCGCGAAGATGGCCGTCGGCGCGCTCGGCGGCCTGGTGCTGGCCGGGTGCGCGCTGACGCTGAACGCGGTCGTGGTGCGCTACGGGGTCGATCCGCCGGGCGAGGCCGTGCCCGAGCCGGTGCTGCCGCTGGTGACCTGGTGGTCGGCCCTGGTGGTGGGCTCGGCATGGGCGGGGCTGCTCGCGGCCGGGGTGTTCCGCTCCTCGCTGGTCGGCGCGCTGTGCGTGCTCGCGGTGCCGGTGCTGGTCGAGCCGGTCGTGCGCTGGGGGATGCGGATGCCGTGGCTGGACCCGACGCTGGATCTGGCCCGTCACGCGGCCAGGACTCTCACCGGTGGCTGGGAGTATCCGCTCCGCCGGGCCGCCGAGGCCGTGCACGTGCTGGCCGCGGGGCCCGTGGAGTACGCGTTCGCCCTGTCTGTCCTGCTGCTGCTGCTTGTGTACGTCTTCCTGACGGTGCGTCGGCGAACAGGGTGGCGATTCCCTGGATAGACTGTTTCTTGCTGATAAAGCGTCAATATCCTGGCAGGGGGCGATCACCCTTTCGTGTGCTTTTCTGCAAAGCCCTCAAGGGTGTCCGGGACATCGCCGACAAAGGATGCGTGAGTACCCTTGCGCACACGATGACGACCGCGGCTCGCCCCGCCGATCCCAGCCTCCCCGGGTCGGGCGAGCTCGACCGCTTCCCTCTCACCGACGCTCCCCAGGGGGAGCGCACCGGCCCCGCCGCCTGGGACGGCTCGGAGCCGGACATGGGGCGGGTCGGCCGCAGAGCGAGCGGCAGCCGAGGCCGCGGCCTGCACGGCCAGCTCGTCCAGCAGCTCGGGCAGATGATCGTCTCCGGTGACCTCGGGGCCGATCGACCCCTGGTTCCCGAGGAGATCGGGCAGCGCTTCGAGGTCTCCCGCACCGTGGTGCGCGAGTCCCTGCGCGTGCTCGAGGCCAAGGGCCTGGTCAGCGCCCGCCCCAATGTGGGCACCCGGGTCCGTCCGGTCAGCGACTGGAACCTGCTCGACCCGGACATCATCGAGTGGCGCGCCTTCGGCCCGCAGCGCGAGGACCAGCGCCGGGAGCTGTTCGAGCTGCGCTGGGCGATCGAGCCGCTGGCCGCCCGCCTGGCCGCGGGCCACGGCCGCGAAGAGGTCCAGCAGCGGCTGATCGACATGGTCGAGATCATGGGGCACGCGGTGGCCCAGGGTGACGCCGTGACGTTCTCGCGCGCCGACTCCGAGTTCCACGCGCTGCTCCTCCAGACCGCCACCAACCGCATGCTGGAGCACCTGTCGGGGATCGTCTCCGCCGCGCTCCAGGTCTCGGGCGGCCCGGCCACCGGGTGCGAGCGGCCCTCGGAGTCCTCCGTCGGGCTGCACGTCCGGCTGGTCGACGCGCTCGGATCGGGCGACGGGGCGGCGGCCGAGGGCGCGATGCGCTCGCTGCTCACCGTCCACCACCCCGAAGTGGATCACGTGGTGCCCGCCCCCCGCGAGCACTGAGGCCGCACCGCCCGGCGCCAGGCGGCGCGGGGAGGCGGCAGCCGAGGACGCCGCCGCCGGGTCCGAAGGGATCCGGCGGCGGCGTTTCGTCTCTCTCGCGCACTTTTTCAGCGGTTTGCGGTGTGACCCGAGCCACGTGGGGGAGGCGTAACACTTGTCGAAGGAGCGCGATGACGTAAGAGGTGGTCGCCGCTCCAGGAATACAGGTGAATGTCACAATGCTGTGTTGCTACGCGGCTCCACTTGCGCCAACGGTGCGGCAGCGCTCCGTGGGCCTGTCCAAGACCGACCCGTCCCGGGCGCGACGACCTGTGGTGTCAACGGGGGGAAGCTCGCCGAGGACCTTCGCGTGCCGGGCCAGCCGGCCGCGGACGGCTCTTCGAGAGTGCAAGTGAGGTCGGATGTCGTTTCCATCGTTCCGAGAGGTTGTTCGTGTCGGCCAGCACATCCCGTACGCTCCCGCCGGAGATCGCCGAGTCCGTGCATCTGCAGGCGCTCATCGAGCGGGGCAAGGCACAGGGCCAGATCGCCGGCGATGACGTGCGTCAGGCCTTCGAAGCGGACCAGATCCCGGCAACCCAGTGGAAGAACGTACTGCGCAGCCTCAACCAGGTCCTCGACGAGGAGGGTGTGACGCTGATGGTCAGTGCCGCAGATTCGGCGGCTCCCAAGCGCACCCGCAAGAGCGTCGCAGCCAAGAGCCCGGCCAAGCGCACCGCCACCAAGACCGTTGCCGCGAAGAGCGCCGCCACCAAGAAGCCCGCCGCCGTGAAGACCACGGCCCCCAAGCCCGCCGCCCCGGCCCCGGCCCCGGGTGACCCCGAGTCCGCCGAGGCCGCGCGCCCCGCCGTCAGGCCCACGGCCGGCAGGCCCGCTGCCGCCGCCGCGGCCAAGAAGACGGCGGCGAAGAAGACCGCCGCCAAGAAGACCGCGGCCAAGAAGACGACCGCCACCGCCAAGAAGAGCGACGACCCGATCGAGGGCGAGGAGCTGCTCGAGGACGTCGTGCCGGGCAAGGGCGACGCCGACGTGCCGGTGGAGGGCGTCGAGTCCGAGGGGTTCGTGCTCTCGGACGAGGACGAGGACGACGCCCCGGCGCAGCAGGTCGCCGCCGCGGGCGCCACCGCTGACCCGGTAAAGGACTACCTCAAGCAGATCGGCAAGGTCCCGCTGCTCAACGCCGAGCAGGAGGTCGAGCTCGCCAAGCGGATCGAGGCCGGGCTTTTCGCCGAGGACAAGCTCGCCAACGCCGACAAGCTGGCCCCCAAGCTCAAGCGCGAGCTGGAGATCATCGCCGAGGACGGCCGCCGCGCCAAGAACCACCTGCTGGAGGCCAACCTCCGCCTGGTGGTCTCCCTGGCCAAGCGGTACACCGGCCGCGGCATGCTCTTCCTGGACCTGATCCAGGAGGGCAACCTGGGCCTGATCCGCGCGGTGGAGAAGTTCGACTACACCAAGGGCTACAAGTTCTCCACCTACGCCACCTGGTGGATCCGTCAGGCGATCACCCGCGCCATGGCCGACCAGGCCCGCACCATCCGCATCCCGGTGCACATGGTCGAGGTCATCAACAAGCTGGCCCGTGTGCAGCGCCAGATGCTCCAGGACCTGGGCCGCGAGCCCACCCCGGAGGAGCTGGCCAAGGAGCTCGACATGACCCCGGAGAAGGTCATCGAGGTCCAGAAGTACGGGCGCGAGCCCATCTCGCTGCACACCCCGCTGGGCGAGGACGGCGACAGCGAGTTCGGTGACCTCATCGAGGACTCCGAGGCGGTCGTCCCGGCCGACGCCGTCAGCTTCACCCTCCTCCAGGAGCAGTTGCACTCGGTGCTCGACACGCTCTCCGAGCGGGAGGCCGGCGTGGTCTCGATGCGCTTCGGCCTCACCGACGGGCAGCCGAAGACGCTGGACGAGATCGGCAAGGTGTACGGGGTCACCCGTGAGCGCATCCGCCAGATCGAGTCCAAGACGATGTCGAAACTGCGCCACCCGTCGCGGTCGCAGGTCCTTCGGGACTACCTCGACTGATCCGGATTCCCTTCCGGCGCACGGACGCCTCCGACCGGCGAAGCAGCCGGTCGGAGGCGTCCGTGCGTCATGGGCGGAGGGGGCCCGCGGCTCAGGCGGTCGGCGTCGGGGCGGGCCCGGGCCCGGGGCTGCCGGCCGCACATGCGAAACCCGTGACGGGGGCGTACGGGGCCCGGTGAGCGGCCCCGGCGGAAGAACCCGCCCGCCGGGGCCGCCACCGTCCTCCCGCGTCCGGCCGTACAGGGGCACCCCCGTGTCCCCTGTGCGGCCGGATGCGGAAAGCCTCGCGGTGCCACCGCCTGTCACCGTGGCCTTCGCGGTCACCGCGGGCGGCCGCCGGGTGCGTGCCTCCGGCGGTCGCGGCCGTGCCGCGGTGGCGGGCGCGGCTGCGGCACGGCCGGGGGGAGGGGCGTGCGGGCGCGCCGCGACCCGTCGGGCCGCCCCGGCGTGACGTCATGAGCCTTTCGCATCCCCGCCCCGCCCCGGAAGCGCATCCCGATGCGATGTCGCCGCGGATTGATACGGTCCGGCTATGGGCGAGCCGAGAGGGACGGGAGAACCGAGCGTCCAGCAGTTGCGGCTGTTCCTGCTGCTCGCCGAGGAACTGCACTTCGGCCGCGCGGCCGCCCGCGCCTTCATGGCGCAGCCGACGTTCTCCCGGCACATCCAGTCCCTGGAGCACCGCCTGGGCGTGGATCTGGTGGACCGCACCACCCGGCAGGTGGCGCTGACCGCCGCGGGCGAGGGGCTGCTGGACCGGATGCGCGCGGTGGTGGACGCCGTGGAGGAGCTGCGCGGCCGGGCCGAGGCGTACCGGGGCGCGGACCGGGTGGTGATCGGATCCTTCGAGGCGATCACCTCCCTCGACCCGATCCCGGCGATCATGGAGGAGTTCCGGCGGCGCCTGCCCCGGGTGGACGTCCAGGTGCTGCGCACCGGCTTCGACTGCGGCGGGGTGATCCTGCACGGGGAAGTGGACGCGGCGTTCACCTTCCTGCCGGTGCCGGACGGCGTGCAGGTGCTGCCGCTGGCCGGCGGCCCGCGGTGCGCGGTGATGTCCAGCGCCGACCCACTGGCGGACGCGGGGCCGCTGACCCTGGCCGATCTGGCCGACCGGCCCCACATCGGCTGGTCGGAGCGGGTGCCGAAGCGCTACCGGGACTTCTGGGCCGTCGATCCCCGCCCGGACGGGACACCGGCCCGGTACACCCCGCACGCGGTCGGCGACTACGAGAGCGCGCTCCCGATGATCGCCATGGGGGCGGGGATCCAGTTCCCGCCGGACGGGGCGCGGTGGCTGTACCCGCGGGCCGGGGTGGCCTACGTGGACGTCGCCGACCTGGAGCCGTGGACGTCCGCGCTCGCCTGGCTGCCCGCCCACCGCGACCGGCCCGCGGTGGCCGAGCTGCGCAGGGCCGCCCGCGCCGTCCTCGACGGGTGAGCCCGGCCGCCCCCTCCTGCGGCTGCGCGTCCGCCCCCGGTTCCGCCGAACGCCTTGCCCCACCCGTCCGTACGGGCGCCCGTCAAGCACTGACGGCGACCGGGCGCATACGCTGAGTGCCGGAAGGGTGGCGGGCCGGGACGGTACTGGGAGGCGCGGTGGGTACGGCGGGCACCGAGAGGACCGGCGGTGCGGGGCGGCTCCGCGCCGCCCGGCGCGGCCGGGCGGTGGCGGGCGCCCTCGCCGTCTGCTGCCTGCTCCCGCCCGCCGTGCCCGCCGCGGCGTCCCCCGCGGTGGTGGGCGGCCGTACCGCGAGCGCCCGGGCCCACCCGTGGGTGGCGGCGCTGGCCAGCGAGAGCCGGTTCGGCAACTCCCGCTCGGGGCAGTTCTGCGGCGGAGCCGTGGTCGCGCCGACGAAGGTCGTCACGGCGGCGCACTGCTTCCGCAAGGAGCTGCTGGGCTCGCCGTCGAACGTGCGCGACCTGAAGGTGATCGTCGGGCGCACCGACCTGCGGGGCGAGGACGGCACGCGGATCCCGGTGCGGGACGTGTGGGTGCACCCCCGCTACAGCTACCGCACCAACGAGGCCGACGTCGCGCTCGTCACCCTCACCCGCCGGGTCCCGGGCGGGAGCAGGGGCGCGCTGCGCATGGCCGACCCCGGCGACCGGGAGCTGACGGCGGCGGGCGCCACGGCGGAGGTCTTCGGCTGGGGTGACACCACCGGGCGCGGGCACCTGAGCGACACCCTGCGCAAGGCCCGGGTGAGCGTGCTGGCCGACCGCGTGTGCCGGAAGGCGTACCGGGGCAGCGCCGCCGGCACGTTCCTGGCCCGTTCGATGCTGTGCGCGGGCGAGCGGCGCGGCGGGAAGGACGCCTGCCAGGGGGACAGTGGGGGCCCGCTGGTGGCGGACGGGGTCCTGGTGGGTCTGGTCTCGTGGGGCAGCGGGTGCGCCCAGCCCGGCTATCCGGGGGTCTACACCAGGATCTCCTCGGTGTTCGGGGAGCTGTACGCCCGGCTGTGGTAGACGGCCTGCGTAGGTCTCCGCTCCGCCGCGGAGGCGGGCGGAACCGGGCTGTCAGCTCTGAGCGAAACCGGGCCCAGGTGAGGCGAGCGGTCACCCTGTGTGCTCGGGTGACCGCTCGCCGTCCGGCCTTGCCGCCGGTCCGGGCTCGTCGTCGGTGCTGGAATCAGCGCTCTTCGTCGTTGGCCGCCGCCGGCGTGGCAGCGAGCCGACCGGTCTCGTCCTGTATTTCCGCTGCGATCTTCTTCAGTTCGGGCTCGAACTTGCGGCCGTGGTGGGCGCAGAAGAGCAGCTCGCCACCGCTCATGAGAACGACGCGCAGATAGGCCTGGGCGCCGCAGCGGTCGCAGCGGTCGGCTGCGGTCAGCGGGCTTGCGGGGGTCAGAACAGTAGTCACGTCGCCTCTTCTCTAGCTCGACGAGCTGTCGTACCAGGGTCAACATCCAACCAGGCCGAAATCGTTCCCGCTCGTGGCTTCTCCGATGAAGTCACCGGCGACGTCACTGCCGGGGAGGCTGGATGTGCCAGGTGGCGGCGGTCAGGGCCGTGGTGCTGTCGGCTGATTCATCCGTGGCTTGTGGTCCGTGTGTTGTGGGTCGTCGAGGTGTTCTCTGCCCTCTGTGTCGCCTTCGATGCGCTCCATTGCCATCGAGGATGACGTGCCCGGAGCCTAAAAGGTTCATGCCTCCAGGGGAACGTGATATTTCCATCACCCGGACGCGGGGTTGATCGCCGGCCGCCCGGCCTGCGGTCGAACGGTGATCGAACGCGCGTACGAGAAGAGCGTTAGCATACGTGGTTGCCGGGTCGCGCGCGAACCACTGTCGCCCGGCCTCGGTACCCTGCTCACGGCGGGCGTGCGCGTCTCCCCGCGACGGGGGCACGCGCGGTGCCCGTCCGCCCCGCCCGCCGCGGCGGGGCCCATATCTGGACAGACGAGGAGCTGCACCGCGTGACCGCCGAATCCACCGTGTCGTCCACCGCTCTGCTCACCGGCGCGGACCGCGACGGCTCCAACTACACCGCGCGGCACCTGCTCGTCCTCGAGGGGCTTGAGGCCGTCCGCAAACGCCCCGGCATGTACATCGGCTCCACCGACAGCCGCGGCCTGATGCACTGCCTGTGGGAGATCATCGACAACTCCGTCGACGAGGCGCTCGCCGGGTACTGCGACCACATCGAGGTACTCCTGCACCGGGACGGCTCCGTGGAGGTGCGCGACAACGGCCGCGGCATCCCCGTGGACGTCGAGCCCAAGACGGGCCTGTCCGGCGTGGAGGTCGTCATGACCAAGCTGCACGCCGGCGGCAAGTTCGGCGGCGGCTCCTACGCGGCATCCGGCGGCCTGCACGGCGTCGGCGCCTCCGTGGTCAACGCCCTCTCCGCCCGCCTGGACGTGGAGGTGGACCGCGACGGCCGCACCCACGCCATCAGCTTCCGCCGCGGCGTGCCAGGGCTGTTCACCGGCCCCGGCCCGGACGACCCGTTCGAGCCCGCCAACGGGCTGCGCAAGGGGCGCAGGTCGGCCAAGATCGGCACCGGCACCCGGGTGCGCTACTGGGCGGACAAGCAGATCTTCCTCAAGGACGCCAGGCTCTCCCTGGAGAACCTGCACGCCCGCGCCCGGCAGACCGCCTTCCTGGTGCCGGGGCTGACCATCGTGGTGCGCGACGAGCGCGGCGTGGAGAACGAGGGCCCGGTCGAGGAGGTCTTCCACTACGACGGCGGGATCAGCGAGTTCTGCGAGTACCTGGCCCCCGACCGGCCGGTGTCCGACGTGCTGCGGCTCACCGGTGAGGGAACGTTCAAGGAGACCGTCCCCGTCCTGGACGACCGCGGCCACATGACCCCCACCGAGGTCACCCGCGAGCTCGGCGTGGACGTGGCGCTGCGCTGGGGCGCCGGCTACGACACCACGGTGCGGTCCTTCGTCAACATCATCGCCACCCCCAAGGGCGGCACCCACGTCACCGGCTTCGAGCGCGCCGTCACCCGCACGCTGAACGAGGTGCTGCGCTCCGCCAAGCTGCTGCGCGTCGCCGAGGACGACGTCGTCAAGGACGACGCGCTCGAGGGCCTGACCGCGGTGGTCACCGTGCGCCTCGCCGAGCCGCAGTTCGAGGGCCAGACCAAGGAGGTGCTCGGCACCTCCGCCGCCTCCCGGATCGTGGCGAACGTCGTGGCCAAGGAGCTCAAGGCGTTCCTGACCTCGGCGAAGAAGGACGACAAGCAGCAGGCGCGGGCCGTCATGGAGAAGGTCGTGGCCGCGGCCAGGACCCGTATCGCGGCCCGCCAGCACAAGGAGGCGCAGCGCCGCAAGACGGCCCTGGAGTCCTCCTCGCTCCCGGCGAAGCTGGCCGACTGCCGCAGCGACGACGTGGACCGCAGCGAGCTGTTCATCGTCGAGGGCGACTCGGCGCTCGGCACCGCCAAGCTGGCCCGCAACTCCGAGTTCCAGGCGCTGCTGCCGATCCGCGGCAAGATCCTCAACGTTCAGAAGTCGTCCGTGGCCGACATGCTGAAGAACGCCGAGTGCGGCGCGATCATCCAGGTCATAGGAGCCGGCTCGGGCCGCACCTTCGACATCGACCAGGCCCGCTACGGCAAGATCATCCTCCTGGTGGACGCCGACGTGGACGGCGCCCACATCCGCTGTCTGCTGCTGACGCTGTTCCAGCGGTACATGCGGCCCATGGTGGAGGCCGGGCGGGTGTTCGCCGCCGTGCCGCCGCTGCACCGCATCGAGCTGGTCAACCCCAGGCGCGGCCAGGACAAGTACCTGTACACGTACTCGGACAACGAACTGCGCGCCACCCTGCTGGAGCTCCAGCGCAAGGGCGTGCGGTACAAGGACGCCATCCAGCGCTACAAGGGCCTCGGCGAGATGGACGCCGACCAGCTCGCGGAGACCACGATGGACCCCAGGCACCGCACGCTGCGCCGGATCAACCTCGGCGACCTGGACGCGGCCGAGCGGGTGTTCGACCTGCTGATGGGCAACGAGGTGGCTCCGCGCAAGGAGTTCATCGTCAACTCGGCGTCGACGCTGGACCCGTCCCGGATCGACACCTGAGCGGAGGCGGAGGGCTTCGCCCTCCGGGCTGCTGCCGAGGGCCGCGCGTCCAGGGCGGGCGGCCTCAGGTCTGCTCCGTCCTCGCCGTCACGGCCTCCGGCAGGACGACGGTGAAGACGGCGCCGCCGCCGGGGCGGGCGCCCACCGTCGCCGTGCCGCCGTAGCGTTCCGCCAGGCGTCGCACCAGGACCAGGCCAAGGCCCCGGCGGCGGTGCCCGGCGGGGCGCTTGGTGGACCAGCCGTCGGTGAATACCTTCTCGCGCGCCTCCGGCGGCACCCCGGGCCCGCTGTCCGCCACCCTGAGCACCACCGTGCGCCCCTCCGCGCGCACGTCCACCTCCACGAACGGGTCGCGCCCGCCCGCCGCCGCGTCCAGCGCGTTGTCCACCAGGTTGCCCAGCACCGTCACCAGGTCCCGGGAGTCCACCACCGACTCGGGCAGCAGCGCGTCCTCGCACAGCCGCAGGTCCACCCCGCGCTCGTCCGCCACCGCCGCCTTGCCCACCAGCAGCGCCGCCACCAGCGGGTCCCGCACCTGCGCGCCGACCCGCGCCGCGGTGGAGCGGTGCGCCCCGGCGACGTCCGTGATGAACTCCACCGCCTCGTCGTGCAGGCCCAGCTCCAGCAGGCCCATCAGGGTGTGCAGGCGGTTGGCGTGCTCGTGGTCCTGGGCGCGCAGCGCCTCGGTGAGACCCCGGGTGCTGTCCAGCTCCCGCCCGAGCTGCTCCAGCTCCGTGCGGTCCCGCAGCGTGGCCACGGCGCCCCCGTCCTCGGTGGCCATCCGGTTGGCGACCAGCACCCGGTCCCCGGCCACCGTCAGCAGGTCCGCGCCGGTCGCCCGGCCGGTGAGCACGTCCGCGAGGCGGCCCGGCGGCAGCACCTCCTCCACCGGGCGGCCCGCCGCGTGTCCGGGCAGCGCGAGCAGGCGCTGCGCCTCGTCGTTGACCAGCCGGATGCGGCCGCGCGCGTCCAGCGCCACCACGCCCTCGCGGATGCTGTGCAGCATCGCCTCCCGCTCCGCGAGCAGCGAGGCGATCTCCGCCGTCTCGATGCCGCGGGTGCTGCGGTGCAGCCTGCGGGACGCCTCGAGCGCGGCCACGGCGCCCACGGCGAGCGCGGCGGCGGCGTACGCCAGCAGCTCGGGCAGCGCGGACAGCAGGCGCTGGCGCACCCCCACGTAGGGGATGCCGACGGAGACGGCGCCGACGATGCGGTCGCCCGCGTCGCGCAGCGGGACCTTGCCGCGGGCGGTGCGGCCCAGCGTGCCGTTCTCGATCGCGGTGACCTCCCGCCCGGCCAGGGCCTGGCTGGGGTCGGTGCTGACCCGCTCGCCGATGCGGTCCGGCTGCGGGTGGGACAGCCGCATCCCGCGGGTGTCCATCACCACCACGTACTCCGCGCCGGTGGCCCGCCTGACCCGCTCGGCCGCCCGCTGCACCGGGTTGCCCGGGGACAGGTCGCCGTCCGCCACGCCCCGGGCGATCTCCGGGTCGGCGGCCGTGGACTGGGCGATGGCCAGCGCCCGGTTCATCGCCTCCCGGTTGAGCTGGTCGCCGAGCGGCGCCAGGAACAGCACGGCCGCGAGCCCGCTCACCACCGCGGCGATGGCCAACTGCACCAGCAGCACCTGCGCCCACACCTGGGCCAGCCAGCGGGGCCTGGTCACGGCCGCGCGCCCGCCCGCGCGGGGGCGACCCGCACCGCCGTGAACGCCCGGGGCGCACCCGGCGGCGCGCCGCAGCTCTCCGGCCGCGGCGGCGGCAGCTCGCGCCGCTCCACGACGACGTGCCAGGCGCGGCCGTCCACGTGCCGCACCGGCACCACCGACCGCCCGTCCCCGCCGTCCGGGGCGCCCGGTCCCACCGTCAGCGCCTCCGCCCGGTCCTCGCCGGTGCGGGCGCGCACCGCGAGCTCGGCGGCCTGCCCGGGGCGCTCCCACGCCGAGCGGCCGCGGCACCACGGGAGCGCGACCCGGCCCTCCCGGGTGGCCTCCAGCACCTCCTTGGCGGCGGGCCCGGTCAGCCGCCCGTACGCGTAGCCGTACGGCAGCACCAGCGCCGTCGGGGCGAACCGGTGCCCGCCGATGTGGGTGACCTCCCACACCTCGGCCCCGCCCGCCGCGGCGAGCTCGGCGGCCAGCGGGCGGCCGAGCACGGCGCAGCAGCGGTCCCGCCTGCCGTTGGTGCACACCAGGGCGACGGGGGCGCCGCGGTGCTCCGCGCCGAGCCCGCCGTGCTCGCCGCGGCCGAGGGCGGCGAGGTCGAGGCCGAGCAGCCCCGCCGGGTCCGCGGTGTCCAGCGCCCGCACCCAGGAGCGGCCGGGCGCCGTGTGCGCGGCCAGCACCCGGGCGGGCCGGGGCCGGGCCGGGGCGGCGTGCGGCCCGGGGCGGCGCACCAGCGCCACCCGCACCCCGGTGCCCTCGGCGGCCGCGGTCAGCGCCCGCCCGAGGCCGGAGGGCAGGCGGCTGTCGGTGAGGGCGTCGCGCCCCCACGGGCCCGGCTGCTCCACCAGCAGCCAGGTCCTGGCCACCGCCGCCGTGGCGGCCAGGGGTTCGTCCAGGTCACGGGAGGCATTCGCACACGTGCTCACGTCGGCGAGGGTAAGCGATCCGGCCGCGCGCCCCCGCGCGGCCGTCCGCCGTCCGGCCCCCGCCGCCCGCGGGCCCGCGGCGCGCGGGGCCGCGGGCGGCGGGCCCGCGCCGGGTCAGCGCAGCGGCGCCGCCACCGCCGCCACCGCCTTGGCCAGCGGCGCGCCGGAGCCGTCCCGGCGCGGGTCGCGCTCGGGCAGCTCGACCGGGACGCCGGCGGCCGTGGCGGCCCGCGGCGGCGCCTGGCCGGCCCAGGCGAACACCAGCCGGTCCTCGCCCTTGAGGAACCGCTGGCAGCGCACCCCGCCGGTGGCGCGGCCCTTGCGCGGGTAGGTCTCGAACGGGGTGCGCTTGGCGCTGCCCTGCGCGGCGCCGTCCAGCGCGCCCTCGACCCCGGCGATCGTCACCACGTCGGCGTCGGCCGCCGGGTCCACCGCCGTGAACGCGATGACCTTGGCGCCCGCGGCCAGCTTGACCCCGGCCATGCCGCCCGCCGCCCGGCCCTGCGGCCGGACCTGGCCCGCCGGGTAGCGCAGCAGTTGCGCGTCGGAGGTGATGAACACCAGGTCCTCCTCGCCGGTGCGCAGCTCCACCGCGCCGGCCACCCGGTCGCCCTCCCGCAGGGAGACCACCTCCAGCTCGTCCTTGTTCGCCGGGTACTCGGGCACCACGCGCTTGACCACGCCCTGCTCGGTGCCGAGGGCGAGGCCGGGCGAGGACTCGTCGAGCGTGGTCAGGCAGAGCACCGCCTCGTCCGGCGCGAGGGAGACGAACTCGGTGAGCGGGGCGCCGCCCGCCAGGTTCGGCGCGGAGGCGCTGGGCGGCAGCGCGGGCAGATCGATCACGGTCAGCCGCAGCAGCCGGCCCGCCGACGTCACCACGCCCACGTCGCCGCGGGCCGTCGCCGGGACCGCCGAGACCACCACGTCGTGCTTGGACCGGCCGCCGCTGTCGGCGAACACCTCGTCGCCGGTGGTGCGGGCCAGCAGCCCGGTGGAGGACAGCAGCACCCGGCACGGGTCGTCCGGCACCTCCAGCGGGACGGCCGCCGTCGGCTGCCCCGCCGAGGACAGCAGCACCGTGCGGCGCGGGGTGCCGAACTTCTTGGCCACCGCGGCCAGCTCCGCCGACACCAGCTTGCGCAGCTCCGCGTCCGACTCCAGGACCCGGGTGAGCTCCTCGATCTCGGCCGTGAGGCGGTCGCGCTCCTCCTCCAGCTCGATCCGGTCGAATCGGGTCAGACGGCGCAGCGGGGTGTCGAGGATGTACTGCGTCTGGGTGTCGCTGAGGGAGAACCGCTCCATCAGCGCGCCCTTGGCCTCGGCCGCGTTGTCGCTGGATCGGATGATCCGGATGACCTCGTCGATGTCGAGCAGTGCGACCAGCAGGCCCTCGACCAGGTGCAGGCGGTCGCGCTTCTTGCCGCGCCGGAACTCGCTGCGCCGGCGCACCACCGTGAAGCGGTGGTCGATGTAGACCTCGAGCAGCTCCTTCAGGCCCAGCGTGAGCGGCTGGCCGTCCACCAGCGCCACGTTGTTGATGCCGAAGGTCTCCTCCATCGGCGTCAGCTTGTAGAGCTGCTCCAGCACGGCCTCCGGGTGGAAGCCGTTCTTGATCTCGAAGACCAGCCGCAGGCCGTGCTGCCGGTCGGTCAGGTCCTTCAGGTCGGCGATGCCCTGGAGCTTCTTCTGCGCCACCAGGTCCTTGACCTTGGCGCGCACCTTCTCCGGCCCGACGTTGTACGGCAGCTCGGTGACGACGATGCCCTTGCGGCGCGGGGTGACGTCCTCGATGGAGGCGGTGGCGCGGATGCGGAAGGTGCCGCGGCCGGTCTCGTAGGCGTCCCTGATGCCGTCCAGGCCCACGATCCGCCCGCCCGTGGGCAGGTCGGGGCCCGGCACGAACCGCATCAGCGTGTCCAGATCGGCGTTGGGGTGCTTGATCAGGTGGCGGGCCGCGGCCACCACCTCGCCCAGGTTGTGCGGCGGCATGTTGGTGGCCATGCCGACCGCGATGCCCGAGGCCCCGTTCACCAGCAGGTTGGGGAACGCCGAGGGCAGGGCCAGCGGCTCGGCCTCGCTGCCGTCGTAGTTGGGGGCGAAGTCGACGGTGTCCTCGTCGATCGACTCCACCATCAGCATCGCGGCCGCGGCCATCCGCGCCTCGGTGTACCGCATGGCCGCGGGCGGGTCGTCGTTGCCCAGCGATCCGAAGTTGCCGTGCCCGTCGACCAGCGGCAGCCGCATGGAGAACGGCTGCGCCATGCGCACCAGGGCGTCGTAGATCGAGGCGTCGCCGTGCGGGTGCAGGCGGCCCATCACCTCCCCGACGACCCGGGCGCTCTTGACGTACCCGCGGTCGGGGCGCAGGCCCATCTGCCCCATCTGGTGGAGGATGCGGCGGTGCACCGGCTTCAGGCCGTCCCTGGCGTCGGGCAGGGCACGGGAGTAGATGACCGAGTAGGCGTACTCCAGGAAGGAGCCCTGCATCTCGTCCACGACGTCGATGTCGAGGATGCGCTCCTCGAACTCCTCGGGAGGCGGGGTCTTGGTGCTGCGGCGGGCCATCTTCTCCCGGTGCTCCGTTCTTCCTTGCGTGGGGCCTGGGCTGGTACTGGCGGCCTCCATTGTGGACCCAGCCGCCGACATCCCCGACCCGCGGCCCGTCCGGCGCGGGGCCACGGGGTCGAGCGGCCCGTCACCGTCGCGCGTTAGGGTGCGAAGAGGGCCCGACCATGGCCCCGAAGCAGCAACCGGGAAGGACGCGACGCCCATGGCCCAGACGGCCACGCCGGACACCGGCCCGGCGGTGCCCCCGCGCAGCGGGTTCACCGCCACAGAGCACCGCCTCGCCAACGGCCTGCGGGTGGTGCTCTCCGAGGACCACCTGACGCCGGTCGCCGCCGTGTGCCTGTGGTACGACGTCGGCTCCCGGCACGAGGTGCCGGGCCGCACCGGCCTCGCCCACCTCTTCGAGCACCTGATGTTCCAGGGCTCGGCGAACGTGCGCGGCAACGGGCACTTCGAGATGGTGCAGGGCGCGGGCGGCTCCCTCAACGGCACCACGAGCTTCGAGCGCACCAACTACTTCGAGACCATGCCCGCCCACCAGGTCGAGCTCGCCCTGTGGCTGGAGGCCGACCGCATGGGCAGCCTCCTGGCCGCGCTGGACCTGGAGAGCCTGGACAACCAGCGGGACGTGGTGAAGAACGAGCGCCGCCAGCGCTACGACAACGTCCCCTACGGCACCGCGTTCGAGCGCCTGGTCGCGATGGTCTTCCCCGAGGGCCACCCGTACCACCACACGCCCATCGGCTCCATGGCCGACCTGGACGCCGCCTCCCTGGAGGACGCGCGCGCGTTCTTCCGCACCTACTACGCGCCGAACAACGCGGTGCTCGCGGTCGTCGGCGACATCGACCCCGAGCAGACCCTCGCCTGGGTGGAGAAGTACTTCGGCTCCATCCCCTCGCACGACGGGAAGCCCCGCCCGCGCGACGGCGCCCTGCCGGCGGTGATCGGGCGGGAGGTGCGCCAAGTGGTCCGCGAGGACGTGCCGGCGCGCGCCGTGATGTCCGTCTACCGGCTGCCGCAGGACGGCGTCCGCGAGGCCGACGCCGCCGACCTCGCGCTGACCGTCCTGGGCGGCGGGGAGTCCTCCCGGCTGCACAACCGCCTGGTGCGCCGCGACCGCCTCGCCGTCGGCGCCTCCTTCGGGCTGCTGAGACTGGCTCAGGCCCCGTCGCTCGGCTGGCTGGACCTGAAGCTCTCCAGCGGGGTGGAGGCCGCCGCCGCCGAGGCCGCGGTGGACGAGGAGCTGGCCCGCTTCGCCGAGGAGGGGCCCACCCCCGAGGAGCTGGAGCGCGCCCAGGCGCAGATCGAGCGCGAGTGGCTGGACCGGCTCGCCACCGCGGGCGGCCGCGCCGACGAGCTGTGCCGGTACGCCACGCTGTTCGGCGACCCGTCGCTGGCGCTGAACGCCGTGGAGCGGGTGCTGGAGGTCACCGCCGAGGAGGTGCGGGCCGTCGCCGCCGCCCGGCTGCGCCCGGACAACCGCGCCGTGCTGGTGTACGAGCCCACGGGCCGGGAGGAAGCCGATGACCCCGCCGGCGAGGCGGCCGGGGGAGCCGGAGAAGCGCAGGAAGCCGAGGACGGCCAGTGACCGACGTGACCGACGTGACGCCCAGCATGACGTTCCACCCGCGGCCCGAGGCGGGCCCCGCCAAGCCGTGGGACTTCCCCGC
Organism: Streptomyces capparidis; assembly: GCF_054782095.1. NCBI lineage: Bacteria > Bacillati > Actinomycetota > Actinomycetes > Kitasatosporales > Streptomycetaceae > Streptomyces > Streptomyces capparidis. The sequence goes on along the minus strand of NZ_BAAGTD010000022.1, from coordinate 113,550 downwards.
CCCCGCCCGCTCCGCCCTGCCCAACGGGGTGACGGTGCTGCACTGCCACCGCCCCGGGCAGAAGATCGTCGCCGTCGAGGTGCTGCTCGACGCGCCGCTGGCCGCCGAGCCCGAGGGCCTGGACGGCGTGGCCACGATCATGGCCAGGGCGCTGTCCGAGGGCACCGACCGGCACTCCGCCGAGGAGTTCGCCGCCGAACTGGAGCGCTGCGGCGCCACCTTGGACGCGCACGCCGACCACTCCGGCGTGCGGGTCTCCCTGGAGGTGCCCGCCTCCCGCCTGGAGCGGGCGCTCGGGCTGCTCGCCGACGCGCTGCGGGCCCCGGCGTTCGTCCCGGACGAGGTCGAGCGCCTCGTCGCCAACCGGCTGGACGAGATCCCGCACGAGCTGGCCAACCCGGCGCGGCGCGCGGCCGTCGCCCTGTACGCCGACCTGTTCCCCGGCGAGCAGCGCATCTCCCGCCCCCGCCAGGGCACCCAGGAGTCGGTGGCCCGGATCACCCCCGGGGCGGTCCGGGACTTCTACACCGCGCATGTGCGGCCCTCCACCGCCACGGCCGTCGTGGTCGGCGACCTCACCGGCATCGACCTGGGCGCCGCGCTCGGCTCGACCCTGGGCGCCTGGACGGGCGGGCAGGCCGCCCCCTGGGCCCGCCCGGCGATCGTCGGCGACGACACGGCCCGCGTGATCGTCGTGGACCGGCCGGGGGCGGTGCAGACGCAGTTGCTCATCGGCCGGGTCGGCACCGACCGGCACGATCCGGCCTGGCCCGCGCAGGTGCTCGGCACCTACTGCCTCGGCGGCACCCTCACCTCCCGTCTCGACCGGGTGCTGCGCGAGGAGAAGGGCTACACCTACGGCGTGCGCGCCTTCGGCCAGGTGCTGCGCTCCGCCGTGGACGGCTCGGGCGCCTCCATGCTCGCCATCAGCGGCTCGGTGGCCACCGACGTCACCGGACCCGCGCTCGCCGACACCTGGCGGGTGCTGCGGGAGCTGGCCGAGGGCGGCCTCACCGAGCAGGAGCGGGAGGCCGCGGTGCAGAACCTGGTCGGGGTGGCGCCGCTGAAGTACGAGACGGCGTCCTCGGTCGCGGCCACCCTCGCCGACCAGGTCGAGCAGGAGCTGCCCGACGACTTCCAGGCCCGCTTCTACGAGCGGCTCACCGAGGTCGGCACGGTGGAGGCCACGGCCGCCGTGGTGCGGGCGTTCCCGCCGGACCGGCTGGTCACGGTGCTGGTCGGCGACGCCTCCGCGATTGCGGGCCCCGTGGAGGAGCTCGGCATCGGCCCGGTGCGGGTGATCGGCCCCTGAGCGGCCGCTGACCGGCTCCGTCCGGCCCGCCATGTGCCCCGGCGCGCGCCACGCGTGCCGGGGCACGCGTTTCCCCCGCTTGTGTCCGGTTCCGGCCTGCGATGTTTCCTCCTGTTCATCGGGCCGGAGCATTCCTGAAATAGAGTCGCGAAAGAAAGTGGATACGCCGCGTTACGCGGCCATTAAGGAAAAGGGCCGGCCATGCGGGGACGGGTGTGAACGGGACGGGCGCGGCGTCGGGCGGGCGGATTTCCGCGCAGGCGGTCTGCGCCGCGATCCGCGACGACATCATCAAGGGCCACTTCCCGCCCGGCAGCCGGCTGGCCGAGGAGCTGCTGGCCAAGCGGTACGGCGTCTCCCGCGTCCCGGTCCGCGAGGCCCTGCGCACCCTGGAGTCCGAGGGCTTCGTCCGCACCCGCAGGCACGCGGGCGCCTCGGTGGCCGAGCTCACCGAGGAGGAGTCCGCCGACCTGCTGGAGATCCGCGCCCTGCTGGAGCCGCTGGGTGCCGCCCGCGCCGCGCAGCGCCGCACGCAGGCGCATGTGAAAGTGCTGCGCGGGCTGGTGAAACTCGGTCAGGAGCGGGCGCAGCAGCGGCAGTTGTCCGATCTGCCGTCGCTCGACGGCTGGTTCCACGAGACGCTCGCGCAGGCGTCGGGCAGCACCAGCCTCGCGCAACTGCTCACCCAGCTCCGGCACAAGCTGACGTGGGTGTACTCGGTGGAGCTGCCGATGCGCGCCGAGGAGTCCTGGGGCGAGCACGCGGCCATCGCGGACGCGGTGGCCCGCGGCGACGCCGAGCGGGCGCGGCGGCTCGCGGCGCTGCACGTGGAGCGGTCGGCCGCGGCGTACCGGCTGCGCCGCATGCCCCGGCAGAACGGGCGGTCCCCGAAGGGCACGGGCAGCGCCAGCCGGCGGTGAGGAGAACGAAACACGCCCGGAACAGGCGGTGTCCTCGTATTCAACGGTTCTGCTGTATACAACGGCGCCCGGCGAATTATCGGGGGCGGGAACGGAGACGGGAACGGCGGCCGGACAGGCGGGGCGGGGACGGAGCCGGGAATGGGGGCGTCGGGTCCGGAACGGAGCCGACAACGGCGGCCGGATACGACGGGCGGGCACGGGGCCGTGGGCCGGGCCGGGGAAATGAGCCGGGAACGGAGACGGCGGGGGAGGGAGGGCCGGGAACGGCGGCCGGACACGTGGGGCGGGAACGCGGCCGGGACCGGGGCCGGAGACCGCAGCCGGGAACGGAGAGCAGAGCGGGGGCCGGGAGCGGAGACCGGAGCCGGCGATGGAGACGGAAGCCGGAACAAGGCCCGGGAACCCCCGAACGCCCCGCCGCCCCGCGCCGGCCCGAGCGCGACCCCCGTGCGCAGCCGCCGCCCCGCCCCGTATGCGCGTGAAGGCGCGCCCCGGCGAGGGGGCGCGCCTTCACGCGGGGCGGTGCCGCCGCTCAGACCGTCTCGGGCAGCTCGTCCAGGCCCTCGGCGACCAGCTTCGCCAGGCGGTCGAGGGCGGCCTCGGCGCCGTCCGCCTCGGAGGCCAGCACGACCTCCTCGCCGCCCTGCGCGCCCAGACCCAGGACGCCCAGCATGCTGGCGGCGTTGACCGGGGTGCCCCCGGCCTTGGCGATCGTCACGGGGACGCCCGCCGCGGTCGCGGCGCGGACGAAGAGGGAGGCGGGGCGTGCGTGCAGGCCCTCGGCCCAACCGACGGTGACACGGCGCTCGACCATGGTGTAGCCCTTCACGGAGAATGCGGGGTTGTCCGGGCCGGGCGGACGCGGCGGCACCCCGGGCCCGGCCCGCCCCCACTCTCTCAAACCGGCCGCGGCCCTCGGACACCGCCCGACCGTGATTTACGGCATACGCTGGCACAATGGCAGTCAGCAGCGGGCAGGCCGGGGAGCACCCGCCGGAGAGGCGCTATCCCGAGCACTGGGAGGCGGACGTCGTGCTGCGCGACGGCGGCACCGCGCACATCCGCCCCATCGCCCCGGACGACGCCGACCGCCTGGTGGCCTTCTACGCCGAGGTCTCCGACGAGTCCAAGTACCTGCGGTTCTTCGCGCCCTACCCGCGTCTGTCCGACCGCGACGTGCGCCGCTTCACGCACCACGACTACGTGGACCGGGTGGGCCTGGCCGCCGTCGTCGGCGACGAGTTCATCGCCACCGTCCGCTACGACCGGATCGGCCGGCGGGGGCAGGAGGGCGGCGACCAGGCCGAGGTGGCGTTCCTGGTGCAGGACGCCCACCAGGGCCGCGGGGTCGCCTCCGCGCTGCTCGAGCACATCGCCGCCGTCGCCCGGGAGCGCGGCATCCGCCGCTTCGTCGCCGAGGTGCTGCCGTCCAACCGCCGGATGATCAAGGTGTTCACCGACGCCGGGTACACCCAGCACCGCAGCTTCGAGGACGGCGTGGTGCGCCTGGAGTTCGGACTGGAGCCCACCGAGGCGTCGGTGGAGGTGATGCGCGCCCGCGAGCTGCGCGCCGAGGCCCGCTCCGTGCGCCGCCTGCTCGCCCCGCGCTCGGTGGCGGTGGTCGGCACCGGGCGCCGCCCCGGCGGTGTGGGGCGCGCCCTGCTCGGCGGGCTGCTCGACGCGGGCTTCACCGGCCGCGTCCACGCCGTCAACAGCGCGTTCCCCGAGGACTGCACGACCCTGGAGCCCGAGGGCGTGCCCGCCCACCGCTCGGTGCACGACATCCCCGAGCCGGTGGACCTCGCCGTCATCGCGGTGCCCGCCGAGCGCGCTCACGAGGCCGTCGCCGACTGCGGCGCCCACGGCGTGCAGGGCCTGGTCGTGGTCGCCGCGGGCTACGCGGAGTCCGGCGAGCCGGGCCGCGCCCGGCAGCGGGAGCTGGTGCGCCTGGCCCGCGCCGCCGGCATGCGCGTCATCGGCCCCAACGCGTTCGGCGTCGGGAACACCGCGCCGGACGTCCGGCTGAACGCCTCCCTCGCCCCGCGGCTGCCCTCGACCGGCCGGATCGGCCTGTTCACCCAGTCCGGCGCGATCGGCATAGCGCTGCTGGCGGGCCTGCACCGGCGCGGGCTCGGCCTGTCGTCGTTCGTCTCGGCCGGGAACCGCGCCGACGTCTCCGGCAACGACCTGCTCCAGTACTGGCACGAGGACCCGGCCACCGGCGTGGTGCTGATGTACCTGGAGTCGTTCGGCAACCCGCGCAAGTTCACCCGCCTCGCCCGCCGCACCGCCCGCGCCAAGCCCGTCGTGGTGGTCAAGGCCGGGCGGCACACCGCCAGCGGCGTCCCCGCCGGGCACGCCGTGCCCGCCCCGCGCATCCCCGACGCCACCGTGGACGCCCTGTTCCGCCAGGCCGGGGTGATCCGCGTGGACACCGTCACCGAACTGCTGGACGTCGGGCTGCTGCTGGACTGCCGCCCGCTGCCCGCGGGCGGCCGGGTCGCGATCCTCGGCAACTCCGAGTCCCTCGGCGTGCTCGCCCAGGACGCCTGCCTGACCGCGTCCCTCGAGCCGTCCCCGCCCCGCGACCTGACCACCGCCGCCACCCCCGAGGACTTCCGCGCCGCGCTCGCCGCCGCGCTCGCCGACGACGGCACCGACGCCGTCCTGGTCACCGCGATACCCCCGGTCGGCGGCGACGGCGCGCACGAGCCGTGGGACGCGCCCGCGCTCGCCCGCGCCCTGCGCGCCGCGGCGGACGGCGCGGACAAGCCCGTCCTGGTCGTCCACCTGGCCCTGGACGACCTGCCGGAGCTGCTCACCGGCGACGAGGGCGGCCCCAGGCTGCCCACCTACCCGGCCGCGGAGCGGGCCGTGCGGGCGCTGGCCGAGGCGGTGCGGCACGCCGCCTGGCGCCGCGCCGAGGCCGACCCCGGCCGGGTCCCCGCCTACGACGACGTGGACGTGCCCGCCGCCCGCGCCCGGGTCGCCGCGCTGCTGACCGCCCACGAGGCGGGTGAGCGGCCGGACGCGCCCCTGGTGGCCGACGACGCGGAGGCCGCCCGGCTGCTGGCCCGCTACGGGATCCGGGTGCGCCCCGCCCTGCCCGCGCCCACCGCGGACGCCGCCGCCGAGGCCGCCGGGCGACTGGGCTACCCCGTGGCGCTGAAGACCACGGCGGAGCGGCTGCGGCACCGCCCCGACCTCGGCGGGGTGCGGCTCGACCTCGCCGACGAGGACGACCTGCGGCGCGCGTTCCGCGAGCTGACCCGGACCCTGGGCGACCCCGGCGGCCTCCGCCCGGTGGTCCAGGCCATGGCGCCGCGCGGGGTGGACACCGTGGTGCGGGCCGCGGTGGACCCGGCCGTCGGCGCGGTGCTGTCGTTCGGCCTGGCCGGGCCCGCGTCCGAGCTGCTCGGCGACGTCGCCCACCGGCTGGTCCCGGCCACCGACCGGGACGTCGCCGAGCTGGTGCGCTCCATCGGGGCGGCGCCGCTGCTGTTCGGCTACCGGGGGGCGGAGCCGGTGGACACCGCCGCCCTGGAGGAGCTGCTGCTGCGGGTGTCGCTGCTGGTCCACGACCTGCCGGAGGTGGCGCTCGTCGACCTGGAGCCGGTCGTCGTCGCTCCCCGGGGCCTGGCCGTGCTCGGCGCCTCGGTGTGCCTGGCCCGGCCGCCGGCCCGCGACGACCTGGGCCCGCGCAGCCTGTCGCGGTACTGACGCCGCACCGGCCCGGCCGCCGCGGCGCGCGCGGCCCGACGGCGGGGCCCGGACGGCCGGACGGCGGGGCGCGCACGGCCGCGGGGGAGGGCGCGGACGGCCCGCGAGCGGGCGCCGGGCGCCCCTGGGGCCTTGCCCGGCGTGTCTGTCCCGCGGCCCGTTACGGCCTAGGATGGACCTCATGGCGAAGACCGGTACGACGACCCAGGGCCTGCGCACGGCCATCGAGCGCAGCGGCTACTACCCCGCGCTCGTCGCGGAGGCGGTGGAGTCCGCGGTCGGCAACGAGCCGGTCGTGTCCTACCTGGTGCACCAGGAGACCACGTTCGACGCCAACGAGGTGCGCAGGCACGTGACCGTGCTGGTCCTCACCGGCACCAGGTTCATCGTCAGCCACACCGACGAGCAGGCCGCCGACGACACCTCGCCCTCGCCCTACGCCACCACCTCCACCGAGTCGGTGAAGCTCTCCCGGATCTCCTCGGTGGTGCTCAGCCGCGTCGTGGCCAACCCCGAGTCGTACACCCCCGGCACCCTGCCCCGCGAGGTCGTCCTGACCATCGGCTGGGGCGCCGTCAACCGCCTCGACCTGGAGCCCGCCGCCTGCGGCGACCCCAACTGCGAGGCCGACCACGGCTACACCGGCTCCTCCACCTCCGACGACCTGAGCCTGCGCGTCAGCGAGGCCGGGGACGGACCCGAGACGGTCACCCAGACCCTGGCGTTCGCCCAGGCGCTGTCCGAGGCCACGGCCCAGGCCGCGGGCTGAGCGGCGCCGCACCCGCAGATGAACCACCCCGCACCCGCAGACCCCCAGGCCGCGCCCGCCCCGCTGTACGGCTCCGCCTCCCTGGCCGACGTGCTGCCCGCCATCGCCCGCGGCCTCGGCCTGCCCGGCCCCGACGGCGGCCTGGCGCTGGAGCCCGCCGACCGGGCCTGCCTGTTCCTGGTGGACGGCCTCGGCTGGGAGCTGCTGCGCGCCCACCCCGAACAGGCGCCGTTCCTGACCTCCCTGCTGGAGACGTCCCTCGGCGGCACCGGCCGCCCCCTGACCGCGGGATTCCCCTCCACCACCGCCACCTCCCTGGCCTCGGTGGGCACCGGCCTGCCGCCGGGCGCGCACGGCCTGGCCGGGTACATGGTGCTGGTGCCGGGCACGCGCACGCTGATGAACCAGTTGCGCTGGCAGCCGTACACCGACCCGGCCGAGTGGCAGCCCTATCCGACCGTGTTCGAGCGCGCGCACGCGGCGGGCATCGAGACCTGCCAGGTCTCCTCGCCGCTGTTCGAGCACACGCCGCTGACACGGGTGGCGCTGTCCGGGGGCACGTTCTTCGGGCGGCTGACCGGCGAGGAGCGGATGGACCTGGCCGCCGAGCGGCTCGCCGCGGCCGACCGCACCCTGGTCTACACCTATTACAGCGACCTGGACGGCACCGGCCACCGGCACGGCGTGGACTCCGACCAGTGGCGGTGGCAGCTCTCCCGGGTGGACCAGCTCGCGCAGCGCCTGGCCGAGCAGCTCCCGCCGCGCTCGGCGCTGTACGTCACCGCCGACCACGGCATGATCGACATCGCGCCGGAGCACCGGGTGGACTTCGACGACGACTGGGAGCTGCGCGCCGGCGTTGCCGAACTCGGCGGCGAGGGCCGGGCCCGGCACGTGTACGCGGTGCCGGGCGCCGCGGGCGACGTGTACGCGGTGTGGAGCGAGGTGCTCGGCGACCGCATGTGGGTGGCCACCCGCGACGAGGCGATCGCCGCGGGCTGGTTCGGCCCGGTGGTGGACCCGCGCGTGTACGGCAGGATCGGCGACGTGGTGGCCGCCGCCCGCGACGACATGGCGGTGATCGCCAGCAGGAGCGAGCCGGGCGAGTCCTCCATGGTGGGCCTGCACGGCTCGATGACGCCGGTCGAGCAGCTCGTCCCCCTGCTCGAACTGCGCACCTGACCGCCGTTCCGCCCACCCGCCCGCTCGACCCCGAAGGAAGGCCCGCGCCCGCCATGCCCGAACTTGTGTTCTTCAACGGAACCATGGACTGCGGCAAGAGCACGCTCGCCCTCCAGATGGACCACAACCACTCCGCGCGGGGCCGCGAGGGCCTGATCTTCACCAGGAACGACCGGGCCGGGGAGGGCGTGCTCTCCAGCCGCCTGGGCCTGGCCACCCGCGCCGTGGAGGTCACCGACTCCTTCGACTTCTACGCGCACGTCGTCGGCCATCTGTCGGCGGGCGGGCGCGCCGACTACGTGATCGCCGACGAGGCCCAGTTCTTCACCCCGGCGCAGGTGGACCAACTGGCCCGGGTGGTGGACGACCTCGGCATCGACGTGTTCGCGTTCGGCATCACCACCGACTTCCGCGCCCGGCTCTTCCCCGGCTCGCAGCGCCTGGTGGAGCTCGCGGACCGTCTGGAGACCCTCCAGGTGGAGGCGCTGTGCTGGTGCGGGGCCAGGGCCACGCACAACGCCCGCACCGTAGGCGGGGCGATGGTGGTCGAGGGCGCGCAGGTCGTCGTCGGCGACGTGGGCCGGCCCGCGGGCGAGGTCGGCTACGAGGTGCTGTGCCGCAGGCACCACCGCCGCCGCATGACGGCCGCCTCCGCGCGGGCGGGCGCCCTGTCCCCCGACGTCCTGCCGGTGGACGCCGCGGGCGAGGGGGCGCAGGCCCCGGTGGCGGGCTAGCCGGGCGCTCAGGCGCCGGGCGGGGGCAGGGGGTCCGGTTCGGCCAGGGGCTCGGGGCCCTGCACGACCGCGAAGCGGGCGCCCTCCGGGTCGGCGAGGACGACCTGGCGCCCGTACGGGGAGTCCCGGGGCTCCCGCAGCACGCTGCCGCCCAGGTCGCGCACGCGCGCCGCGGTGGCGTCGGCGTCGGACACGGAGAAGTACGACATCCAGTACGGGGGGCGGGTGCGGGGCAGGCGGTCGCCCACCCCGCTGATCCCGGCGACCGGCCGGTCCTTCAGGCACAGCAGCATCCGGGACTCGAAAGGGCTCGGCACCTGCTCGGTGGTGTAGCCGAACACGGCGATGTAGAAGGTGTCGATCCAGGACGGGTCCCGGGTGATCAGCTCGTTCCACACCAGGCGGCCCGGCTCGGGGGCCAGGTCGGTGCCGACGCGCTCGTGGGGCTCCCAGATCCCGAAGACGGCGCCCGCGGGGTCGGAGGCGATCGCCATCCGCCCGGCCGAGTCCACCTCGATGGGCCCCACCGCCACCGTGCCCCCGGCCTCCCGCACCCGCTCGGCCGTCGCGTCCGCGTCGTCGCCGGCGAGGTACACCGTCCAGGACACCGGCATGCGGCGGTCCCGCGGGATCTGCGCCATGCCCGCCACCTCGCGCCCGCCGAGCACCGCCCGGGTGTACGGGCCCAGGCGCTGCGGCCCGGGCCGGAACTCCCACCCGAACAGGGCGCCGTAGAACCGCTCGGCGGCCGGCAGGTCGCGCACCAGCAGGCTGACCCAGCAGGGGGTGCCGTGCACCGGCCGGGCGGGGACCTCGCTCATCGCACTCTCCTCGCAACCTCGAACGCTCGCCGTCCGGGAGATCTCCTGCCCACCGGGAGCGGCCCCGAGCAGCAACACCGAGCAGCAACACCGAGCGGCAACACCGAGCGGCAACACCGAACAGCGACACCGAACAGCGGCAATGCCGAACAGCGGCAATACCGAGCGGCAATACCGAACAAAAGGAGCCTAAGGGAGCGAAAGGGGGTGTGTCGCCGACCCCGCCCAAGGAACCATCGCATCCCCCGCCGGGGACCACAATGGGCCCATGGAACCCATCATCACCACCGACGAGCTGGCCCGGGCGCTGCGCGCGGACGACCCGCCCGCCGTCCTGGACGTGCGCTACCGGCTCGGCGGCCCGCACGGCAGGCCCGAGTACGAGGCGGGCCACGTCCCCGGGGCCCACTTCGTCGACCTGGAGGGCGAGCTGGCCGGCCCGCCCGGCGAGCGGGGCCGCCACCCCCTGCCGGACCTGGCGGTCTTCCAGGCGGCGATGCGGCGGGCGGGGGTGCGGTCCGGCCGCGAGGTGGTCGCCTACGACGCGGCCGACGGGTGGGCGGCCGCGCGCGCCTGGTGGCTGCTGCGCTGGACCGGCCACGCCCGGGTGCGGGTGCTCGACGGCGGCCTGCGGGCCTGGAACGACGCCGGGCTCCCGCTGGAGAGCGCGGTGCCCGCAGCGGAGGACGGCGACTTCACCGCGCGGCCCGGCGGCATGCCGTCCCTCACCGCGGACGAGGCCGCCGCGCTGGCCCGCTCCGGGCTGCTCCTCGACGCCCGCGCCGGGGAGCGCTACCGGGGCGAGGTCGAGCCGATCGACCCCGTGGCCGGGCACATCCCCGGCGCGGTGAGCGCGCCGACCGCGGGGAACCTCGCCGGGGACGGCCGGTTCCGCCCGCGCGAGGAGCTGGCCGCGCGCTTCGCCGCGCTCGGCGCCGACGGCTCCGCGCCGGTCGGCGTCTACTGCGGATCCGGTGTCAGCGCGGCCCAGCAGGTGCTGGCCCTGGAGCTGGCGGGGGTGCCGGCCGCGCTGTACGTCGGCTCCTGGAGCGAGTGGACCGCGGACTCCTCCCGCCCGGTGGCGACGGGCGCGGAGCCGGGCTGAGCCGCGGCGCGGGGCGGGCTCAGCCGGCGGCCACCCGCAGCACGAGCTTGCCCCGCATCCCGCCCTCGGCGAGCCTGCGGTGGGCGTCCGCGGCCCGCTCCAGCGGGAACACCTCCTGGACGGCCACCGCGACGCGGCCGTCGTCGACGAGTTCGGCCAGGCGCGCCAGCGCGGGGCCGTCCGGCTCCACCAGGAACCCGGTGGCGCGCACCCCGGCCCGCTCGGCCACCCGGCCCAGGTCGGCGGCGGCGCCGGAGGGCACGGCCACCAGCAGGCCGCCGGGGGAGAGCACGGACAGCGAGCGGGTGCTGGTGCGGTCGCCCTCGTCGCCGACCAGGTCCACCACCACGTCCATGTCCGAGATCCGCTCCTCGAAGGGGCCCTCGGTGTGGTCGACCAGCTCGTCCGCGCCCAGCGAGCGCAGCCAGTCGTGGTGGCGGGCCCTGGCGGTGGCGACGACGTGCGCCCCCAGGTGCTTGGCGAGCTGGACCGCGAAGTGGCCCACCCCGCCGTTCGCGGCGTGCACCAGCACCCGCTGACCCGGTGTGACCCGGGCGGTGTCCACCAGCACCTGCCAGGCCGTCAGCGCCGCCAGCGGCACGGCCGCGGCCTCCTCGTGGCCGAGCGAGGCCGGCTTGACGGCGAACTGGCGGGACGGCGCGGTCACGTACTCGGCGTAGGCGCCCGCGGCGCGCGGGAACCACGGCATGCCGTACACCTCGTCGCCCGGCTCGAGGGTGGTCACGCCGAAGCCGACCTCCTCCACCACGCCGGAGACGTCCCAGCCGAGGACGAAGGGCGGCTCGCCGAGCACCCCGGCCATGCCGCCGCCCTCGCGGGTCTTGCGGTCCACCGGGTTGACGCCTGCGGCGACCACGCGCACCAGCACCTCGGTGGGCAGCGGAGCCGGGCGGGGGACCTCGGCGGGGACGAGCACCTCGGGGCCGCCGAAGGCGTGCTGGGTCACCGCGCGCATCACGGGTGCGGAAGAGATCGTTCCGTTCTGCTCGGACAAGGCGATGCTCCTCGGACGAAGGGAGGGGGAGGGGACCGGGCACGGAGCCGGCCGCCGCGCGACACGGTAGGCGGCCCGCCGCGGTGACCCGCAAGGGCCCCTACTACCCTGGGGGAAACAACTATCTTCCGGGTAGTGCGTCCAGGGGTGCCCGGCGGCACGGGAGGAAGGTTCCATGGCAGCGGGCTGCGAAACCGGCCGGCACGACAAGCACGACGTCTACGCGGCCCAGTGCCCCTGCCGGGCGCTGCTCGACCTGCTGGCCAACAAGTGGTCGGCACTGGCCATCGGCGCACTCGAGGACGGGCCGGTCCGGTTCGGCGCCCTCCAGCGCAGGCTGGAGGGCGTCAGTCCCAAGGTGCTGACCAGGACGCTGCGCCGCCTGGAGGACGCCGGCCTGGTGGAGCGGACGGTCTACCCGGCCGTTCCGCCGCACGTCGAGTACGAGCTCACCGCACTGGGCCGCGGCGCCGCCCGGCCGCTGGCCGACCTGCGCACCTGGGCGGAGGAGAACCTGCACCGGATCGGGTGAACGGGGCGGGCCCGCCCGGCGCTACTCCTTCTTCCTGCGGCTGCCGAAGACGATCTCGTCCCAGCTCGGCACCGTCGCCCGGCGGCCCGGGCGCACGCCGTCGGCCTCGGCCTGGCGGTCCGTGCTGCCGACCAGCCGGTCGCGGTGCCCGGCCACGGTGCGCGGCATCAGCACGTCCGCGTAAGCGGCGCCCGCGCCGGCGCTGGCCGCGGGCGGAGCCGCCTCGGCGACCTGCGCCTCCTCCGCCTCGGCCGCGGGGTCCTCGGCGGTGTCGGGCACCACCATGTCGCCGCGGAAGTTCGGCACCACGTCCAGCAGGCTGGTCAGCGAGTCGCGCTCGTCCTCGCCGCGCTCCGCGGCGGGCGTGCGGTCGCGGTCCCGGTCGCGCTCCCGGTCGGAGCGGTCGCGGGGCAGCCGGGCGATCCTGGGGACGAACGGCAGGCTCGGCTCGGGCTGCTCGGCGCTCTCCCCGATCAGCCTGCGCGCCTCGTCGTCGCACGCCTGCACAAGGCGGCGCGGCGGGTCGTAGCTCCAGCTCGCGGAGTGGGGCTCGCCGGCGATCCGGTAGACGAGCAGCACCTCCCAGGTGCCGTCGTCGCGCCGCCAGGAGTCCCACTGCACGGAGTCCTTCTCGGCGCCGCGCAGCAGCAGCCGCTCGGCGACCGCGTCACCCAGCATCGGCCCGGTGCTCTCGCCGTGGCGCCGCACCGGGGTCTTGCGGGCGCGCTCGGCCATGAAGGCGCGCTCGGCCAGCACCGGTCCCTCGAAGCGGCGGACCCGCTCCACCGGGATGCCGGCCAACTGGGCGACCTCCTCGGCGGTCGCGCCCGCTCTTATCCGCGCCTGGATGTCGCGCGGCCGCAGGTGGCTCTCGACCTCGATCTCGATCTGGCCCAGGCGCGCGCGGTCGTTGCGCACGGCGGCGCGCAGGCGCTCGTCGATCGGAAGCGTGTACTCCGTGCTGTCGGCAGCCTTCAGCACCAGTCGTGTGCCGTCGTTGCTGACGGCCACGACACGCAGTTCGGGCATGGGGACCTCCCGGTGGCGCCTGCCGACGTGTCTCGCGTCGCTGCTCCCGTTGGACGAGTGTGGCCTGCCCGGGTGCAGCCTGCCACAACCTTGCGGACTTGCCTGGCGTGTCGGGCGGTGCCACGACTCGCCGTTATGGCACGGTTACCTGTTCGCAACGCTGCGTGACGTCTGCTGCCACCCGGCGCCGCTCCTTTCCAACCTTTGCCGCGACACCTTGGGCACAGTACTCCATTCGGGCCATGTCGGTGGACCACCGCGCCGTCGAACCGCCGCATACGGCCTGGAGTTGACAGCCTGCCCTGATTGGGCGTTGCCCCGCAACGGTGTTCAGATGCGCGAAACACCGCCGTACGGGGCAAATCCCCTCTTCTCGCGGTCATCCGATGTACTGGTCCGACGGTGCGAGGAGCGCCCGTCCCGTCCCGGGCCCGCGCCGGGCCGCCCTACGCGCCCAGCACCCGGCGCAGATAGTCGTTCCCGAAGCGCCGATCGGGGTCGAGCCGGTCCCGCAGCGCGGTGAAGTCGGCGAGGCGCGGATACACCTCCGCCAGATACTCAGCGTCACGGCTGTGCAGCTTCCCCCAGTGCGGCCGCCCCCGGTGCGCGACCATGATCCGCTCCACGGCGGTGAAGTACTCCCGGTACGCCGAGCCGCGGTAGACGTGCACCGCGATGTACACGGTGTCCCTGCCGTGCGCGGTGGACAGCCACACGTCGTCGCCCGGCACCACCCGGACCTCCACGGGGAAGCTGATCCGCCAGTCCGACCGCTCCACGAGCGCCTTCAGCTCGCGCAGCGCCGGCACCGCGGCCCGGCGCGGCAGCGCGTACTCCATCTCGACGAAGCGCACCCGGCGGGGCGAGGTGAACACCTTGTAGGAGGTGTCGGTGTAGGTGCGGGCGGACAGGGCGCGGCTGGAGACCTGGGCGATCGCCGGTATCGCGCCGGGCAGGGTGCGGCCGAGGGCGCAGGCCGCCTGGAAGACCCCGTTGGACAGCAGCTCGTCGTCCACCCAGCCGCGCACCCGGGGCAGCGGGGCGGCGGGACCGTCGGTGCGGTTGTTGCGCTTGGTGTTGCAGCCGTCGGTGTGCGGGAACCAGTAGAACTCGAAATGGTCGTTCTCGGCGACCAGCCGGTCGAACTCGGCGAGGACCCGGTCGAACCGCATCGGCTCCTCGCGGGCGGTGAGCAGGAACGCGGGCTCGACGGCGAAGGTGAGCGCGCTCACCACGCCGAGCGCGCCCAGCCCCAGGCGGGCCGCGTCGAACAGCTCGGGCCGCTCCCGCGCGGACGTGGTGACCACCGAGCCGTCGGCGAGCACCAGCTCCACCGCGCGCACCTGCGCGGACAGCGAGCCGGAGTCCCGTCCGGTGCCGTGGGTGCCGGTGCTGGTGGCCCCGGCGACCGTCTGCTCCATGATGTCGCCCATGTTGGCCAGGGCCAGGCCCTCCGCGGCGAGGAAACGATTCAGCCGCTTCAGGGGCAGCCCCGCCTCCACCGTCACCGTGCCCGCCGCCCGGTCCACCTCGCGGATGCCGGTCAGCCGGTGCGGCAGGACCAGCAGTCCGTCGGTGGCCGCGGCGGCGGTGAAGGAGTGCCCGGTGCCCGCCGCCTTCACCCGCAGCCCCCGCTCGGCGGCGTCCCGCACCGCGGCCGCCAGCTCCGCCGTGCTCGCGGGCGCCACCGTGCGCGCGGGGCACACCCGGACGTTACCCGCCCAGTTGCTCCAGGTCCCCGCGCTCGCCCGCCCCGCCCTGGTCACCGTCACGCTCACGCTGCCCTCCAGTGCTCGCGTCGCTCCCGGCCCGGCGCGGGGGCTCCGCCCCCGGCCCCGGAATCTGACGGGCATCGTTCCGGGTCGCGGCGGTTTTGGGAACCAGGTGCCGCACCCCGAACAGCGCCAACAGCAGCGTCAGGGCGCCCGCGGCGGCCGGTACGGCGAACGCGTCCGCCGCGCCCGTCTCGTCCACCGCCCGCCCCGCGACCGAGGCCCCGAGCGCCACGCCCCCGGCCAGGCCCGTGCTGACCCAGGTCATCCCCTCGGTGAGCCTGGCCCTGGGCACCAGCCGCTCCACCAGCGCCATGGTGGTCACCATCGTCGGGGCGATGGACAGGCCGGAGACGAACACCGCCACCCCGAGGGTGACCAGGCTGTTCACCAGCAGCAGCGGCACCATGCTCAGGCTCAGCGCGGCGACGCCGATCAGGAACCTGCGGTGCTCCGGGCCCTTGGGCCGCAGCAGCCCGAAGGCTATCCCGGCCAGGCAGGAGCCGAGCGCGTAGGCGGCGAGCACCAGGCTGGAGGCCGCCTTGTGCCCCTTCTCCTCGGCGAACGCCACGGTGATCACTTCGATGCTGCCGAAGATCGCCCCCGTCGCCACGAACGTGCCCACCAGCATCCGCAGCCCCGGCGAGCGCAGCGCAGAACCCGTGTCACCGCGCTTCACCGGGTGCGGCGGCGGCTCGGTGGCGCGCTGCGCCGTGATCGCGAACACGCCGACCGCGAGGAAGCCCACCGCGAGGATCGGGCCCGCCGCGGGGAGCACGGCGGTGGACAGGCCGATGGACAGCACCGGGCCGACGATGAAGCACACCTCGTCCAGGACGGCCTCGAAGGAGTAGGCGGTGTGCAACTGCGGGGTCCCGCCGTACAGATGCGCCCAGCGGGCCCGCACCATCGAGCCGATGCTCGGGGTGCACCCGGCGACGGCGGTGCACACGAACAGGGTCCACGTCGGCGCGTCCAGGCTCGCGCAGAGCACCAGGGCGGTGACGGCCGCCACCGTGACCAGCATGGCCGGGCGCAGCACCCGCCGCTGGCCGAAGCGGTCCACCAGCCGGGAGACCTGCGGGCCGATCAGCCCGAAAGAAACGGCCAGGGTGGCGGCGAGGGCGCCGGCGGTGCCGTACTCGCCGGTGAGCTCGGAGACCATCGTGACGATGCCGATGCCGAGCATGGACAGCGGCATCCGGGCGACGAGCCCGGCGGCGGAGAAGGCCTTGGCGCCCGGGGCGGCGAAGATCGCGCGGTAGGGGGTGAGCACAGGTACTCCACGGCGGGACGGGGGTGGGTCGGACGATGCGATGGGCCGATTGTCCGTAAGGCGTATGAGCAGCTTTTACAGGTTACCGAGCATGGCAAGGCAATTAAGGGGCGCGGAGGAGGGGCACGGGAGCGGGGCGGCGTCGCGGGGGCGGCGGCGGGAACGGGGGAGCGCTGCCGCCCGAGGCGGGGGCTCGGGGGCGCGCGGTGTCGGGCCCGGCGCGCGGTTGCGGGCGGGGCGCCCCCGGCTCCCCGGGCGTGCGGCGTGCGGGTGGCGTGGGCGCGGGTGGGTGGGGGGACGGGGCGGGCCGGATGCGAGGATCGGAGCATGCCCGAACCGAGCACCGCGGCCGACACCGCCCCCTACGACGCCCTGCTCCTGCTGTCCTTCGGCGGGCCCGAGGGCCCCGACGACGTCGTCCCGTTCCTGGAGAACGTGACCAGGGGCCGCGGCATTCCCAGGGAGCGGCTCGTCGAGGTGGGGCAGCACTACTTCATGTTCGGCGGGGTCAGCCCGATCAACGAGCAGTGCCGGGAGCTGCTCGCCGCCCTGCGCGAGGACTTCGCCGCGCACGGCGTCGGCCTCCCCGTCCACTGGGGCAACCGCAACTGGTCCCCGTACCTGGTGGACACCCTGCGGCAGATGGCCGCGGACGGGGTGCGGCGGGTGCTGGTCCTGGCCACCAGCGCCTACGCCTCCTACTCGGGCTGCCGCCAGTACCGGGAGAACCTCGCCGACGCCCTGGCGATGCTCGCGGCCGAGGGCCACCCGGAGCTGACCGTGGACAAGCTGCGCCACTACTTCAACCACCCCGGGTTCGTCGCGCCCATGGTCGACTCCACCCTGGCCGCGCTGGCCGAGCTCCCCGAGCGGGTGCGCGACCGGGCCCACCTGGCGTTCACCACGCACTCCATCCCGGTCGCGGCCGCCGACACCTCGGGGCCGGCGGAGGTCCACGGCGACGGCGGCGCCTACGTCGCCCAGCACCTGGAGGTGGCCCGGCTGGTCGCGGACGCCGTCGCGGAGGCCACCGGGGTCGCGGACCGCCCGTGGGAGCTCGTCTACCAGAGCCGCAGCGGCGCCCCGCACATCCCGTGGCTGGAGCCGGACATCTGCGACCACCTCCAGGCGCTGTCCCAGGCCGGCGCCGAGGCCGTGGTGATGGTGCCCATCGGCTTCGTCTCCGACCACATGGAGGTCAAGTACGACCTCGACACCGAGGCCGCGGCCAAGGCGGCCGAGCTCGGCCTGCCGGTGTCCAGGGCCCGCACGGTCGGCGCCGACCCCCGGTTCGCCGCCGCGGTGCGGGAGCTGGTGCTGGAGCGGGCCGCGGCCGAGCGGAGGCAGGCGCCCGCGCGCTGCGCGCTGGGCGCGCTCGGGCCGAGCCACGACGTGTGCCCGGCCGGCTGCTGCCCCAACCCGCGCGCCCCGCGCCCCGCGGCGGCCGGGCGGGACTGAACGCCGCCGGGGCCGCCCGGCGGCCCGCCCCGCAACCCACCACGGCGAGACACGACAGGACGGGAACACCCGTGACCGAAGCCCTCAGGACCGAACTGCTGGACGTCGCGCTGGAGGCCGCGCGGCGGGCGGGCGAGCTGCTGCGCACCGGCCGCCCGGCCGACCTCGGCGTCGCGGCCACCAAGACCAGCCCCATAGACGTCGTCACCGAGATGGACATCGCCGCCGAGAAGCTGATCGCCGACTGCGTCGGGCGGCGGCGGCCCGACGACGGGTTCCTCGGCGAGGAGGGGGCGAGCTCGGCCGGCACCAGCGGCGTGCGCTGGGTGGTCGATCCCCTGGACGGGACGGTGAACTACCTGTACGGGCTGCCGGCCTGGGCGGTGAGCATCGCCGCCGAGGTGGACGGGCGGGCCGTGGTGGGCGTGGTGGCCGCGCCGATGCGCGGGGAGGTCTACCACGCCGTGGAGGGCCGGGGCGCCTACCGGGACGGCGAGCGCGTCCACTGCCGCCCCACCCCGCCGTTCGAGCAGTGCCTGATCGGCACCGGGTTCGGCTACCGCGCCGAGCGGCGGGTGCACCAGGCACGGGTGGTGGGCGCCCTGCTGCCGCGGGTGCGGGACATCCGCAGGGCCGGGGCCGCCGCGATCGACCTGTGCGACGTGGGCTGCGGGCGGCTGGACGGCTACTACGAGCGCGGCCTCAACCCCTGGGACTTCGCCGCGGGCGCCCTGTTCGCCCGCGAGGCCGGCGCGCTGGTCGGCGGCCGGCCGGGCGAGGAGCCGTCCGGTGAGCTGACGGTGGCCGCGGTGCCGGGCGTCTTCGAGGAGCTCCAGGCGGCCCTGGAGGAACTGGGCGCCTGGCACGATTAGGCGCCCTCCGCGGGGCGGGGCACCCCGGAACGACGCGGTGCCCCCGTCCGCCGTTCCCGTCAGCCGTCAGCCGTCCGCCTGTCCGCCAGGACACAGCAGCGCCCGGACACCGCGAGGGTGTCCGGGCGCCGGCGAGCGGTCGAGGCGGTGGGGTCTCAGGCGCCCTGGGGCACTCGCACACCGTGCTCGGCGGCGAGCCGGCGCAGGTCCTCGAGCTCGGCCTGCTCGACCTCGGCGAGGAACTCGTCGCCCGACTGACGGGCGTCGCGCAGCTCGGACTCGGTCGTGCGTATGCGCTGCAGGATGTCTGCGGTGAACGCGTCCATGGTGGCGCCCCCTACATGGTTCTGGTTGGGTCACGTCATCGGTGGCACGTCTCCCACGTGCCCGGTTCAGGTGTGCTGCGTGATGGCCCTGCGGGTCAGCGCGTCCTCGCTGTCCACCGACCGTGCGCTGTGGCGCCCGGTGCGGAAGGGCTGATCGTGGATTGCAGTGGTCTTCCCCCCAGTTTTCGGGGTGGAAACCTGATTCTCGCGGGGAAAAAAGCGCCTTTTTTCCACCGCTTCCGACTCCATGGTGGACCCTCGCCCGCCGTTTCGGGCAGCCCCCGCACGGATCCGGCCGCTCCCCTTCCGCGACCCCGCTTCCACGCCCCGCGGGGTCGCCCGCCGCGGCGGCTTACCTCCGTTTTACGGTGCCGCGAGGGACGATGGAGGCACCACCGGTCCTGCTCGGCCCCGCGGGGGAGGGCCGGCCGCCTCGCGCCGGGATGCCGCGAGGCTGCCGTGAGCCGGGCCGGTGGTCCACCGAGCGCGCCGCGCACGAGGCCCGGCAGCGGCCGGGACGGCCACGGACCGCCGCGGGCGGTCACGCACAGGAACACACAGGAAGGACAGCCCGTTGCGGGTTCTCGTCGTCGAGGACGAGCAGTTGCTCGCCGATGCTGTGGCCACCGGACTGCGCCGGCAGGCCATGGCCGTGGACGTCGTCTACGACGGCGCGGCCGCCCTGGAGCGCATCGGCGTCAACGACTACGACGTCGTGGTGCTCGACCGCGACCTGCCGCTGGTGCACGGCGACGAGGTCTGCCGTGAACTCGTCGGCAGGGCCCTGCCCACCCGGGTGCTGATGCTCACCGCCTCCGGCGACGTCAGCGACCGCGTGGAGGGCCTGGAGCTGGGCGCGGACGACTACCTGCCCAAGCCGTTCGCCTTCACCGAGCTGGTGGCCCGGGTGCGGGCCCTGGGGCGCCGCGCCACCACCGCGCTGCCCCCGGTGCTGGAGCGCGCCGGGATACGGCTGGATCCCAACCGCCGGGAGGTGCACCGCGACGGCAGGCCGGTGCAGCTCGCGCCCAAGGAGTTCGCGGTGCTGGAGGTGCTCATGCGCAGCGAGGGAGCGGTGGTGTCGGCGGAGCAACTGCTGGAGAAGGCGTGGGACGAGCACACCGACCCGTTCACCAACGTCGTCCGGGTCACCGTGATGACGCTGCGCCGCAAGCTCGGCGAGCCGCCGGTGATCCTGACCGTGCCCGGCTCCGGCTACCGGATCTGATCACGTGACGACGCTCCCTCCCCCCTCCCCGGCGCGGCCCCCCGGCGGCGCCCCGGGTGCCGCGCCGCCGCGCCCGGTGCCGCCCAAGCCCACCTGGGACCCGCAGGCGCCGGCGGGCATGTGGCCGCGCCCGACGATCAGGTTCCGGCTCACCGTCCTGTACGGCGGCATGTTCCTGATGGCGGGCGTGCTGCTGCTTTCGCTGATCTACCTGCTGGTGGCGCAGAGCGTCCAGATCAGCAGCCCGCTGCCGTTCGAGATCGAGTCGGGCAGCGCCGTGCGCTTCACCAGCGAGGTGTGCTCCCAGTACGCGGGCAACACGGTGGACAACGCCGACCTCCAGCGGTGCACCGCCGACTTCATGGCGCTCCAGCGCGACGAGGCGCTGGACTCGCTGCTGCGCAAGTCGCTGGTGGCGCTGCTGGGGCTGACCGTGGCCGCGTTCGCGTTCGGCTACGTGATGGCGGGCCGGGTGCTGCACCCGCTGGGCCGCATCACCCGGATGGCCCGCACGGTGGCCGGCTCCGACCTGCACCGCAGGATCGAGTTGGACGGGCCGGACGACGAGCTGAAGGAGCTCGCCGACACCTTCGACGACATGCTGGACCGGCTGGACCGCTCCTTCGACTCCCAGCGCAGGTTCGTCGCCAACGCCTCCCACGAGCTGCGCACCCCGCTGGCGATCAACCGCACCCTGCTCGAGGTCCAGCTCTCCGACCCCGACGCCTCCCCGGACCTGGTGCAGCTCGGCAGGACGCTGCTGGCCACCAACGAGCGCAGCGAGCAGCTCGTGGAGGGCCTGCTGCTGCTCGCCCGCAGCGAGAACGAGCTGACCGAGCGCAAGCCGGTGGACCTGGCGGAGGTGGCCACCCAGGCGGTGGAGCAGACCCGCGGCGAGGCCCAGGCGAAGAACGTGGCGGTGCGGGCCCGCCTGGAGCCGGTGACGGTGCAGGGGAACGGGGTGCTGCTGGAGCGGGTGGCGCTGAACCTGGTGCAGAACGCGGTGCGCTACAACGTGGCCGAAAACGGCTGGGTGGACGTTGTGGCGGGTCCGGCGCCCGGGCACGCGGTGCTGGAGGTGTCCAACACCGGTCCGCTGGTCCCCGGCTACGAGCTGGAGAACCTCTTCGAGCCGTTCCGCAGGCTCCGCACGGAGCGCACGGGCAGCGACAGGGGCGTGGGACTCGGCCTTTCCATCGTCCGTTCGGTGGTGCGGGCGCACGGTGGCACCATCACGGCGGTGCCGAGGGAGGGCGGCGGCCTTGTCATGAGGGTCACGATCCCCGTCTGAGCCGGTCACGGGCCGGGTGTTCCGGTGCGGGGGAAATGGGCGTATAACGGGATTCCTTCCGCGTGTCGATGGGGATGTGATGGATCACACATGTGTTTCCAGTCAAACGCTTTCCTCGCATGGTGTGATGATGCGAGCGCGAGCGGTGACAGTGGTCGCCCATCGTGCCGCGCGGTGAGCCGACCCGGTCGGCTACGGCGCGTAACGGCGCGGACCGCCCGCGTGGTGTGCGCCGCAGGCGCGCCCGGCGCGCGGTGGCGGGCCCCGGATCCAAGGGCGGACTGGGGCGCGCGCCCCCGTGGGGGGCGCCGCCAGGACGGCCGGGGTGGGGACGTTTCCCACCCGTCCGATCACGGGAAGTACACGGTGAAGCGCCCCGTCGGCGGTTCCGGCGCACCGCCCTCGGTGCCCGCGGCACCCGGCGCCGGTCACCTCTTCGGGGGTGCGGTTGGGTGTCGATTGAGTAACAGGCCTTGAGTTAGGGCAAAATCTCCGCTTCGGGTCGGGCACAAGTCCGGCCTCTCACGCGTTACGTGCGCTGGAGACACCGCAAACACCCGGAGGGGGAGAAGGCGACATGGCAACGGACTACGACACCCCACGCAAGACCGATGACGACCTCAACGAGGACAGCATCGAAGAGCTGAAGGCCCGGCGGAACGACAAGTCCGCCTCCACGGTCGACGTGGACGAGTTCGAGCAGGCCGAGAGTCTGGAGCTGCCCGGCGCGGACCTGTCGAACGAGGAGCTGTCCGTTCGCGTGCTGCCGCGGCAGGCGGACGAGTTCACCTGCATGAGCTGCTTCCTGGTGCACCACAGGAGCCAGCTCGCGGAGGAGAAGAACGGCCAGCCGGTCTGCCGCGACTGCGCGGCCTGAGCGGGGCAGCCGTGGCAGGCCCGCACCGTTTCCGCTTCAGCCGCGAGGGCGGCGGCCCGGCGGACTCCTCCGCCCTCCCCGCCGCCCGGACGCCCGGGGAGGCGGCGCCGCCCACCACGGAGGACCCCGCAGCGACAGGGAGCGGGCGAGGACGGCTCCCGGCCTCGCTCGCGGGCTTGCGCGCGAGGGCGAAAGCCGGCCAGGGCGCACGGGTCGGCCTGGCCACGCTCACCGAGCGCCTCGCGGAGACCGCGCCCCGCATCCCCGTCCGGGACCTGGCGACCCTGCGCCGGCAGTTCCCCGGGCTCGGCCCCGAGGAGCTGGCCGACAAGCTCGTGTCGGCCGCCGTCAAGGGCAGCGCCACGGTCGGCGCGGGCGTCGGCGCCGCGGCGGCCCTGCCCGTGCCGCCCGCCATGACGGTCGAGCTCGCCGCCGAGACGCTCGGCGTGGCCGCCGTGGAGATCAAGCTGATCGCCGAGCTGCACGAGGTCTACGGCCTGCGCCCGCCGGGCAACACCACCCAGCGCGCCTACGCCTACGTCGCCTCCTGGGCCAACCGCAGGGGCGTCGACGTGCTCAAGCACGGCGGCGTCGCCTCAGCCATCAGCGGCCAGCTCAAGCGCGAGCTGCGCCAGCGCCTGCTCAAGCGCACCCTCCGCAACCTGCCGACGCTCAGCCCGTTCCTGATCGGCGCGGCCATCGGCGGCATCGTCAACCGCCGCGACACCCGCAGGCTCGCCGAGGAGATACGCACCGACCTGCGCTCCCGCGCCGTGTCCTGGGAGCGGCTCGACCAGGCGGAAGGTGCCGCCCTGCCGCGGCAGTGGCCCGACCCCGCCGCGACCCGCCCCGAGCTCGGCCGGGGCCCCGCCGGGAACGACACCCCCGAGCAGCACGAGCGCCCCGAGTAGCCCCGGGGCCGGCCCGTCAGGCCCTCGCCACCCGCGACAGCGCCTCCACCAGGCGCGCCGGGTGCCGCGTCGAGAGGTACACGTAAGGGGTCGGGTCCTCCGGGTCGGTGATCTCCACCCGGACCGCCGTCGGGATGTAGGCGCGCAGCAGCATGAACGCCCGCGGGTCGGCCCGGTGCGAACGCCAGGCCGCCGCCTCCTCCCGGTCCAGCGCGTACGCCCGGCCCAGCGCCTCCACGGGGATCCGCGCGTCCCCGGCGACCAGGGACCCCGCGACCACCCGGATCCGCGCCGAGCCGTACGCGCTCACCGCCAGCAGGGCCGCCACCACACCGCCGACCAGCGCCACCAGCATGGGCACCACGCCCAGCGGCAGGGCGGCGAGCCCCAGGCTCGCCCCGAGCGCGACGGCGAGCACCCACCACAGGCGGGGCGCGGAGAGGCGTTCGTCGTAGGACTGCGTACCGGACTGCATGCCCCAAGCTTGGCACGCCCGCCCGCGGTCACCTGCCCCGGAGGCGCTCCACCGCGCGGGTGAGGCGCGGCGGGGGCGTGCGCAGCCCCGTCCCCACCGACTTGGCCCAGTCCGAGGCCGCGGTCGGCGCCAGCGCGTCCAGCACCACCTGCGCCCTGGCCCGGCCGCCCACCACGTACCGCGGCTGCGGATGCCTGGCCAGCAGGGCCCGCAGCACCGCCCTCGCCACCGGGCGCGGCCCCGGCAGCTCCTTGGCGCCGCGCAGCACCTCCTGGGCGGCGTCGTACTGGTCCTGGTACGCCGACCCGCCCCGCGGCAGCATCGCCACCGCGCGCTCCCAGATGCCGGTGCCGAACGCGCCCGGCTCCACCAGCGACACCTTCACCCCGAACGGTGCCACCTCCATCCGCAGCGCGTCCGTCAGCGCCCCCAGGCCCTGCTTGCTGGCGCAGTACCAGCCGAGCAGCGGCAGCGAGATCCGGCCGGAGACGGAGGAGACGTTCACGATCCGGCCGCTGCGCCGCTGCCGCATCTGGGGCAGCACCAGGCGGGCGATCCGCGCCGGGGCGACCAGGTTGGTCTCCAACTGGCGGCGCACCCGCTCGTCGTCCACGTCCTCCACCGCGCCGGGCTGCGCCAGGCCCGCGTTGTTCACCACCGCCCACGGGCCGCCGCCGGTCAGCTCGGCGATCTCGGTGAAGGCCCGCACCGCGGAGGTGCTGTCCGTGACGTCGAGCAGCACCGTCCGCACCGGCGCCCCGACGCCCTCCGCCCGCCGCCGCAGCGCCGCGGCCTTCTCCTCGGTGCGGGCGGTGCCGATCACGTCGAACCCGGCGCGCGCCAGCTCGAGCGCGGTGGCCAGGCCGATGCCGCTGCTGGCACCCGTGACGACGACGGACTTGGAAGGCATGGGCGACTCCGGGGATGGGACGGGACGTGCGCCGTGTGCCGGCCCCGCGGGGCGCGGTACTCGCACCGGGGTACGTGGGACAGGGGGTGCGCGTGCGCGCCCGCCGGAACCCGGCCCCGGGCGGCGCACCCGACTTCAGGCAACGGACGCCGGGCGGGAAAAGATCCTGCCGCCGCCGCGGCGCGCCACCGACGGTAGTGTCAGCGCCTGTGAGTGGACCAACCGCATCCGACGCGCCCGAGGCGGCCGGGCGAGGCCCGTCGGTGACGCCGCCGCCGGACGCCCGGCCCCCGGTGCGCCACCCCGACGCCCCGGCACCCGGCACCCCGCTGGGCGCGCACTACGAGCAGTGCTTCGGCTGCGGCGGGGAGCAGCCGCACGGCCTGCGCCTGGTGGCCAGGGCGGGCGAGGGCGTGAGCGTCACCGCCGAGTTCACCGTCGCTTCCGGGCACCAGGGCGCGCCCGGCCTCGCCCACGGCGGAGTGCTGGCCGCGGCGCTCGACGAGACCCTCGGCTCGCTGAACTGGCTGCTGCGCGTCATCGCCGTCACCGGCCGCCTGGAGACGGACTTCCTGCGGCCCGTGCCGGTGGGCACCGTGCTGCACCTGACCGCGCGCTGCCTGGCCGTGCACGGCCGCAAGATCTACGCCACCGCCGAGGGGCGGGCCGGCGGCCCCGGCGGGCCGGTCGCGGTGCGCGCCGACGCGGTGTTCGTGGAGGTGCCCGTGAAGCACTTCACCGAGCACGGCAGGGCCGAGGACGTGCAGGCCGTGATCGACGCCGCGCGGCGGGGCGAAGGGGACCAACTGAAGATCATGCGTGCCTTCGAGGTGAACCCGTGACCCATCCGCCCGTGGACGTCCTGATCCGGCGGCTCGACGCGGACCTGCCGCTGCCCGCCTACGAGCACCCCGGCGACGCCGGGATGGACCTGCGCACCGCGGAGGACGCCGAGCTGGAGCCGGGGGAGCGCGCCGTGCTGCGCACCGGCATCGCCATCGCGCTGCCCGACGGGTACGCCGCGTTCGTCCACCCGCGCTCCGGCCTGGCCGCCCGCTGCGGCGTATCGCTGGTGAACACGCCGGGAACCGTGGATGCCGGGTACCGTGGTGAGATCAAGGTGATCGTGGTCAACCTGGACCCGCGCGAGCGGGTCGTCTTCCAGCGGGGGGACCGGATCGCCCAGCTGGTCGTCCAGCGGGTCGAGAAGGTGCGCTTCCACGAGGTGGCGGTGCTGCCCGGATCGGCCAGGGCCGGGAACGGTTTCGGCTCGACCGGCGGCCACGCCGCGGTTGGCGGCCAGACGGGCGGGAATGGATACTCTTCGGTCGTTGCAGACCGGGAAGGACAGTGACGTGTTCCGTCGTCGCCGCAAGCAGAGTGAAGACGCGCCTGAGCAGCTCGAAGACAAGCTCGGCCAGGACGAGTCGGCGAACGACGCCGAGGAGACCGCCGAGTCCGAGGGGCGCCGGGTGAACCTGCCGCCCGCTCCGCGCCCCGACGGCCCGTGGGACATCTCCGAGGTGAGCGCGCCCGGCGAGGGCCGGGTCAACCTCGGTGGCCTCTACGTGCCCGGGGTCGAGGGCATGGAGCTGCGGGTCGAGGTCGCGGGCGACTCCATCGTCGCCGCCACCGTCGTGATCAACAACAGCGCCATCCAGCTCCAGGCGTTCGCCGCGCCCCGCTCCGAGGGCATCTGGGGCGAGGTCCGCGCCGAGATCGCCGCCGGCATCACCCAGCAGGGCGGGGTGATCGACGAGGTCGAGGGGCCGCTCGGCTGGGAGCTGCGGGCGCAGGTGCCCGTGCAGTTGCCCGACGGCACCCACGGCGTGCAGTTGGTGCGCTTCGTCGGGGTGGACGGGCCGCGGTGGTTCCTGCGCGGCGTGATCTCCGGGCAGGGCGCCGTGCAGCCGGAGACCGCGGGCGTGCTGGAGCAGATCCTCCGCGACACGGTCGTGGTGCGGGGCGACGCCCCGATGGCGCCGCGCGACCCGATCGTGCTGAAGCTGCCCGAGGACGCCCAGATGGTCCCGGACGCGGTGAGCCAGGAGGGCGGCGGCCGGTTCCAGGCGGAGGGTCTCGACCCGTTCCGGCGCGGCCCGGAGATCACCGAGGTCCGGTAGCGGCGGGCCCGGGACGCCACGCGCCCCGGGTCACAGGCCGAGGGCGGTCAGGACCACCCGGTGGGCGTTCAGCACGCCCGCCGGCAGCCGGGTGGTGTCGAGCACGCCCCGGCCCAGCTCGCGGTCGGCCGGGAGGAAGACCAGGGCCCGGCAGCGGTCCCTTATACGGGCCTCGGCGGCCCACAGGGCGGGCTGCGGCCCGCCGGCGCCGTCCCCCTGCTGCACCGCCACCACGGCGTTCGCGGCGAGGTGGGCGTGCCCGGTGGCGGCCAGGCGGTTCAGGGTGCGCTCCGCCCGGTCGAACCCGTCCGCGGTGTACGGCACGACGAGCAGCAGCCGGTCGGCGACCCGGGCCGCGTCCAGGCCGGCGTCGCCCGGCTCCAGCAGCACCGCGGTGTACGCGGCGCCGGCCGCCGCGGTGAAGCGCTCGTCCCGGACGATCGCCCCGGCCGCGCCGCGCGGCGTGTACGTCAGCACGTGCAGCCCCGAGCGGTGCCGGGCCACGAACGCCCTGGCCCCGGCCACGTCGAGCCGCTGGGCGCGGACCGGCTCCGGGCAGCGGATCCGGTTGTCCAGCGCGCTCACCGCGGGGGCGGCGTTGACCGCGAGCACCCGCCGGCCGGGGACCTGGGCGAGCAGCATCCCGAGGACCGCGGTCGTGGTGCCGCGCTCCTGCGGGCGGGACAGGTCGAGCACGGCGGCCAGACGGGCGGCGGGCGGCGGCGGGGGGGGCTCGGGGACGGGCCCCTCGCGCGGCGGTTCCGACCGCCGGGGGAGCTCCCGCGGCGGGGGCAGCAGCGAGGCGAGGGCGCGGGCGACCCGCGCGGCGGCGGGCACGTCGGTGGGGTCCGGCATGAGGCAGTGCCGCAGGACGTCGTGCGCCGGGTCGGGCAGGGGCGCCGCCAGGTGCGTCCGCGCCGGCGCCAGCAGCGTGCGGCCCAGGGCCCGCAGGTCCTCGGTGATCAGACGGCCCCCGCCGAACCGGGTCCTCGCCCACCCCACCACCCGGATCCGGTCCTCGGACACCAGCACCGTGTCGGGGCTCAGCGAGCCGTGCGCCATCCCCTCGGCGTGGCAGACGGCCAGCGCCTCGGCCAGTTGGACGCCGAGCAGCGCGAACGACTCCGGGGACAGCCGCCAGCCCCGCACCGCCATCAGCTCCCGCAGCGTCGGCGCGGGCCTGCCGGAGCGGGTGAGCTCCGGCTCCATCGCCACCCACGGCGGGCCGCCCTCGGGGTCCGCGGCCACCAGCGCGGGGGCGTGCCGCCCGGCCATCCGCTCCAGGGCCGCCCGGATCGTCCGCACCTCCTCGCGGCCGCTCTCCGGGTCGGCGCCGGACAGCAGCGGGACCTGCACCAGCACCCGCCGCCCCGCCGCGTCCTCGGCCAGGTAGTTCTCCGTGCGCCCGGCCGCGTTGCGCAGCACCGGCAGGTAGGGCCCGACACGCGAGCCCTCGCGCGCCCGCCGCCAGGGCGAGGGCGCCGCGGCCAGGTGCCGCGTCGCCACCAGCGCCGCCCGCGGCCCCTCCCCGGCCGGCCCGTCCCCCTCCCCGGCCGCGGGCTCCTCCCCGGCCGCGGGCCCCTCCACCCCGAAGTGCGTCAGCAGCCCCCGCCCCACCCACGCGAACGGCCGCGCCCCGCCCGGCAGGGCGTCCTCGCCGTCCGGGTGGGCCAGCCACGCGGGGAAGTCGGGGGAGCGGCCCGCCAGGGCGGCGAG
Organism: Streptomyces capparidis; assembly: GCF_054782095.1. Lineage (NCBI taxonomy): Bacteria > Bacillati > Actinomycetota > Actinomycetes > Kitasatosporales > Streptomycetaceae > Streptomyces > Streptomyces capparidis. The sequence goes on along the minus strand of NZ_BAAGTD010000022.1, from coordinate 85,173 downwards.
CCGGCCGGTGACGGCCCTCGCGGTGGCCAGCAGCTCAGCCGCGGGCACGGCGTCCAGCAGCGCCGTCCTGGCCCGCTCGTCGAAGTCGAAGCGCTGGAACCGGGGCGGCAGGCCCTCGTCGGAGCCGCGCCGCATCAGGCCGCCGAGGAACACCTCCGCCAGGTGCGCGGTCTCCGCCCGCCACGGCACGGCCGCCTGCACCAGCCGCATCACGGGCACGGAGACGGGGGCGACGGCCGCCAGGTGGGCCGCGAGACGGTACGCCTCGGGCGAGGCGGCGTCGCGGAAGCGCAGCAGCGCGTCGTCCGGCTCCGGGGCGGGGCCCGGCGCGGCGGCCGGCTCGTGCGGCGCCAGCAGCGGCAGCACCGCGCAACCGCCCTCGGACGACACCAGGCGCGCCCAGGCGCCCACCGCGGACGGCTCGGGCTCCAGCACGGGCACCGGCACGCCGTCGAACGCGGCGAGCTCCGGCGGCAGCACCGGGTCGGCCACCCGCCACGTGTCGTTGGCGGCGCCCGCCTGCCGCACCGTGACCTGCCACGGTTCGGCGCGGATGCCCGAACCCGGCCACATGCGCGGCGGCAGCGTGTGCACCACCGCCGTGGGGCCCCGGCGCGCCCACCGCTCCAGGGCGGCGCGCATCCGCCCGTCCCGCCACATCGCGCCCACCCCGTCGCTGACCACCAGCACCAGGGTGCGGCCCGACGGGTCGCAGGCCGCGCCCGCGTCCAGCGTCGCCTCGCCGCTCCACGGGCGGCCGGACAGCCGGGGCGCGCCGGGTCCGCGGCTGCGCAGCCCGTACACCCGCACGGTGCGGAAGGCGCCGATCCGCTCCAGCAGGGCGCGCAGCTCGGCGCAGAGCCGGCGCCACAGCAGCATGGACACCCCGTCGTCCACCAGCAGCGCCAGATCCAGCCAGCGCTCGCGGCCGGGGCGCGGCACCACGTCCGGCAGCCCGGTCTCCGCGACCACGCGGACGGTGGCCTCCTCGTCGATCTCCTCGAAGCCGCGGCCCCCCGGGCGCTGCCGCTTCAGCGGCCGCAGCGCCCGGCCCAGGGGCAGCTCGGCGGCCAGCGCCTTGTCCTCGGGGACGCGCGGGGCCAGCGCCCGGCGGGCCGCGGGGGCGGGCCCGGCGGCGGCGGGACCGGCGGCGGCGTGCAGCGCGGCACCGGCGCCGTCCTCCGGCTCCCCGGGCGGGCACCCGGCTTCCGGCGCGGGCCCGGCGCCGTCGGCGGGGCGCGCACCAGCCCCGGCGCCGTCCCCCGCGCGCCCCGGCTCCCGCGCGCCCTCCCGCGCCGCGGCGCCCGCGGCGCGGGCCAGCGGCGCGGAGGCGTCCCGCGGCAGACGGGCGGCCAGCCACAGGACGTCCAGCAGCTCCTGCGAGGACAGGTCCACCCCGCAGTCGCGCAGCGCCCGCGCCAGCCGGCCCGGCACCCCTACACCGCCCCGCCGAGCCGGTGCAGCACCGCGTCGAGCAGGCCCTCGGCGTCCAGGTCCACGCCGCCCATGCGCAGGAACACCGCGTTCAGCAACTGGTCGGTGGCCAGCTCGCCGGGGGCGCGGCGGTTGAGGAACGCCTGGAGGAGGGTGTCCACCCGCTCCAGCGCGTCCTCGCCGAGGTGGGCGGCGACGATCTCGCGCAACTGCCGCTCGTCCGGGTCCGGCAGGTCCAGGCGGACGCAGCGGCGCAGGAACGCGGGCGGGAAGTCCCGCTCCCCGTTGCTGGTGATCACCACCACGGGGAACTCGCGGCAGCGCACCAGGCCGCGCTCCACCGGCACCCGCCCGCCCGGGTCGGCGGTCAGCACCTCCACCCGGGAGCGCTCCTCCGGCAGCCGGGCCAGCTCCGGGATCTCGAACTCGCCGTCCTCGAACACCGTCAGCAGGTCGTTCGGCAGGTCGACGTCGCCCTTGTCCAGCTCGTCCACCAGCAGCACCCGCGGCCGGGCGGCCGGCAGCAGGGCCGTGCCCAGCGGTCCGAGCCGCAGATAGGCGCCGATGTCCGGCTCCTCGGCCGGGCCCGCCGCGTCCCGGCGCAGCCCGGCCTCCCGCAGCCTGCCGATCGCGTCGTACCGGTACAGCGCGTCGGCGAGCGTGGAGCGGCTGTTCACCGGCCAGCGCAGCACCCGGCCCAGCTCCAGCTCGTGCGCGATCGCCTGTGCCAGCGACGACTTGCCGGTGCCGGGGTGGCCGGTGACCAGCAGCGGCCGCCGCAGGTGCAGCGCCGCGTTGACCACGTCCGCGTGCTCCCGGGAGATCAGGTAAGGGCGCGGGCCCCGTGCGCCGGGGGAGCCGCCGCGGGTGAAGGCGCGCCACGGCGGCGCCTCCGGGAACTCCACCCGCCGCACCTCGCCGTCGCCGCGGAACAGCCGCCAGTTGTCGTCGCCCGTCATCCCCGCCGTGCCCCTCCTGTCGCCGTACCGCTGTCCCCGGGCCGGTCCGCCCCCGGCGTGCGCCGGTGCGCTCACCCCCCGGCCCCGCCCGGGTCGGCGAGCGTGAGCTCGCCCGGCACCGGCCGGTCCGCGTCCTCCCACACCAGCGCGGGCCGCGCCGGGTGGTCCAGCGGGTGCGCCGCCGCCTTGGCCCGGTGGCACCGCACCCGCTCCGGCAGCCCGTCCACCGCCTTGTCCGGCTCCACCGCCGCCAGGTGCGCCGCGTGCTCGTGGCCCGAGGCGGCGCGGTCCCACAGCACCACCGGCACGCCCATCGCCACGCACACCTCCACCAACTGGGCGCGCAGCGCGGGCGGGCCGTGCACCACCACGTGGCCGCAGTCCCGGTGCGTGGTCTTCAGCTCGGCCAGCACCGCGCGGGCGTCCGGGTAGGAGGCGTCCACCACCAGCGGGGCGCACCGGCCGCGCTCGGCCCAGCGGCGGGGCCAGGCCGCCTCGCCCGGCGCGCGGCGCAGCCCGTGGGAGCGCAGCACCACGTGGTAGTCCTCGCCGAGGGCCTGGGCGCCGCCGAGCAGGGCGAGCACATCGTCGGGGTCGGCCTCGCCGGGGTCCGCGCCGTCCCACTCGTCGACCGGCAGGTGCAGGTCGGCGCGGTCCACCACGAACTCCACCACCGGCACCTCGGGCGAGCCGTCCGCGCCCGCCGTGGCCTCGTCCCGCACCAGGCGGGCGATCTCGGCCGCGGTGCGCGGCCGGTCCTCGCCGATGGACACCCGGGCCGCGGAACCGTCGCCGCGGGCCCGCCACAGGGCGCAGCGGAAGGTGTCCTGCGGGTCCCCGGACTGGCGGCGCAGCCGCACCGTCAGCCGGGTCCGCCGCCCGGCCCGGGCGCGGCGCGCCCAGGCGTCGGCGTCCGCGCGGCGCTCGTGCAGCGCGGAGTCGTGGATGCCCAGGCGGCAGGCCACATCGCCGGTCCACTCCCGCAGCCCGGCCCGGAACGGCTCGCCCGCCACCGCCGCCAGGTACTCGGCGACGCGCAGCAGCGCCGGCACCCGGGGGCTGCCGGTGGGCACGGGGGTGCTGTCACCGGGGAACTCCTCCAGCGCGGCGACGGCGGCCTCCACCGCGTCCGCCCCCAGGTGCGGGGCGCGCAGCGGCCCCGGCAGCTCCAGGTACGGCAGGGCCCCGCGCACCGCCCGCGGCAGCAGCGCCGGGTCGCTGCCCGCCAGTTGCCGCAGCAGCTCGAGCAGCCGCCGGTGCTCGCCGTGCGACAGCAGCCACTGCGGGCGCAGCAACCGGCCGACGGCGAGCAGTTGGTCCAGGTGGGGGCGGCCCTGCGGGCCGGTGACGGGGGCCAGCAGCTCGGTGAGCGTGGCCAGCGCCCGGGGCTCCTCGGCGAGGACGGCGGCGATCTCCTCCACCCCGGGCACCGAGCCGTCGCCCGGGGTGCCGAGGCCGCAGTGGACGGCCAGGGCGCGGGCCCGGTCGGCGCGGCGCCCCGGGTCGCCGAGCAGCGCGGTCAGGGCGGGCAGCAGCCGGTGCCCCGCGCCGGGTGCGGGACCGCCGGGCGCGGCGGGCGGCGCGGGCGCGGGCAGCAGGTGGGCGGCGCCGCCGCGCTCCAGCTCCGCGCGCACCGCCTGCCACGGCACGGCCCAACCGCGCCGCACCACGTGCCCGGCCCGGAACGCCCCCTCCGCGGGCGAGACCTGCCCGGCCACCAGGCCGACCACGGCGCCCAGCTTCGGGCACCACAGCGGCCCCCCGCTGTAGCCGGGGCCGACGGCCGCGCCGGACAGCGCCCCGTCGAAGTAGCCGATCCGGCCGTCGCAGGTGCCCACCTCGCCGTCGGCGTAGGAGAACCGCTGGCCGCCGCCGTACCAGGCGCGCACCCGCTGCCCCTCGGCCATCGCCTCCCACGCCGGCGGGCGCACCGAGGACGGGGGCGGGCCCTGGAGCTTGAGCAGCGCCAGGTCGCCGGCCCACTCCCGGGCGCCGGCGGGCACCGGGCCGCCCGCCTCGTCGCGCGGCGGCACCCACACGGTGAGCCGCGCCGGGTGCCGGGCGGCGGGGTCGGCGCAGGGGAACGCCACCTCCAGGGCGGCGTCCCCGGGGTGCTCGTGCCGGAACGGGCCGCGGCCCAGCGCGTCGTTGACCACGTGCGCGCAGGTCAGGACGGTGCGTTCGGCCAGGTACACGCCCGCCCCCGCCGTGCGCGCCCCGCCCGTGCCGAACACCCCGGCGAGCGCCGCCCGCACGGCGTCGCCGCCGGAGCCCGGGGTGCGGCGGAACCAGCCCATGGGCTCAGCCGCCTCCCGGCGCGCCGGAGGGCCGCGAGCCGTCCCGCGGGGGCAGCTCCCAGGTGGCCGACACCGTCAGGCTGCCCTGCCCGGAGGACCCCACGATGCCGAGCTTGAGGTCCTGGCCGACCTGCACCCCGAAGGTGACCGTGACCTCGCGCGGCCGGTCGGGGGTGGCGGCCACCGCGTCGTGCACCTCCTGGAGCAGCGGCCCGAGCGGGCGCAGCACCCCGCGCAGCGCGTCCACCGCGAACGCGGACGGGCCGCGGCGCCCCACCGGCGTCACCCCGCCGAAGCCGTCGGGCACGTCGTCCGCGGGCGGGGCGGAGCCGTCCCTCGGGTCGGGCACCGGCGGGGCCGTCCCGACCGGGGCGAGCTGCACACGCACTGACGTCTCGTCGTCGAGCCGGATCTCTGCGTAGTCGGACACCGTCATATTGTGCCCCGGCGCGGCGACCGGGGTGATCAACCTCGTTCGGCCCCGCCCCCGCGCAGCCGTGCCCGGGCCTCCATCAGCGCGAAGCCCAGCAGGTTCAGGCCCCGCCAGCGCCGCGGGTCGGTCACCCGCTCGTCGTCCGCCGCCAGGCCGATGCCCCACTTGCGGTCCATGGGGCTGGCCTCGACGAGTATCCGGTCGCCGGTGCCGAGCAGGAATTCCCGCAGCGCCGGGTGCTGCTCGAACTTGTGGACGTTGCCCTCGGCCACGATCGCGAACCGGTGCGCGGCCCAGGTGGCGTCGTCGAAGCCGCGGACCCGCCCGCCCGCCGCCTTCGCCTCCCGCGGGTGGCCGGCGGCCAGCACCTCCCGCAGCCCGGCCTCGTCGCCGAACAGCCGTGCCTTGCCCGCCATCATCCAGTGCTCCGCGGTGGCGTACCGCACGCCGTCCACGGTGAACGGCGAGGGGTACCACTGGCTGAGGCAGCCGCGCCCCACACCGCCGTCCTTCGGCGGGCGGTGGCCCCAGAACGCCAGGTACTTCAGCCGCTCCCCGCGCTCTTCCAGCGCGATCAGCTCGGCCACGGACCGCGGCTCGGCCGCGGCGGACACCTCCGTCACCCGCACACCCCCTCCGGTATCGGGCTCCGCGCCCCCACGCCCCCGCGGTCGCCGGGGGCACACGGTGAGTCTCCCAGCCGCCACCGACAGGGGCCACGCGTCGTCCACGGGGCACGGCGGGGGAGCGGCCGCCCGACGTGCGCCGCCCCGCCCCGCGTCCCACACTGGACCCGTGCCCGAACTGCCCGAGGTGCAGGCCCTCGCCGACCACCTCGCCGCCCGCGTCACCGGGCGGACCGTCACCCGGGTGGACGTGCTGTCCGTGTCCGCCCTGAAGACGTTCGACCCGCCGCTCGCCGAGCTGTGCGGGCGCGAGGTCACCGCGGTGACCCGGCACGGCAAGTTCCTGGACCTGGCCACCGGCGGCGGGCCGCACCTGGTGCTGCACCTGGCCCGCGCCGGGTGGATCCAGTACCGGGAGGACTTCCCCGCCGAGGCCGGGCCCCGGCGCGCCCGCGGCCCGGTGGCGCTGCGGGTGGTGCTGGACGACGGGTCCGGCTTCCAGGTCACCGAGCAGGGCACCACCAAGGCCGTCGCCGCCTACGTGGTGCGCGACCCGCTGCGGGTGCCCGGGGTGGCCCGGCTGGGCGCGGACCCGCTGGCGGAGCCGTTCACCGCGGAGAGGCTGGCGTCCCTGGCGTCGGGCAGCCGCCACCGGCTGAAGACGTTCCTCACCGACCAGGCCGTGCTCGCGGGCATCGGCAACGCCTACTCGGACGAGATCCTGCACACCGCCCGCCTCTCCCCGTACGCCATGGCCTCCTCCCTGGACGAGGAGCGGGCCGCCCGTCTGCACACCGCGATCCGCCAGGTGCTCGGCGCCGCCGTGGAGCGGGCGGCCGGGGTGGCGGCGCGGAACCTGAAGGCGGAGAAGCGGGAGGGCATGCGGGTGCACGGCAGGGACGGGCAGCCGTGCCCGGTGTGCGGGGACACCGTCCGCTCGGTCCGCTTCTCCGACTCCTCCCTCCAGTACTGCCCCACCTGCCAGACCGGCGGCCGCACCCTGGCGGACCGGCGCCTGTCCCGGCTGCTGAAGTGAGACCGGGGTGAGGCGGGCCGGAGGGGGAGCGGCGCCCGGGCGGCGGCCCGCGCCCGGCGCGGCCGCCGGCCCCCGCCGCACGTCAACGCGGCCACCACCCCGCCACCCCCCGGCGTCGCGCGGCCCTGACTCCTCCCCGGCCGATCCGGGTACCCTTCCCGCATGACAGGTGCGACCGGATCCGAGCGCCCGAAGGGACGCTTCCGCCGGATGCTCGACCGGCTGGCGTCCTCCCCCGAGGAGCTCCAGGCCGCGGAGCTCCAGCAGGACGCCGCCGCGGCGGGCTGCACACCCATCGCCACCTGCGGCGACCGGCAGGTCGTCACCGTGACCGGCACGCTGCGCACGGTGACGCTGCGCCCCCGCGCCGGTGTGCCCGCGCTGGAGGCGGAGCTGTTCGACGGCTCGGCGGCCCTGGACGTGGTCTGGCTCGGACGCCGGGCCATCGCCGGGATAGAGCCCGGCCGCCGGCTGATCGCCTCGGGCCGGATCTCGATGAACCGGGGCCGTCCCGTGCTGTTCAATCCCCGATACGAACTGCGCCCGGTGGGTCAGGAGTGAGCATGGCCAACGCCCAGGACAGCACGGCCGCCCCGGCGGCGGGCACGGCTGAGGAGCCGGACGAGCGGGAGCGGCGCGAAGCCGCGGAGGCGGCGAACCGCGAGGCGGCCGCCACCCTCGTCAAGGCGTTCGGCGGTGTGCGCGGCATGATCGACGCCACCCTGCCCGGCCTGGTGTTCGTGCTCGTCTTCACCATCACCAAGGACGTGGGCACCTCCTCGTGGTCCGCGTTCGGCCTCGCCGCCGCGTTCGCGGTGGTGCGGCTGCTGCGGCGGGAGACCCTCCAGCACGCCCTGAGCGGGGTGTTCGGCGTCGCCATCGGCGCGTTCATCGCCACCCGCTCCGGTCGGGCGGAGAACTTCTACCTGCCCGGACTGATCTGGAACGTCGCCTACACCGGCGCCTTCGTGGTCTCCGCGCTGGTCCGCTGGCCGATGGTGGGCGTGCTGCTCGGGCCGATCCTCGGCGAGAACCTCACCTGGAAGAAGAAGAACCCGGGCCGGTACCGCGCGTATCTGAAGGCCACCTGGGTGTGGGCGGGGCTCACCGCGATCAAGCCCGCCGTGCTGTTCCCGGTGTACTTCGCCCACGACGCGACGCTGCTGGGCTGGCTGAAGGTCGCCCTGGGCATCCCGCCGTACCTGCTGGCGCTGTACATCACCTGGCGGATCCTGGCGACCGCGCCGCCGCCGATCAAAGTGGTGTACGACGACGAGGAGGGCGAGGACGGCGAGGACGGCGAGGACGGCGAGGCGCGGACCGGGGACGCCGCGGCGGAGGACGGCGAAGCCGCGCCGGCCGCCGCCCCGTCCGCCCCCGCCCCGTCCACCCCAGCCCCCTCCACCGCAGCCCCGTCCGCCGGGCCCGTGCCGGGAGCGGCGAAGGAGACCGACGGGGCGGCGCCCCGCTGAACGACCCCCGCCGAACGCCCCGCGGCGGCCACCGGCGGAGGCGGACGCGAAAGGTGAGGGCCCGGGAGCGGTGCTCCCGGGCCCTCACTCTTGCCTGTCGCGGCCTACTCCTCGTCCTCGCCCACTCCCCGCTGCACCGACAGCAGGTCCTCGAGCTGCTCCTCCCGCGCCTGCGCCGCCACGAACAGCAGCTCGTCGCCGGCCTCCAGCGCGTCGTCCTTGCCCGGGGTCAGCACCCGGCGGCCCCGGATGATCGTCACCAGCGCGGTGTCCTCCGGCCAGGTGACGTCCCCCACCCGGGTGCCGACCAGCGCGGCCTCCGGCGGCAGCGTCAGCTCCACCAGGTTCGCGTCGCCCTGGCTGAAGCGCAGCAGCCGCACCAGGTCGCCGACGCTGACGGCCTCCTCGACCAGCGCCGACATCAGGCGCGGCGTGGACACGGCCACGTCCACCCCCCACGCCTCGTTGAACAGCCACTCGTTCTTGGGGTTGTTCACCCGGGCGACGACCCGGGGCACCCCGTACTCGGTCTTCGCCAGCAGCGAGACGACCAGGTTGACCTTGTCGTCGCCGGTGGCGGCGATGACCACGTTGCAGCGCTGGAGCGCGGCCTCGTCCAGCGAGGTGATCTCGCAGGCGTCGGCCAGCAGCCACTCGGCCTGCGGCACCCGCTCCACCGAGATGGCGCTGGGCGCCTTGTCGACGAGCAGCACCTCGTGGCCGTTCTCCAGCAGCTCCCCGGCGATGGAGCGCCCGACCGCGCCCGCTCCGGCGATGGCGACCCTCATCTCAGTGCCCCCCCTCGGGACCCTTGGCGAAGACCGCCTCCACCTGGGCGACCTGGTCGGTGCGCATCATCACGTGCACCAGGTCACCCTCCTGGAGGACCGTGTCGGACGTCGGCAGCATCGCCTCGCCGAGCCGGGTGAGGAACGCCACCCGCACGCCCGCCTCCTCCTGGAGCCGGTTGATCCGCTGGCCCACCCAGGCGGAGGAGGCGTGCACCTCGGCGAGCTGCACCCCGCCGCTCGGGTCCCGCCACAGCGCCTCCGAGCCCGCGGGCAGCAGCCGCCGCAGCATCTGGTCGGCGGTCCAGCGGACGGTGGCGACCGTGGGGATGCCCAGGCGCTGGTACACCTCGGCGCGCCGCGGGTCGTAGATCCGGGCGGCCACGTTCTCGATGCCGAACATCTCGCGCGCCACCCGGGCGGCGATGATGTTGGAGTTGTCGCCGCTGCTGACCGCGGCGAACGCCCCGGCCTCCTCGATGCCCGCCTCGCGCAGGGTGTCCTGGTCGAAACCGACGCCGGTGACCCGCCGCCCGGCGAACCCGGCACCCAGGCGGCGGAACGCCGTCGGGTCCTGGTCGATCACCGCGACCGTGTGCCCCTGTTGTTCCAGGGTCTGCGCGAGAGCGGCTCCCACTCTCCCGCAGCCCATGATGACGATGTGCACGACCGTCCTTCCGGCTCAGTGCCGATCCGCACGCCAAGGCGCTGCCAAGGCAGCCCCAAATCTGCCTAAAGTTCTCACAAGGTCCGGCAAGAACTCCTCGGCGAGCTCCCGCGGGCCTTTCCAGGTTCTCAGACAGCCGCCCAAGCTACACACCCGCCGCGTCCGCGCGGGAGAGGGGCGCGCGCGGCGCGGAACGCGCTGCGAACACCTGCGGGCTCGCCGCCGGTGCGGCTGTGTCCCCGTACGGATGACCGCTTACGATCCAGGGCGTGTCCAAACTGACCGACCTGCCGAAACGGATCCTCATCGGCCGGGCCCTGCGCAGCGACCGCCTGGGGGAGACCCTCCTGCCCAAGCGGATCGCCCTGCCCGTCTTCGCCTCGGACCCGCTGTCGTCCGTCGCCTACGCGCCGGGCGAGGTCCTGCTGGTGCTGTCCGTCACCGGCGTGTCGGCGTACCACTACAGCCCGTGGATCGCCGCGGCCGTGGTGGTGCTCATGTTCACCGTGGTCGCCTCCTACCGGCAGAACGTGCACGCCTACCCCAGCGGCGGCGGCGACTACGAGGTCGCCACCACCAACCTGGGCCGGCGCGCGGGCCTGACCGTGGCCAGCGCCCTGCTGGTGGACTACGTGCTCACCGTCGCCGTCTCGGTGTCCTCCGGCGTGGAGAACCTCGGCTCCGCGGTGCCGTTCTTCGCCGAGAACAAGACGCTGATGGCGCTGGCCATCATCGCCGTGCTGATGCTGATGAACCTGCGCGGCGTGCGCGAGTCCGGCTCGGTGTTCGCCGTCCCCACCTACGCCTTCGTGGCCGGGGTCTTCGGCATGATCGCGTGGGGTGTCTTCCGCGCCCTGGTGCTGGACGACGAGATGCGCGCCCCCACCGCCGACTACGAGATCCACGCCGAGCAGACCGGGCTCACCGGCCTGGCGCTGGTCTTCCTGCTGCTGCGCACCTTCTCCTCCGGCTGCGCGGCGCTCACCGGCGTCGAGGCGATCAGCAACGGCGTGCCCGCGTTCCGCAAGCCGAAGTCGAAGAACGCCGCGACCACGCTGGCGCTGATGGGCGGCATCGCCGTCACCATGTTCTGCGGCGTCATCGGGCTCGCCCTGTACTCGGACGTGCGCATGGCCGAGGACCCGGCGAAGGACATCCTCATCGACGGGCAGCCGGCCGGCGAGGGCTACCACCAGGAGCCGGTGATCGCCCAAGTGGCGGCCGCGGTGTTCGGGGACGGCTCGCTGATGTTCATCTACCTGGCGGTGATGACCGCGCTGGTGCTGTTCCTGGCCGCGAACACCGCGTACAACGGCTTCCCGGTCCTCGGCTCGATCCTCGCCCAGGACCGCTACCTGCCGCGCCAACTGCACACCCGCGGCGACCGGCTCGCGTTCAGCAACGGCATCGTGCTGCTCGCCGCCTTCGCCGGGGTGCTGGTGTACGCGTTCGGCGCCAACACCAACCGGCTGATCCAGTTGTACATCGTCGGCGTGTTCGTCTCCTTCACCCTCAGCCAGACCGGCATGGTCCGGCACTGGAACCGCCTGCTGGCCACCGAGACCAACCCCGAGCGGCGGCGCCGCATGGTGCGCTCCCGGGCGATCAACGGCTTCGGCGCGTTCTTCACCGGCCTGGTGCTGGTGGTGGTGCTGATCACGAAGTTCACGCACGGCGCGTGGATCTCGCTGGTCGCCATGGCCGTCTTCTACCTGATCATGCGCGGCATCCGGCAGCACTACAGCCGGGTCTCGGACGAGCTGGCGGCGGCCGGCACCGCCGAGGAGGGCATCGTGCCGTCCCGGGTGCACTCCATCGTCCTGGTCTCCAAGGTGCACAAGCCCACGCTGCGGGCCCTGGCCTACGCCAAGCTGTTCCGCTCCGACACCCTGGAGGCGGTCACGGTCAACGTGGACCCGGCCGAGACCGCGGCGCTGAAGAAGGAGTGGGAGGACCGCGGCATCGACGTGCCGCTGAAGATCCTCGACTCCCCGTTCCGCGAGGTCACCGACCCGGTCGTGGACTACGTCCGGAACCTGCGCCGCTCCAGCCCGCGCGACGTGGTGTCCGTGTACATCCCCGAGTACGTCGTCGGCCACTGGTGGGAGCACCTGCTGCACAACCAGAGCGCGCTGCGGCTCAAGGGCCGTCTGCTGTTCAAGCCGGGCGTGATGGTCACCTCCGTGCCGTGGCAGTTGGCCTCGTCCGCCCGGCGCAGGCCGCCGCGCGAGTGGGCCGCGCCGGGCTCGGTGCGCCGCGGCGAGCCCCGCGCCGGCGCCCGTGGAGGCCCGAAGGACACGGCCTGACGGGGCCCACCCCCGCCCACGGAGGCCACCGCCCCGCCGTACACTGAACCCTCCCCACCTCGGCCCGCCCGCGCCCCGCGCACCCGAAAGCCCCGTCCGGCGGGGCCCCGAAGGCGGGCCCGACGCGAAAGCCCGACCCGAAAGCCCCGACCCCGAAAGCCCCGACCCCGAAAGCAGAGCTCCGTGCAGAACCACCCCCGCTCCCTGGTCGGCGAACGGTACGAGGTCGAGGTCGGCCCCGTGGCGCACGGCGGGCACTGCGTGGCCAGGACCGCCCCCGGCGAGGACGGGCGCAGCCGGGTGCTGTTCGTCCGCCACAGCCTGCCCGGCGAGCGGGTCGTCGCCGAGGTGACCGAGGGCACCGAGGAGTCCCGCTATCTGCGGGCCGACGCGGTGGAGATCATCACCGCCTCCCGGGACCGCATCCCCGCCCCGTGCCCGTTCTCCGGGCCCGGCAGGTGCGGCGGCTGCGACTGGCAGCACGCCACCCCCGGCGCCCAGCGGCGCCTGAAGGTGGAGGTGATCACCGAGCAGTTGGCCCGCCTGGCCGGGCTCACCCCGCAGGCGGCGGGCTGGGACGGCAGCGTGGAGCCGCACCCGGACGACAAGGTCCCGGCCGGGCAGGTCCCCGCCTGGCGGACCCGGGTGCAGTACGCGGTGGACGCCGAAGGCCGCGCCGGGCTGCGCCGCCACCGCTCCCACGAGGTGCAGCCGATCTCGCGCTGCCTGATCGCGGCGCCCGGCGTGCAGGAGCTGGGCGTGGAGTCGCGGAGCTGGCCGGACATCGCGACGGTGGAGGCCATCGCCGCCACCGGCTCGGGCGACCGCCAGGTGGTGATCACCCCGCGTCCCGGCGGCAGGCTGCCGCTGGTGGAGCTGGACCGGCCGGTGTCGGTGCTGCGGGTGGACGAGCAGGGGGGCGTGCACCGCGTCCACGGCCGCCCCTTCGTGCGGGAGCGCGCCGCGGGCCGCACCTGGCGGGCCGGGGCGGGCGGCTTCTGGCAGGTCCACCCCGCCGCCCCCGACACGCTGGTCTCCGCGGTGCTGGAGGGCCTGGCCCCGCGGCGGGGCGACTCCGCGCTCGACCTGTACTGCGGCGTGGGCCTGTTCGCGGGCGCGCTGGCGGAGCGGGTGCGCGCGGTGCTCGGCCTGGAGTCCTCCCGCCAGGCGGTGGAGGACGCCCGGCACAACCTGCGCGACCTGGACAATGTCGTGATCGAGCAGGGCCGTGTGGAGAAGGTCCTGCCGCGCACCGGCATCACCGAGTGCGACCTGGTCGTCCTGGACCCCCCGCGCGCGGGCGCGGGCCGTGAGACCGTCGCCCACATCACCCGCCTCACCCCCCGCCGCATCGCCTACGTGGCCTGCGACCCCGCCGCCCTCTCCCGCGACCTCTCCTTCTTCGCGGAACACGGCTACCGCCCGGCGTCGCTGCGCGCGTTCGACCTGTTCCCGATGACGCAGCACGTGGAGTGCGTGGCGATCCTGGAGCCGGCCGAGAAGGCCGCCTGACCCGCGGTTCCGCGGCGACCTCGATGGGTCCGGCCCGGTTTCGGCCCGCGGGATGCCGATCCGCGCGCACCGGCCCGCCTCCGGGCCGGTTGCGCGGGTCGCGCGGAGACTTGCCGCCCGCGGCGTCGGCGGGGTGACGCGGCTCGGGTGGCGGGTCGCCGACGGTGGCGGTTCGGTGCCCGCGACGCTGTTCGCGCCGCGGGCCAGGGCCTTCGGGTAGGGAGGCGCGGTTACGGGAGGACGATGTTGCGGCCGGGTCCGCCGTCGACGGTGTCCTTTCCGGTGCCACCCCAGACGAGGTCGTCGCCGCCCTCGCCGTGCAGTGTGTCGTTGCCGGGGCCGCCGAGGAGGATGTCGCGGCCGTCCCCGCCCATGGCGTGGTCGTCGCCGGGACCGGCGTGCACGGTGTCGTCACCGCCGTAGCCCTCGATCATGTCGTCGCCCCGGCCGCCCCACATCCGCTGGTTGCTGCTGTCACCCATCAGGTGGTCCATGCCGTCGCCGCCGTGCAGGGCCGCGTGTCCCATGACCATGTCGTTCCCCGCGTCGCCCAGCACCGTGCGTGCGGTGTGGGCGTGCAGTTCGTCGTCGCCGGGGCCGCCGCTGACGGTGCCCATCCCGGGGTCGAAGGCGGCGATCGTGTCGTTGCCGTCGCCGAGGAAAACGTCGATCCTGTCGGGCCGTGAGCTGCCGACGGGCAGTTCGCAGACGACGGAGGTGGTGTCCTCGGGCCTGGAGTACGCGCAGTGGTCGCCCGGTGCGAGCGGGACCACGTCGCTGATGCCGATCCGCCGGACCCCGTCACCGGTGTACATGGAGAATATGTTGAGGTCGTTGGTCTGTCCTGTGGCGGCGGTGAAGACGATCGACTGAGTCGTCCAGTCGGCGCCGACGCGGGCCTTCGCCTCGGCGGGGGCGGCTGCTGCCGGGCCGGCGGCGAGGCCGGCGACGAACAGGGTCACGGCGACCGCGCTGACAGTGGCTCGGTTTCGGTTCATGAGACCTCATCTCGGTGGGGGGACGGTCGACCCGCTTGGCGTGGTGCTGCCGGGGGACCGGGCGGACGGTCGTGAGGGGCAGTCTCCCCTGATGGTCCGGAGGATCTGCAAGACCCCGTATTCACGAGTCGTCATGGGGAGACGATGCCCCGCCGGCTGTGATTGGTTGGTTTCTGCTGGTCAGGGGTGCTCCCTGTGTCGTCGTGGCAGGATTCGCGCGGTGAACGGACCCGGGCGTGACCAGTCAGGGGCCGCGCCACATGGCCCGGCCGACGGTCCGGGGAAGTGTTCCGGCACCTGCTCGGCGAGCGTCTCGAGGCCGCGGCGGCGGCCCGGGTGCGTTGGAGCGCGCTGAGGTCGATCTGTGTACGTCGGCCGCGTTCCCCGCCCGACGCGCCATGCAGTCACCGCTCCCACCAGGCAACCTGCCCGGCGAGACCGGAGCCCCACGCCAGGACCGGGTCCCGTCGCCGTGCCGCGAACGTCCCTCCGTGGCATCGCCCCGCCCGCCGGTCCAGGTCGCCTCCGCGCTTTCCGGGTTCGGGAAGGGGGCCGACTCCCGGCTCTCGGCAGATTCCCTGCTCGCCGCCCACCCCGGTAATCAACTGCGTTTGTTTCATTGACATTTCACCGACGAGTCGTACCGTTGGGAGCGCTCCCATAGTGCTTCGCACCTGGAAGGAGTTCCCCCCACATGCGTATGCAGAGCCCATCAACCGGGCGTTCCCGGTCCGCCGTCCGCCGTCCGCTCCAGGCGCTCGTCATGCTGTTCGCCATGGTTGTCGGCGCACTGGCCTGGTCGGCCCCCGCCCAGGCCCACGGCACCATCATCAACCCCGCCACCCGCGCGTACCAGTGCTGGAAGACGTGGGGCAGCAACCACACGAGCCCGGCCATGCAGACCGAAGACCCCATGTGCTACCAGGCGTTCCAGGCCAATCCCGACACCATGTGGAACTGGATGAGCGCGCTGCGCGACGGTCTGGGTGGCCAGTTCCAGGCGCGGACCCCCGACGGGACCCTGTGCAGCAACAACCTCTCGCGGAACGCCAGCCTGAACAAGCCCGGGGCGTGGAAGACGACCAACGTCAGCAACAACTTCACGGTCCAGCTCTACGACCAGGCGTCCCACGGTGCCGACTACTTCAAGGTCTACGTGAGCAAGCAGGGCTTCAACCCCAAGACCCAGACCCTGGGCTGGGGCAACCTCGACTTCATCACGCAGACCGGCCGCTACGCCCCGGCGCAGAACATCAGCTTCAACGTCAACACATCGGGCTACACCGGACACCACATCCTGTTCGTGATCTGGCAGGCCTCGCACCTCGACCAGGCCTACATGTGGTGCAGTGACGTGAACTTCGGCTGAGCCGGAGAGCGCCGCACACGGCACCGGGCTTCGCCGGGCGCCGGTAACCCGCCGCCCGGCCGACCGAGCCCCGTCGGGGCAGGGGACCCATGTGGTCACTCTGCCCCGACGGGGCTACCCGTGCTCCCGGTGCGAGCACACCCGATCGCGCGGCAGCCGCACCGGCGTACCCGCGCAGGTGGTCCGACCCTCGCCGACGACGCCGCGGCGAGGGACCCGCGCGGGGCTGAAGAGGGGGGCGGAGGGCCGGTCCCCGGTCGGCGGCCCAGGGATGATGACGCGGCATGTGGAGTGCGTGGCGATCCCGCAATCCGCGGAAAGGGACGGCTGACCGACCGGCGGCGGTTCCGTGCGCCTTTGTCGATGAGGCGACAGGTTGCAATTGACGCGCCACTCGAGTGGTCCGGGACCGGGGGCTGAGGGCGTTGTGTTCACCTCGTCGGCGGTGCGGGCGCACGGGATCGGCCCGTGGGATCGGGGGCCTGGTTCTGCCGCGCTGGGACGGCAAAGCCGTATAGCGGTTGGTCCCGAACTCCTGCCGGGTGGCGGAAAAGCCGTCCCGCCGCCCCGGGTTCGCGTCCGGTGCGGAAATGCGTGTCGGGGAGGGGGGTTGGCCGCCTTCCGCCAGGTGTGGCCGGGGCGGTTCGGGGAAGGCGGGCGGGCGCGAGGGGCGCCGGGTGGCGGGGTGCCGCCGGAACGTCTGCGCAGACTGCACCGCGCCGTCGGGCGGGATGGGCCGCGGCGGCTACGCAGCGCGGGCCCTGACCGGGTCGACATCTGGCCGGTCCCGCACCGGCCGCGGTGCGACAGCGCGCCGGCGGCGCGCCGGCAGTGCCGGCGGGCGGCCATCCGCCCGGCGGGCCGACCTGCCGATTCGCCGGCGGACGGGCGTCGCACTCATCCGGGCTATGGTGATCCCGCCATAATCGACCGAATTGCCGCCGAATACCAGAGGATTGACGGACGATCAATTCACGACCGGTGTGCTTCCTGTCACATCGGCAGATGCCGGTGGCCCCTTGACGAGTGCTGCGGCTCTCGAAGATCGTGGACCGGCCAACGTATGGCGAGTTTGCCGCCCTTGTACGGCCCGTTCCCAGTCCTGTAAGTGCCCCGTGCATCCTCCGCGCGTCAGGGGGTGCGCAGGCGCCAATTCACGACTGAGTGGCCCGAGGGCATGCTCATGTTGGTTAGGACGGGGGCTATGTCAAGTGGTAAGACGGGGGCTGTGTCAAGCCGCAGCATGCCGAAATTCAGAAAAAGGACCCGGAAGTACGGGTGACGGACGATTCCTGTGCACGATGTGCCGGGACCGTCTGGTGAAGAATCTGCTGAACATTCCGGCACTCTATTCCGACTGCGGCACGGGCGCGGGCCCGGAAGTGGTGCGGGTGATACGGAAGGTTCCCCGGAAAAGCGCCACCACGCAAACCATCAATCCCGCGGCCGCCGAGGTGCGAGCGGCCATGCGTACGGTCCTGGCGTCCTGGGCGGGCCTGGTCGTGAAAGAACACCGACTGGATCCCCCGGCCCGGGACGTCCCGGCACTCGCCCGATTCCTGTGCCGGCATGTCGAGTGGCTGATCCGCCACCCCGCCGCGGGCGACATGGCGGGCGAGATCCAGGAACTCACGCGGACCGCACGCGGCATCGCTTATCCGAACAGCGTCCGGCGGGTGCCGATCGGCGGCTGCCCCTACGGCGACTGCGGTGGTGAGCTGGTCGCTTTCATCCGCCCGCAGGGCGAGGTTCTTCCCTCCGAAATCGCTTGCACCATCTCGCCCGGCCATTCCTGGCCGGTCACCTGGTGGACCAGGCTCGCCCGCCAGATACGAGCCAAGGAGAGAGTGCTTGAAGCGTGAGATCGCGACGGCCGGCCTGACCGCCGATGACATCGCCTCCGTCTGGCGGATTCCCAAGGGCACCGTCTACCGCTATGCGCACACATATCAGTGGCGCCGCTACACGCACACTGGCCGCGCCTATTACCATCCCGACGATGTCACGGCCACCCTCGACCAATTAGCCAGGGACGAGTAGGGGACGACGAGGACGCGGTGGCCTGCCGCCGGGTCGGACCCGCCGGACGGGCCCCGCGGGTGGCGGGGAGCTCCGGCGCCGCGTTCCCGCAGATCACGGGTGGTTCACCCGGGTGGACGTACGGGATCGCGGCGGTGCGCCGGGGTCCGGCCGGACCGGCCGGCCGGGCGCGCAGGAGGGGTTCGCCGCCCGGTGCTCGGCGTCCGCCGCGGCCGCTGGCCGCCGTGTCCCGTAACCATGACCGAAATGTTGCGACACCCGGGGCGAGCACGACCGCCCGGGTGCACCTGACCTGTCATCAGTGGCGGCGCGACCCGGTGTCCGGAGGAACGCCCGGGGCGCTCGTGAGGGGGAGTCCGCGGGTGACGGACCGACACGTGCGATCGTTGACAACCAGCAGCGAAGAATCTATACATATAATAGTAGCCCTGAGTCCGCCCTCATCGCGCTGGATGGTTCCAGGCGGTGCGAGGGCGGATCGCCGTGTCCCCGGCCGCGGAACGGCGCCGAGCAGGGGCAGTGGCCGGGTGAAACCCCCTGATTGCCCCATGCCGGGCGCGATCGCGCGCCTGGCCCCCGTGCCGACTTCCGCGAGCGCCGGCGAACCTCTCCCGGGCACCGCCGTGTCCGCCGCGCCGGCCGCGGCCCCTACCGCCTTCGCCGTCGTGCGTGTCCACGCCCGCACACGCGCCCGTGCCGCGCTCCCCGCGGCAGCCCCTCGTCCCCGTCGGTGGGCCGCGCGGCCCCGCGCGCCCGGGCGGGGGACCGCGCCGAGGTCCGCGCCCCGCGACCGGCGCCGCGCCCTACCAGCAGCCGCCTGTGCCTCGGTGGTCGTTGCCTCGAACCGACGGCAAGTCAAGGCGGTATCAAGCCAATGGCTAGCGGGATGAGGGACGGTGCTGGGTGTATACCCGAGCCCCATCCTGGAGGTGCGCTGTGGCAGCCCCGTTACGGCTGACCTTGCCGTGGCCCGACCGGGCAGCATCGGGAGACTGTGAGGAAGCTTTTCACCTCAGAAGGCAGACTCTAAAGAAAGTAGATTCCAGACATGCCTAGACTGTGCAAGCCGTCGGTGAGTGTGCCGGAATACGTCATCACCATGGAAGAGACGCTGGAGTTTGCCCGAGGAGTACACGCCGGAAAGCCGCAGCTTCCTTTGGCGCTTCGCCTGATCCAGAACACCGGAGTGCGGAAGCGGCACATCGTCCAGCCCATCGAGGAAACGCTCCGCCACCCGGGATTCGAGGAACGCAACCGCATCTACGAGCTCGAATCGAAGAAGCGGTGCCCCGGCGTCATAGAACAGGCCCTGGCGAACGCCGAACTCACGGCGCGGGACATCGACGCGATCATCTACGTGTCGTGCACCGGCTTCATGATGCCGTCGCTCACCGCCTGGCTGATCAACGCCATGGGATTCCGGTCCGACACCCGGCAGATACCCATCGCGCAGTTGGGCTGCGCGGCGGGCGGCGCGGCGATCAACCGGGCCCACGACTTCTGCACGGCCTACCCCGGAAGCAATGTCCTGATCGTCTCGTGCGAACTGTGCTCGCTGTGCTACCAGCCCGAGGACGACGGCGTGGGCTCGCTGCTCTCGGACGGGCTGTTCGGTGACGCGGTCGCGGCCGCGGTCGTGCGGGGCAGCGGCGGCACCGGTGTGGCGCTGGAGCGCAATGCCTCCTACCTCATCCCGAACACCGAGGACTGGATTTCCTACGCCGTGCGGTCCACCGGTTTCCACTTCCAGTTGGACCGCCGGGTGCCCGGGACCATGGAACCGCTCGCCCCGGTGCTGCGCGAACTCGCCACGGACCACGGCTGGGACGTCCGCAATCTCGACTTCTACATCATCCACGCCGGCGGTCCGCGGATTCTCGACGACCTCAGCAAATTCCTCGACGTCGATCGCAAGATGTTCCGCCACAGTTGGGCGACCCTGACCGAATACGGGAACATCGCCAGCGCCGTCGTGCTCGACGCGCTGCGCAGGCTCTTCGAGGAGGACGCGCCGATGCCGGGCGCCACCGGCATGATCGCGGGCTTCGGCCCCGGCATCACGGCCGAGATGGCGGTGGGCCGATGGGCCGCCGACGTGCCGAGCGCCATGGACCGGACTCCGGCGGCGTCCGTCAGCGTCCTGCCCTGAGCCATTCGGGCTCAGGCGGTCCGGCCTCGGGCCGACAGAGCACAGCCTCGGGCCGAAAGAGCACAGAACGACAAGGAAGCGAATCGCATGACGGGCCTCATTGTCCCACCCGGTCAGGGTCGAAAGCTGGTCACACGCGCGCAGGAGGTCACCTTCAAGGTCACCGAGGCGCACGGCTCGGTCGTCTCGACCTTCGAGGTGGTGGTCCCGCCCGGCTTCGACGTCGGGGCGCACAGCCATCACCACTCGCAGGAGTTCTTCTACGTGCTGGAGGGCGAGCTGGACCTGCTGGCGTTCGAGCCGGCCAAGCGCACGGAGGACCGCTGGCACGAGTGGGAGTCCGCCGGCGGGGACCGCGTCGTCCGGGCGGGCGCGGGAAGCTGCATGTTCGTTCCCCCCGGCTGCCCGCACGCGTTCCGGAACTCCACCGACAAGCCTGCGCGCATGCTCTTCCAGAGCTACCCGTCACCCGATCACGAGCGCTACTTCGAGGAGATCGCCGAGATCTGGGCGGCCGGCGGGGCGGTGGATCCCGACGCGGTGCAGCGGCTGCGCGACCGCTACGACGTCAACCAGATCACGCCGCTCCGCTACGAGCCGCCCTCTTCCCCGAATTCCCGTCGAGCAGAAGGTGAGGCGTAGCGGAGATGTCCACGGACACGATTCCCCTGGTGTACGCGAGTCTGGGCGAGAAGGAGCTGGCCGCCGTCGCGGAGGTGTTCTCCTCCGGCTGGCCGGCCGGTCAGGGCCCGCGGGGCAAGGCGCTGGAGGCCCAGCTCGCCGAGCGGTACGGAGTGGGCGGCGCGGTCGCGCTGAGCAACTGCGGCGCCGCGCTCCACCTGGCCCTGCTCGCCCTCGGCGTGGAGCCGGGCGACGAGGTCATCGTCGCCGACTACACCTTCCCGGCCCCGGCCCACGCGGTGCGCTACGTGGGCGCGGTCCCGGTCTTCGCCGACGTGCGCGCCGACACCGGCACCGTGGACCCGCAGGCGGTGGCGGACCTGGTCGGTCCGCGCACGGTCGGGGTGATCGCGGTGGACACGGTCGGCCTGCCCGCCGACTACGCGGAGCTGACGGCGATCGCCGACCGCCACGGCCTGTTCCTCGTCGAGGACGCCGCCTGCGCGGTCGGCGCGACGTACCAGGGGCGGGAGGCCGGGGCGCTGGCCCCGGTGGCGTGCCTGTCCTTCCACGGGCGCAAGGGCGCCAGCAGCGGTGAGGGCGGGGCGCTGCTCACCGCCGACCCGGCGCTCGCGGCCGACGCGCGGGTGCGGTCGTCCTTCGGCATCGGCAGCATCTTCGACCAGGCGAAGGTCGTCGGCCTGCCGATACCGGAGTTCACCGAGATCGGCTACAACTACAAGCTGTCCGACATCGCCGCCGCGATCCTCCAGGTGCAGTTGGGCCGGATCGACGAGCTGCTGGAGCGCCGCCGCGCCGTCGCCGCGCGGTACGCCGAACTCCTCGCCGACGAGGAGCTCCTCACGCTGCCGCACGTGCCGCAGGACCGCACTCACGCCTGGCAGTCCTACATGGTGACGCTGGACGAGAGCGTGGACCGGGCGGGGGTGGCCGCCGACCTGCGCGCGCAGGGCATCGGCTGCGGGCACGGGACATGGGCGTGCCACGTGCAGCCCGTGTACGACACCAAGCAGGTGTGCCCGGTCTCGGCGGACCTGTTCGCGCGCAACCTCGCCATACCCATGCACGCCGAGCTCAGCATGAACCAGGTCGAACGGGTCGCGGAGACCCTGCGCGGCACGCTCCGCGCCCACGCGCGTCCGGGCAGGAACCAGGAGGGGGCAGCATGAAGAGCAATCAGCCGACGCCGGACCGGGTCATGCAGTTGATCAACGGCTACTGGGCCACCGGCATCCTCGGCGCGGCGGCGAGCCACGCGCTGTTCACCCACCTGGAGGCGGGCGCGGACACCGCCGACCGGCTGGCCGCCAAGGCCGGGATCTCCGAGCGGGGCGCCCAGACCCTCCTCGACGGCCTCGTCAGCCTGGGCCTGGTGGAGCTGCACGGCGGCAGCTACCGCAACACCGAGGAGGCGGCCACCTACCTGGTCGAGGGCAAGCCCGCCTGCCTGAGCACCTTCGCCAAGCTCAAGCTGACCCACATGGGCAGCCTGGCGGCCCTGCCCGACGTGGTCCGCGCCGGGGGGCCGGTGGCGGACGTGACCACGGAGGTCGCCGAGAACCCCCACTGGGCGGAGGTGGTCCCGGCCATCGCCGGGCAGTCCGTTCCGGTGGCGGAGGTCGCCGCCGACGTGCTGGGGCTGGCCGACGCCGGGGAGATCTCGATCCTCGACGTGGGCGGCGGCTCGGGCATCTACTCGGCGATCTGGCTGGAGCGCAACCCCGCCGCCCGCGCGACCCAGCTCGACTGGGGGCCGATCAACGCGATCGCCCGCAGGCTGGTGGCCGAGCGCGGCGTGGGCGACCGGTTCACCTGCGTCGACGGTGACTTCCACACCACCGACTTCGGTACCGGCGCCTACGACGTCGCCGTGTACTCCCACATCGCCCACCAGGAGGGGCCGGAGGACAACGTCGCGATCCTCACCCGGCTCAAGAACGCCCTCAAGCCCGGCGGCACCCTGGTCATCTGCGACTTCATCGTGGACGACGACCGCAGCGGCCCGCCCTTCCCGCTGATCTTCGCCTCGGAGATGCTGCTGAAGAGCAAGCAGGGCGGGACCTGGCGCCGGGCCGACTACGAGGCCTGGCTCACCAAGGCCGGTTTCCAGGACATCTCGTTCCGGGCCACGCCGTCGCCCGCCACCCTGGTCTTCGCCCGGTAGCCCGCCCGCGCCGCCGGGGAAGCCGCCGCCGTCCGCCGGTCACCGCCGCGGCGGACCGGCCGGCCGCGCCCCCGGCGCCCCGCCGAACGCACCGTGCCGAACGACGCCCCGCCGTAGACCGGGCCTCAAGCAACAGACGTGAACGCACTTGGAGGATGAATGTCCGAGACCGCCGAGACGGCAGGTCTTTACGCGGCCATCGAGGAAGCGGCCCGGCTGGTGGACGCGCCCTGCTCGCCCGAGAAGGTCCAGCCGTTCCTGACCGCGTACGGGGACGCGCTCCCGCAGTCCGTGATCGCCTTCCGGGTGGCGACCGGGGAGCGCCGCGCCGGAGAGCTCGACTGCCGCTTCACGATGCTCCCCAGGGACGTCGATCCGCTCGACCTCGCCGTGTCCGAGGGCCTCGCCGAGAAGACGGACCACCCCGTCGGCTCCCTGCTCGCGGACATCCGCGAGCGCTTCCCCGTCGACTGCTACGGCATCGACTTCGGCGTCGTCGGCGGCTTCAAGAAGACCTGGTCGTTCTTCTCCCCGGACGACCTCCAGGACCTGGCGAAGCTCGCCGACATCCCGTCCATGCCGCGCAGCGTGGGCGAGAACGTGCCCTTCTTCGCCCGGCACGGCCTGGACGACAAGGTGAGCCTGATCGGGATCGACCACAAGAACCGGACCGTGAACATGTACTTCGGCGAGCCGCCCGCCGAGGTCTTCGAGCGGGAGACCGTCCGGTCGATGCTCCGCGAGCACGGGCTGCCCGAGCCCAGCGAGCAGATGCTGAGCCTCGGCGAGGTGGCGTTCGGCATCTACACCACCCTGAGCTGGGACTCCCCGAAGGTCGAGCGGCTCACCCTGGCGGTGATGACCCCGGACCCGACGGCGCTGCCCGTTCCGCTGGAGCCGGCGGTCGAGCGGTTCGTCAAGACCGCCCCGTCCACGGTGGACGCGGCCGACCGCAGGTACGTCTACGCGGTCACCTCGTCGCCCAAGGGGGAGTACAACAAGCTCCAGTCGTACTACCAGTGGCGGCCCCGGATGCTGAACCTGATGCTGCTGGACGACTCCGCCAAGGAGCCCGCATAGCGCACGCCCGGGCGGACACCGGCACGACCGCCGGGACGCCCGTCGATTCGTACACATCTCCGGTCGGTGCGCTGCCGCCCGGATCACGGGAGGGGCAGGTGACCTGACAATGGTCGCCAGGGAATCGCAGCTTGTGGAACTCGTCGACGAGGACGGCGGCGTCGCCGGTTCCTGCACGGTCGCCGAGGCGCACACCGCGCCGGGCACGCTGCACCGCGCGTTCTCGGTGATGCTGCTGGACGAACTGGGCCGTGTCCTGGTCCAGCAGCGGGCCGAGGTGAAGACCCGGTTCGCGCTGCGGTGGGCCAACGCCTGCTGCGGGCACCCGGCGCCCGGCCAGACCGTCTTCGACGCCGCCGCCCAGCGGCTGATCGAGGAGATCGGGGTGCGTCAGGTGGCGCTGCACGAGGCCGGGGTGTACCTGTACCGGGCCGAGGACCCGCACACGGGTCGGGTCGAGCACGAGTACGACCACGTGCTGGTCGGCCGGGTGCCGGTGGACGCGCCCCTGGACCTGGACCCGGCCGAGGTGGCCGACGTCCGCTGGGTGGAGCCGGACCTGCTGCGCGAGGACATGGCCGACCACCCGGACCGGTATGCCCCCTGGCTGCACGGCGTGGTCGCGGTGGCCACCGAGGCCGCGGGACGCCTGCCGGTGGCCGCGGCGCTCGCCGGGTCCGCGACGGGGCCCGCCGCCGCGCGCTGACGGGATGTCGGCGGCGCCGCGGCGCGCCCCCGGCACGAGTGCCGGGGGCGCACCCGGCGCCCCGGGCGGGGTCAGAAGGAGTGCGGGCCGAAGCGGCCCCATGCCACGAAGGCGGACACGGCGAGCAGGACCAGCGTCACCGCGATCCCCTGGGCCTCGCGGCGGCGCAGGTGGGTGAGGAACCCGCCGGCCATCACCACCACCAGACCGAGGGCGGCCAGTGGCACCAGGACCGGCGCGATGTCCAGCGCGGCGGGCAGGATCAGGCCCAGCGCCGCCAGGACCTCGAGGGCACCGATGCCCTTGACGGCGGTGTCGCCGAAGTCGTCGGCCCAGGCCATGCCGGAGGCGACCAGCTTCTCCTTGGGCTGGGCCATCTTCATGGCGCCGCCGGCCAGGAAGGCCGCGGCCAGCACGCCCGCGGTGATCCACAGTGTGACGTTCATGAGAGGTCTCCATGCAGGGTTGGTGAGCGGCTCCGGTGCCGGAGCCGTGAGGTGGTGATCGGGGTCCCGGGCGGGGACGGCCGGGGAGGTGCGGCCGAATCCCCTCAGCAGTACGACGACGCAGGCCCACGCAATGTGAGGTGACGCGTCGGCCGCGGAGCGAGGTCTCCGCGGATCGGTGGGTGCGGAAGCGACCGAGGGAGTCGGCGACAGCATGAGCACGCAAGCCGAGCCGGACACCGGCCGGCTCGACCCCGGCCTGAGCGCGATTCTGAGCGAGCGGCGCCGGCTGATCAATCTCGCGTACCGGCTCCTCGGCTCGCTGACCGACGCCGAGGACGTGGTGCAGGAGACGTGCGCCCGCTGGTACGCCATGTCCCCGCGGCAGCAGGAGGCCATCGCCTCGCCCGGCGGCTGGCTGGTGAAGGTCGCCGGCCGCATCTGCCTGGACCTGCTCGGCTCGGCGCGGGCCAGGCGGGAGAGCTACGTCGGCGAGTGGATCCCCGAGCCCGTGCCCGACCGCACGGAGTGGATCAGCGGGCGGGCGGGCGGCGTCGCGACCGACCCGGCCGACCGGGTCACCCTCGACGAGTCGATCGACATGGCCTTCCTCGTGGTGCTCGAGTCGATGACCCCGGCCGAGCGCGTGGCGCTCATCCTGCACGACGTCTTCCACTACTCCTTCGCCGAAGTGGCCGAGATCGTCGGCCGCACCCCGGCGGCGTGCCGCCAACTGGCCTCCTCGGCCCGCCGCCGCGTCCGCGCCGCGCAGGCTCCCGCCGTCCCCGCGGCCCGGCGCGCCGGGATCGTCAGGGACTTCAAGCAGGCGTGGGAGGCCAAGGACATCGACGCCCTCATCGGCCTCCTGGACCCCGACGCGACGACGGTCGCCGACGGCGGCGGCCTCGTCAGCGCCGAGCTCCGCCCCATCCACGGCGGCGAGCAGGTCGCGCGCGCCTTCATCGACATCGCTGGCCTGGCGCCCGACCTGGCGGTCCTGGAACGCACGGTCAACGGCCGGCCCGGCCTGGTGGCCCGTCAGGGCGGAGCCACCGTGGTGGTGCTGGCGTTCGCCTTCGCGGGCGACCGGATCAAGCACGTCTGGGCGGTCCGCAACCCCGACAAGCTCCGGCCGTGGGCGGCCTGATGCGCGCCCCCGCCTCCCCGGGTCCGCCGCGGACCCCGCCCTGACCGCCGACGACCCCTCCGGGTCGTCCCCGAAGCATCCGCAAGGCCGTCGTTTCCGCACCGGCCGACGTCACCTCGGCGCTCGTCGAACGCGCCCCCCGCGCGGCGCCGACCCGGCGGCGGCCCGCATGTCCGTCGAACACCGCGAAGGAGACCCGATGAAGGGCTACGTGATCCACAACTGGATACGGAGGAACGGCCTGCATCTCGGCATGGTGCCGCAGCGGGCCGCGGCCAGGAACGGCTCGGCGCTGCTCACCCTCGACCACGACCTGGACGTCCTCCCCGAGGCGGGGCGGAGCCTGACGATGGCCCAGCTCGCCGAGCACGTGGACGACCTGGCGGGACGGCTGTGGGCGGCCGGGGTCCGGCCCGGTGAGCACCTGGCGGTCTACAAGAGCGCCAACGCCGACGTGTGGGTGCTCGCCACCGCGGCGGCGCGCGTCGGGGCGATACCCGTGATGCTCTCGCCCGCCCTGGACGGCGCGACCGTCGGCGCCCTGCTCGCCCGCCTGGACCGGCCCAAGCTGCTCACCGATGTGCGCAAGCTCGACGGCGCGCTGGCCGACGTGCCGCTGGCCGACCTGGCCAAGCGGGTGATCGTCGTCGCCGGCAGCAGCCCGGACGCCGTGTCGCTGGCCGAGCTCGCCGGGGCCCCGCGGGTCAAGCCGGTGCTCCGGCCGATGGACGAGCCCTCCCTGATCACCCACACCTCCGGCACCACCGGACTGCCCAAGCTCGTGGTGCACACGCCGCGGACCCAGGGCGCCCGGCTCACCCCGCAGTGGCGGCTGCTGGCGCTGATGCGGAAGCGGGAGACCGTCGCGATCCACATCTCCTTCGTGCACTCGCGGATGTTCGCGGCGATGGCCCTGGCGCTGCTGCGGGAGATGCCCGTCCTGCTCATGAACGAGGCCGAGCCCGAAGCGGTCGCCGATCTGTTCCTCGAGCACCGGCCCGGGTTCATCGAGGCGCTGCCCAACTCGCTGATGGAGTGGGAGGGGCTGGCCGACGACCCGCGGCGGCCGTTCGCCTCGGTGAAGTACTTCAGCAGCACGTTCGACGCGATCCACCCCAGGACGATGAGCCGGCTGCTGAAGTCGTCCGAGCGGCCGGGCGCGCTGTTCTTCCAGATCTACGGGCAGAGCGAGGTCGGCCCCGCGGTCGGCCGCCCCTACTTCCGCCGGTCCGCGCACCGGGCGAACGGGCGCTGCGTCGGCTGGGCCATGCCGGGCTGCGCGAAGGTCCGCGTGGTGAGCCGGGACGGCAACCCGCCGTCCGAGGCGAACCCCGGCTTCATCGAGGTCGGCTGGGAGGGCCTGGCGAAGACCTACTTCGGCGAGCAGGACCGGTACGACGACAACCGGCACGGCGACTGGTGGCGGACCGGGGACGTCGGCTACCGCACCAGGCTCGGCTGCGTGCACATGCTCGACCGGGAGATCGACATGATCCCCGGGGTGCGCAGCATCCTGGAGGTCGAGGACCTCGTGCTGAGCAGGCTGGACGAGCTGAGCGAGCTCGTCGTGGTGCAGGGCCCCAACTCCGAGGCGGTCCCGGTGATCTGCACCAACGAGGACAAGCCGCTGGACCCCGAGCGCTGGCGGGCGGCCGCCGCCGAGTTCCCGCAGCTCGCCGACCCGGTGCAGATCCCGCAGGCCGAGCTGCCCCGGACGGCCACCCTCAAGGTGCGGCGGGTCGAGCTGTCCCGCCGGCTCCAGGAACAGCTCCAGGGGCGGGCCTGACCCCGGTGCACCGGCCCCGGACACCTCATGCGAACGGTGACGCACGCACCGGCGACCACATGCTCCTCACCCGGGACGGGCGCCGGTTCCACCCGGTGCGCCGCGGTGGTGCGGAAAACCAACTCGAAAGGGATCAGTGCAAATGACGCCAGAAGCCACGCTCGCGCGCTTCCGTGAATACATGGTGGGACCGGCGCGGTTCATGACCCTGCTGTCCTGCTTCGAGCTCGGCATCATCGACAGGCTGCGGGAGACCCCCGGCCTGACCGCGGCCCAGCTCGGCGAGGCCGTCGGAGGCAAGCCGGACGCCGTGGAGCAGCTCCTGTTCCTGCTGGTCAAGGAGGGCTTCGTCGCATACGACGAGGAGTCGGGCGCCTACACGCTCGACGCGCTCGCGGCCGTCCCCGAGGGCGACCTGAAGCGGGCGCTCACCTACATGAACATGATCAAGGTGGTGGCGCTCCGGCAGTTGTTCTACCTCACGGACAGCGTGCGGACCGGCACCCTCGTCGGTCTGAAGGAGCTCTACGGGGCCGAGGGGACCCTGTACGGCGCCGTCGCCGAGCACCAGGACCTGCGCGAGTCCTGGGCCACGCTGATGAACGCCGTCACCGCCCGCATCGACCCCTGGTTCTTCGAGAACATCGACGTCCCCTCCGGCGCCAAGGTGCTCGACGTCGCGGGCAACACCGGTCTCGGGGCGATCCACACCTACCGGATGAAGACCTCGCCCGGACTCAGGGTGACCACCTTCGACCTGCCGGAGAAGGAGCGGGAGTGCCTGGAGAACTTCAAGGCCAACGGCGTGGAGGAGCACTGCTCCTTCATCGGCGGTGACGTCTTCGAAGGCATACCCACCGGCTTCGACGTGGTGCTGATCAAGCACTTCCTGGACATGTTCGACAAGGACGACGTGTTCCGGATCCTCCAGGGCGTCAACAAGTCGCTGGAGGTGGGCGCGCAGGTCCACGTGATGGTGCCGGTGTACCCCGAGGACATCAAGGACGCCGACAACTACAACGTCGACTTCTTCCCGGCCTTCTTCATCGGCTGCACCATGGGCCAGGGCGGGCCGCAGAAGCTGTCCACCTACCGGCGCTGGATGGAGGAGTGCGGGTTCACGGTCACGAAGGCGATCGCCAAGGACCCCACCGACATCCCGCAGGACGTCATCCCCGTGCCGGCCATCCTGAGCGCGACGAAGACCGCGTGACGAACCGGGTGTGACGAACCGGGTCGGCGTTCCGGGGGTGAGGACCCGGGCGTGAGGACCCGCACCTGAGGACAGGGCCTCCTGGCAGTTCAGGTCGCTGAGGCGACCGGCTGCCGGGAGGCCCTTTTTCGCGTTCGCGGGGGTCGGCGGGGGTCGGCGGGGGCGGCGCGCGCGCCGCCCCGGCTCCGGGCGCCCGTGCCAGAATTGGGTCCGCGCACGGCGCCCGCGCCGTCGCCCCCCGCACCGGTCCGCCCCCGTGCCGTCCCGCCCCCGCACCGTCCGCCCCGTACCGATCCGCCGAGGTTCCCCGTGACCAAGCCCGCCGCCCGCGAGCCGCTGCGGCGCAACGCGCGGTCCAACCGGGCGCGCATCCTGGCCACGGCCCGCCGGGAGCTGGGGCGGAACCCGGACATCACCCTGGAGGAGCTGGCGCGGGCCGCGGGCGTGGTGCGGCGCACCCTCTTCGGCCACTTCCCCGGACGCGGGGCGCTGCTCGAGGCGCTCGCCGAGGAGGCGTCCGAGGTCCTCCGCGGCACCCTGGAGGCCGAGGCGGGGCGGAGGGAACCGGCCGAGCGGGCGCTCGCGCACTTCACGCTGGCGATGTGGCCCGTGGGGGACCGCTACCGGATGCTGCTGGCGCTGGCCCGGCACGACCTGGGCGCGGAGCGCGTGGCCGAGATCCTCTCGCCGGCCCGCGCCGAGGTCGCGGCCATCCTGGAGCGGGGGCAGCGGGACGGTGTCTTCCACACCCATCTGCCGCCCGCCGCGCTGAGCGCCGCCCTGGAGGCGATGACGGTCGCCCTGCTGGAGTCGGTCAACGCCGGGGAACTGGAGAACGACGCGACCCGGGTCGCCGTCGCCATGCTCGTCGCGGCCGGTGTGCCTCAGGCGCGGGCGCGCGCCGTGGTCGGCGAGATCGCGCCCGCGGCGCCGGCCGGGGAGCCCGCCGCCGGAGAGCCCGCCGCCGGGGACTGAGCCGCCGGGGGACTGAGCCGCCCGGGGGGAGCACGGTCCGTCTCACCCGTTCGGGCCAGAGGCGCCCGTGGCGGGGCTCGCGGGCGCGCCCGGTGGTGAGTGGTGAGCCGTACGGCGCCGAGCCGCCGCCACGGCCGGTTCCTCGACGAGCGCGGCCGGTCCCGCGACACGACCATGGACGGAGAGCCGCCCCGTCCGTCCTGCTGCGCGAAGGACCCCCGGGATATTTGCACATCATTGGGCAAGTAAATAGTCTGCTCATCAGTGGGCAATTGACTCGTCCCCCAGGAGCCTGCGATGCCCTTCCTCGCGAGCACACCCGTCGAGAAGATGGCCGGGCCCTATCCCCGGCGCTGGTGGGCCCTGCTGGTGCTCTGCCTGAGCCTGCTGATCGTGGTCATGGCCAACACGTCCCTGATCGTCGCGGCGCCCGACATGACCCGTGACCTGGGCCTGAGCAGCAGCGACCTGCAATGGGTGATCGACGGCTACACCGTCCCCTACGCCGCGCTGATGCTGGTGCTGGGCTCGTTGGGCGACAAGTACAGCCGCCGCGGCGCCCTGCTCACGGGCCTGGTGGTCTTCGCGGCCGGGGCGGTGGCGGGCAGTCTGGCCGACCGCACCGAGCTGGTCATCGCGGCCCGGGCCGTGATGGGCGTCGGCGCCGCCGTGGTCATGCCCGCCACGCTGTCGCTGCTGGTCGCGACGTTCCCGAAGGACGAGCGGGCCCGGGCCATCACGGCCTGGACCGCCACCTCCGGCCTCGCCGTCGCCGTCGGCCCGCTGGTGGCCGGCTGGCTGCTGGAGGACCACTCCTGGGGCTCCACCTTCCTGATCAACGTCCCCGTCGCGGTCGCCGCCGTCGTCGGCGCGCTGGCCCTGGTGCCGCCGTCGAAGGCGGCGGGCATGGGCCGGATCGACTACGTGGGCGGCCTGCTGTCGATCGTCTCCGTCGGCTGCCTGGTCTACGCGACCATCGAGGGCCCGCACTTCGGCTGGGGCGCCGGACCGGTCGCCGCCGCCGTGGTCGCGGGCGCGGGCCTGGCCGCCTTCGTCCGGTGGGAGCTGCGGCACCCGCACCCCATGCTGGACGTGCGCAAGTTCCGGCAGCGCCCCTTCGGCGGCTCGATGATCGCGGTGCTGTTCTTCTTCTTCGGCACCTTCGGCGCGATCTACTACGCCACGCAGTTCCTCCAGTTCGTGCTGGGCTACGGCCCGCTGGCGACCGGCGTGCGGCTGCTGCCGCTGGCCGGGGCGGTCTTCCTCGGCGCGGCGGTGACCGGCCGCCTGACCCCGCGGCTCGGCATGAAGGCGCTGGTGGTGACCGGCATGGCGATCGGCACCGCGGGCGTGCTCCTGCTCGTCCCGGTCGACAAGGGCTCGGGGTACGGCGACTTCCTGGCGCCGCTGCTGCTGCTCGGCTTCGCGATCGGCCTGAGCGTGTCCCCGGCCACGGACACCATCATGGGCTCCTTCCCCGAGTCCGAGCTGGGCGTCGGCGGCGGTGCCAACGACACCGCGCTCGAGCTCGGCGGCTCCCTCGGCATCGCGGTGCTGGGCTCGCTGCTGGGCACGGCCTACCGCGACGAGCTGGCCGACCTGGTGGGGGCCCGGCTGCCGGGCGCGGCGCTGGACGCGGCCGGGGAGTCGGTGGGCGGCGGCCTGGCGGTCGCGGAGCGGGTCGCCCGGGACCCGTCCGGCGGGCCGCAGCGGGCGCAGGCCGTGATCGACGCCGTCCACGAGGCGTTCGCCCACGGTGTGGCCAGGACCAGCCTCGTCGGCGGGATCATCATGGCCGCGGGCACGCTGATCGTCCTCGTGGTGCTGCCCGGCCGCCGGATGGCCGCGGAGCAGCGGCGGCGCGAGCCGGTGGCGGCGGGCGCGGGGCGGGGCGAGGAGTAACCCGCCCGCCCCGGGGCGGGCGGGGCGTGGCTCACCGGCGGGGCCCAGGCGCCCCGCCGGTGAGGGTCGCGTCGCGGGGTCAGACCGCCGTGCAGGCCCCGCCGTTCAGGGTGAACGAGCTCGGCGGGGCGCCCGTGCCGCCCCGGGCGACGAAGCCGAGGGTGACCGATCCGCCGGCCGGGATCGTCGAGGTGTACGAGGCGGGGGTGACGGTCACCGAGTCGCCGCTCTGCCTCGGGGTGCCGCCCCACATGTTGGTGATGGTCTGCCCGCCGGGGAAGGCGAAGACGAGAGTCCAGTCGCTGACGGGGGAGGTGCCCTTGTTGCCGATCACGATCTCGCCCTGGAAGCCGCCGGACCACTGGCCCACGACCCGATAGCGGACGGAGCAGTCGCCGCCCGGGTTGCCGTTCTGCGTGGTGACGGTGACCGTGCCGGAGCGGGCCGAGCGGTTGCCCGCCGCGTCGCGGGCGTAGACGGCGAAGGTGTGGGCGGTGCCCGGGGCGAGACCGGTCACGGTGGCGGTGGTGGTGGCCGAGGACGCCGCCGGGGTCTCGGCGGTGCCGTTGACGCGGACCACGTCGTACGCGGTGACGCCGACGTCGTCGGTGGACGCCGCCCAGCTCAGGGTGGCGGACGTGGCGGTCACCGCCCCGGCGGCCGGGGTGCCGGGCGCGGTCGGGGGCTGCCGGTCGCCGCCGGAGCCGCCGAAGACGGTGGCCTCCTCGGAGGTCTGGGCGATGCCGTTGGGGCCGTTGACGATGCGCTGGCCCCAGGAGGTGAGCCGGGCCGGGTCGAAGTCGGTGACCATGTCCAGGATCGGGTCGGTGTTGCCGCTCCAGGACCAGGCGAGGTAGCCGAGGTCGAGCTGCTCGGCGGTGGCCATCATGGCGTCCTCGTGCGGGTCGCCCCACTGGTCGGCGGGGCCGCCGAACTCGCCGATGAGGATGGGCAGCCGGGCGCTGACGAACGCGTTCAGGTAGTCGCTGATCTCCTGGGCGGTGTCGTAGACGCTGTACATGTGGATCGAGAAGATCAGGTTGCCGGTGGGGTCGGCCTGGTGGACGGTCCGCGCGTTGGCGCGCATGACCCCTTCCCAGTCCTGGCCCCAGTTGGGCGCGTCCACCATGATCGTGTGCTCGAACCCGGCGCCGCGCAGCTTCTGGACGGCAGCGACGGTGGGCGCGGTCCAGCCGGAGGGGTTGGTGTTGCCCCAGGGCTCGTTGCCGATGTTGATGATGACGTAGTTCTCCTGGCCGGCGAGCACGTCCTTCAGGCCGATCCAGTAGTCGGCCGCCTGGTCGAGCGTGGCGGCCGCGGCCTCCTCGCCGTAACCGGTGGTGTCGTGCACCTCCAGCACGCAGATCAACCGGTTCGCCTTGCACCGGGCGACGATGTCCGCCACGTCCTCGGGGCTGTTCCTCGTCCAGCGGTGGCCGTTGGAGAGCACCACGCGGACGGTGTTGGCGCCGGTGGCCTTGATGTCGGCCAGCGACTGGGTCTCGCCGGTGTACCAGGTGTGGGCGTGGTTGATGCCGCGCATGACGAAGTCGTTGCCGTTGGCCTCGAGCAGACGGCCGTCCTCGATGTGCAGGCCGGTCGCCCGCGGGGCGGCGGTGTCCTCGGCGTGCGCCACCGGGGCGAGCCCGCCGAGGCCCAGCAGGCCGACCAGCAGCCCGAGCAGGGCGGCGGCCACGCCGGCGCGGCGGCGGACGCCCGCGGCCGGGGAGCGCTCGCTCGTTGTCGTTCCGTTTCTCACTGCGGCTCCAGGTGGGGTGGTTTTGGACGAGCAGTGTGATGGGAGCGCTCCCATGA
The DNA here is from genome assembly GCF_054782095.1 of Streptomyces capparidis. Lineage (NCBI taxonomy): Bacteria > Bacillati > Actinomycetota > Actinomycetes > Kitasatosporales > Streptomycetaceae > Streptomyces > Streptomyces capparidis. The sequence goes on along the minus strand of NZ_BAAGTD010000022.1, from coordinate 51,211 downwards.
GACGCGTCGTGACCCGGACACGTCAAGATGTCGGACGGCGGCGGATGAACCGGTTCACCCGCCGTCCGCCCCGCCGCCGTCCGCACCGTCACCCGTGCCGGCCCCCCGGCGTCCCGTCCTCCCCCGCGGCGGCCGGAGCGGCGGGCGCGGCCCCGGCGGGTGCGGCCCCGGCGGGTGCGGCGGAGGGGGCGCGGTCCGCGGCGCCCGGGGCACCCTGGGCGCCCGCCGCACCCGGGAGGCCCGCCGTCCCCGGACCGCCCGCTGCCCCCGGGCCGCCCGCCGCCTGCCGCGGGCGGCGCAGCAGGGCGGCGGCGACCAGGGCGGCGAGCAGGGTGAGGGCCGCGGAGACGATCAGGCACAGGCGCAGCCCGTCGAGGAACGCCTCGCTCACCGCCCCCAGGACGCGGCCGGTGTCCGCCCCCAGGTCCATCTGCGCGGCGGCGCCGAGGCCGCCCGCGTCCGCGGCCGCGACCACCTCCTGCCGCGTCGCCTCCGGCACCCCGGCGTCGGTGAGGTGGCCGGGGAGGGTGTCCACGGCCCTGGTGGTGAGCAGCATGCCCAGGACGGCCGGGCCGAGGGCGCCGCCGACCTGCCGGAACGCGTTGTTGCCCGCCGCCGCCATCCCGGCCAGGTGGTGCGGCACGGAGGAGACGGCGGTGGCGGTCATGGGCGTGGTGACGGCGCCCATGCCCAGGCCGAGCAGCGCCAGCCGCCAGGAGACGGAGGCGAAGGAGGTGTCGGCGTCCACGCTGAGCAGCGCCAGCAGCGAGCCGGTGACCACGAGCAGACCGCCGGTGATCATGGTGCGGGGGGAGACCCGGTTCATCAGGCGCGCGACGGGCCCGCCCACCGCGATGGCCGTCGCGGTGACCATGAACAGCCGCCAGCCCGCCTCCAGGGTGTCCAGCCGCTGCACCATGCCGAAGTAGAGGCTGAGGACGAAGAAGAAGCCGATCAGCCCGAGGAAGCTGATCATCGCGACGAGGGTGGTGGCGGTGAACGCCGGGCTGCGGAACAGCGCCAGGTCCAGCATCGGGCTGTCGCTGCGCCGCTCGACGAGGACGAACGCGGCACCGCTGACGGTGGCCACGCCCAGGGCCGCCAGCACCTCGGCGCTGGTGAAGGAGTCGGCGCCGCCCTCGATGACCCCGTACACCAGCGCGGTGATCGCCAGCGCCGCGGTGACCTGACCGGGCCAGTCCAGCCTGCGGCCGTGCGGGGCCCGCGAGTCGGGCAGCAGTCGCGCGGCGAACGCCACGGCGAGCAGCGCGACGGGCAGGGGCAGCAGGTAGATCCAGCGCCAGGAGGCGTGGTCCACGATCACCCCGGCGATCAGCGGGCCGACGGCCAGCGCCGACAGCAGGGAGGTGGCCCACAGGGCGATGAACCGGCCGCGCTCCCGCGGGTCGGGCACCGCGTGGCTGATCAGCGCCAGCGTGGTGGGCAGCAGCGCCGCCGCGCCGAGCCCGGCGAGGGCCTGGCCGATGTACAGGACCTCCACCGACCCCGCGGCCAGCCCGACGGCGGCGCCCGCGGCGGAGAACAGCAGGCCCGCCTGGAAGACCGCCTTGCGCCCCCGCACGTCGCCGAAGACCCCGGCGGTGAGGATGAACGCGGCCATGGGCAGCACGAACGCGTCCTGCACCCAGGACAGCTCGGCCGTGGACGCGTCCAGCGCCTCGCCGATCGCGGGCAGGCTCACGGAGACGGTGGTGACCGGCAGATAGGCGACGAAGACGCCGAGGCAGGCCATGACGAGCGTGGCGGCCCGCCGGCCCCCCGGCCCGCTCGCCGGTGTCGTGACGTGCACGGGAACTCTCCTTCTGGCGCGGCGCGCCGCTGTCGGCCACTGCTGTGCTGCTCGCGCAGCCCCGCCCCCTCCGGGACGCGGACCCCAGCATCGGCGAGCCGCTCGACCATCACCGAAGCGGCGGCTCGAGACCGGCCAAAACCTCCATCCGGCTCCCGTTGCTGTCACACTTCCCTCATGGCGGACGAGGTGGACCGGACGATCCTCCGCGCGTTGCAGTGCGCGCCGCGGGCCCCCTTCCGGCTCATCGGCGAGGTGGCCGGGGTGTCGGAGCAGACCGCGGCCCGCCGCTACCACGCCCTGCGCCGCAACGGGGTGATGCGCGTGGTGGGCCTGGTCAACCCCGCCGTGCACGGGAAGGCCCAGTGGGTCGCCCGCATCCGCTGCCGCCCCGACCGCGTCGGCCCGCTCGCCGACGCCCTCACCCGGCGGCCCGACATCGCCTACGCCGGCCTCGCCTCCGGCGGCTCGGAGATCATCTGCACCATCCGCTCACCGGTCGAGGCCCAGGGCGACGACCTGCTGCTGCGGCAGTTGCCCAGGTCGGCCTCCGTCCTCGACATGAGCATCGACCTGCTCATCCACCCGTTCGGCAACGCCGGCACGTCCAACTGGACCGGCTACGGCGGGCACCTGACCCCCGAGCAGGCGCGGCTGCTCACCGGCGACCGGCCTCCCGCGCCCGACGGGCCCCTGACGCCCCCGACCGGCGACGACGCCCCGCTCCTCGACGCCCTCGCCGAGGACGGCCGGGCCACCCACACCCGGCTGGCCGAGCTCACCGGCTGGTCCAAGGCCCGGGTCGCCCGCAGGCTGAACGCCCTGGAGGCCGCGGGCACCCTCACCTACGACGTCGACCTGCTCCCCGAGCGCCTCGGCCACCACCTCAACGCCACCCTGTGGCTGCGCGTCGCCCCCGCCCGCCTCCAGGACGCCGGGGAGGAGCTCGCCCGGCACGACGAGGTGGCGTTCGCCGGCGCCACCACCGGCGACCACAACGTGATGGCCGTCGTCGTCTGCCGGGACGCCGCGGACTTCTACCGCTACCTCACCACCCGGGTCGCCGCCGTCCCCGGCATCGACGCCTACCGGGTCAGCATCCGGGTCCGCCGCCTCAAACAGGCCGCCTCCCTCATCTCCCACGGTCGCCTGGTCCACCCCGCCCCCGCCACCGGCCCACCCACCACCCGCCGCCTCCCGGGCCCGCCCCGACCGGCGGGCACCCCCTACTAGGGTCGAACGGGAAGCCGTGCGAGCCGATGTGCCGGAACTTCCGCACGGCGCGCTCCACCGCCTCCTCCCGGGTGCGCGGCGGGCGGGCGGCCCTCAGGCGCTCGGTCACGGCCGCGCTCCGGTGGGGCCGGCCCCGGCGGACGGCGCGGGAAGGGGAGTGCGGCGGCGCACGACGGCCCGGCCGCCCCGGGCCGGGGCGTTGGCCACGCCCCGGAAGCGCCACCGCTCGCCGGGCGCCGCGGTCGGCAGCAGGGTGACCTCGCGCAGCAGGGTGCGCAGGACGACGTCCATCTCCATGTGCGCGAAGGCCGCGCCGAGGCAGCGCCTGATGCCGCCGCCGTACGGTATCCACTGGTACAGGTCGGGTTTCGCGTCCGTGAACCGGGTCGGGTCGAACGCCCCGGCGCGGGGGAAGAGCCGCTCGTCGGCGTGGACGAGGCCGATGCTCACCAGGACCGTGCAGCCCCTGGGCAGCGTCCACGGCCCCAGGCGCAGCCGCTCGGCCGTGACCCGGCGGCCCACGATGTCCACGACCGGCCGGGTGCGTTGCACCTCCCGGATCACCGCCTCGCGCAGCGCCGTGCCGCCGCGGTCCGCCTCGGCGGCGAGGTCGCGCAGCACGGCGGGGTGGCGGCGCAGCCGCTCCACGGCCCAGGCCAGCGTCGTCGCCGTGGTCTCGTGCCCGGCGGCGAGCAGGGTGAGCAGATGGTCGGCGACCTCGGCGCGGCTCATCGGCGAGCCGTCGTCGTAGCGGCTCTGGAGGAGCAGCGCGAGCACGTCGTCGCGCCCGTCCAGGTCCCCGGACCCCTGGGCCGCGTCGATGAGCCGCGCCACGGCGGCGTCGTAGTCGCGGCGCATCGCGCGGAACCGCTCCCAGGGGCTCCACCGCCCCCGGGCGAGCCGCGGGAAGGGCAGCACGGCCAGCCGGGAGCCGAGCCCGACCAGCGGCGGCAGCAGCGCGCGCAACCGGGCGGACTGCTCGCCCCGCGCCCCGAACACCGCGCGCAGGATGACGTCGAGCGTGACCCGCATCATCGACGGCAGCGTCGCGAACGGGCGCCCCTGCGGCCACGTCGCCAGCTCGCGTGCGGTCTCCTCCTCGACGATCCGCTCGTATGCGGCGAGCCTGCGGCCGTGGAACGGCGGGACGAGCAGCCTGCGCCGCCTGCGGTGCTCCTCGCCGTCGAGCGCGAACAGCGAGGCGGGGCCGAGCACCCGGCCGAGGTTCGGTTCGAGGTTGTCGGCGACGTCGGTGCCGGCCTGGAAGAGCTGCCGTATCTGCTCGGGGGCGCTGATGACGACGGCGCGGCCGAACACCGGCACGTTCACGGTGAACGCGTCGCCGTAGTGCTCGCGCAGTCGCGGCAGGCCGTGCCAGGGGACGGCGAGAGCGTAGGCGCCCTGCGCCCAGCGCGGGGTCCTCGGGCCTGGGGGAAGCGTCACGGTCGTCATGGATCGGTGCCCTCCCGGCGTGGTACGTGGGCGTACCAACCGAACGGTACGCTGGCGTACCACGGTGTCAAGGGCCCCGCGGGGACGGAGGTGTAGCGTGACGACGGTGACGACTGCCCGACGTGTGCGCCCCGCCGGCGAGGCGGCCGCGGCCGGCCCCGGTGACCCGGCCGGCTTCCGCCGCCGGCTGCTCGACGGCCTGGCCGCGTCGATCGTGGAGGACGGCTACCGCGCCACCACGGTCGCCGGCATCGTGCGCCGGGCCCGCACCTCGCGCCGCACCTTCTACGAGCACTTCTCCGGCAAGGACGCGTGTTTCGTCGCGCTGCTCACCGAGACCAACGAGGAGATGGTGCGGCGGATCGAGCGCGCCGTCGATCCGCAGGCGCCCTGGCGGACGCAGGTCCGGCAGGCGATCGAGGCGTGGATCGGGTGCGCGCAGGCCCAGCCCGCGCTCACCCTGAGCTGGATCCGGGACGTGCCGGCGCTCGGGGACCCGGCGCGCGACCTCCAGCGCGAGGCGCAGGAGGCCTTCGTCACCATGATCCTGAGGCTGTGCGACACCGACGAGTGGACGTCCGTGGGCGTCGGCCCGGTGTCCAGGCAGTTGGCGATCATGCTGCTGGGCGGGCTGCGGGAGCTGATCGCCACCACCGTGGAGGACGGCGGCCGGGTCGGCGACATCACCGAGGTCGCGGTCCGGGCCTCCATCGCCCTGCTGGGCCCGCCCGGCGGGGCGCGCTGACCGCCGGCCCCCGCAGCAGGGCGCCTGCCGCCGCGGGCGGTCGGCTCAGCGGGCGGTCCGCTCAGCGCCCGTCGCGCGCGGCGGCCTCGATGCCGTCGAGGAGGGTGCGCAGCCCGAACTCGTGCGCCTCGGCGGCGGCCTCCTCGGCGCTGGGCAGCAGCCCGCCCTCCTGCCAGGCGCGGGTGATGGCGGGGTAGCGGGCGGGGTCGAACACGTCCTCCCAGAAGGACTGCCGCGCCGCCCACCAGTCCGCCTCCGACTGGCCGCCGGCCCGCTGTGCCGCCGCGAACTGCGCGCCCACGGCCGCCGCCGAGTCCACGAAGGTGACGATCGCCCCCGCCGCGGCCGCGGCCGCGCGGGCGCTCAGCCCGGTGCCGGCCAGGGTCGCGAGCAGGTACTCCTGCCGGGCCATCAGGCCGGGCCCGAGGGGAGGCCGCACGGTGGAGACCTCCCGCAGCCATGGGTGGCGCCGGTGCATGGCGGCGGTCCGCCGGGCGTACAGCGCGATCCGCTCCCGCCACCCGTCCGGGCCCGCCTCCGCGCCGAGCGGCAGCGCGGGCTCCGCCCACACCGCGTCCACCATCAGGTCGATGAGCTCGGCCTTGCCGGGGACGTGGGTGTACAGCGTCATGGTGCCCACGCCCAGCTCGTCGGCGACCTTCTCCATCGTCATGGTGTCGAGCCCGGCCCGGTCGGCGACGGCGACGGCCGCGGCGACGACCTGGTCCACGGTGACCCGCGGCGGGCGCCCGCGCGCGGGCCTGCGGGGGCCGTGCCCGCGCCACAGCAGCCGCAGGGTCCGGTCGGGGTCGCCCTCCCCGCTGCTCTCGCGCGCCATGGTCCGGTCCGTTCCTCCGTTCGGGTGGTGCCGCCCGGTTTCCCGTATAGGCTACGGTAAAGCAGATCCCGTACGTCATACGGAAAAGATGCGGAAGAACGAGCGGGCCGCCACCCCGGGCGGACGGGACGACCCGGGCGGACGGGCGGCCCGGGCGGAGGAGTGCGCATGCGAATCCTGGTGACCGGCGCGACCGGGAACGTCGGCCGGGAGGTGACCCGGCTACTGATCGACGCGGGCGTGGACGTGCGCGCCCTGACCCGCGACCCGGGGAGCGCCCGCCTGCCCGGGGCCGCCGAGGTCGTCGCGGGCGACCTGCGGCGGCCCGCCACGCTCCGGGACGCGCTGGCGGGCGTGGAGCGGATGTACCTCTTCCCCGTCGCCGAGACCGCCCGCGAGGTGGCCGCCATGGCCGCTGAGGCCGGGGTGCGGCGCGTCGTGGTGCTGTCCTCGGGCGCGGTGACCGGCGGCCACGACACCACGGTCCACCTGCCGGTGGAGCGGGCCGTGGAGGAGTCGGGCCTGGAGTGGACCCATGTGCGGCCCGGCGAGTTCGCGGTGAACAAGGTGGAGCTGTGGGGGCCGTCCATCCGGGCGGAGCGGGTGGTGCGCGATCCGTACCCGGAGTCCGGGTGGTACCCGGTGCACGAGCGGGACGTCGCCGACGTGGCGGTCGCCGCCCTGCTCGAGGACGGCCACACCGGGGCGGCCCACACCCTCAACGGACCCGAGCTGATCAGCCTGCGCGACCAGGCCCGCGCCATCGCCGCGGCCATCGGGGAGGAGATCCGCTTCGAGCGGGTCACCCCCGAGGAGGCGCGGGAGCTGTACCGGCGGCAGGGCGGCTTCGCCGCGGCCGCCGCGGACTTCCTGCTCGGCTTCACCGACTACGAGGGCAACCCCGCGGACCCGCACGCCGCCGCGGAGTTCGACGCCTCCGCGCTGGGGCCGCAGCCCACCGCCGAGCAGGTCACCGGCCGCCCGGCCCGCACCTTCGCCGAGTGGGCCCGCGACCACGCCGACGACTTCCGCTGACCGCCCGGCGGGCCGGGGCGGGGACGGCCCCCCGGCCCGGCCCGCCCCGGCCCCGCGGGCGGGGTCACGCCGCGGCGCCGCCGTCGATCACCAGGTCGGCGCCGACGACCGCGCCCGCCGCGTCGGACGCCAGGTACAGCACGGCGGCGGCCACCTCGTCCGCGCCGGTCACCCGGCCCAGCGGGTTGGTCTCCCGCATCCGCGCCGCGCGCTGCTCCTCGGTCTCGCCCGGCAGCAGCGACATGGTGCTGTCGGACGCGCCGGGGCTCACCGCGTTGATCCGCACGCCCTGCCCGATGTGGTCCAGGGCGGCGGCCCGGGTCAGGGCGGCCACGGCGGCCTTGGTGGTGAGGTAGGCGCCGAGGTTCGGGATCCGCAGGTGGGCGCCGAGGTTGGAGGAGACGTTGACGATGGCGCCGCCCCCGTTCTCCCGCATGTGGGCGATCTCGTGCCTCATGGCCAGCCACACGCCGGTGACGTTGGTGTCGAGCAGCGCCTGCCAGTCGTCCTCGGACACGTCGCCGACCGGGCCGAGGCCGCGCAGGATCCCGGCGTTGTTGACCGCGACGTGCAGGCCGCCGAAGGTCTCGACGGTCCGCCGGACGAGCGCGGCCACGTCGTCGGCGCGCGAGGTGTCGGCGACGACGGCGGCCGCCTTGCCGCCGTCCGCCTCGATCAGCCCGACGGTCTCCTCCAGGGTCCGCCCGGTGCGGCCGGAGACGACGACATGGGCGCCCTCGGCGGCGAACGCCCGCGCGATGCCGCGGCCGAGGCCGGTGCCGCCGCCGGTGACGAGGACGGTCCTGCCGGTGAAGCGGGGGGTGGTGTGCATGGTGGGTCGCTCCCTGGATGGTCGTGGTGTGCCGGGCCCGGTCGGTTCCGGGCCCGCTTACGGGACGGTGGTCGTGGGGGCGGCGGCCGGGCGCGCCGCCGGGCGGGGGCCGCGTGGGCCGCGGGGCGGCCGGGCCCCGGCCGCCAGGGCGGTCAGCGCCGCGGTGGCCGCGAAGCAGGCCCCGGCCGCGGTGAGCGCGGCGGCGGGCCCGCCGAGGGACAGCAGGATCGCCAGGCCCACGGTGGGGCCGGCCTCCATGGCGGTGTTCATCACCCCGCCGGCCAGGCCCGCCTGACGGGCCGGTACCCCTTCGACGGCGAGGACGGCGGACCCGGCGAAGGCGAGCGCCGCGCCCGCCGGGAGCAGCAGGAGCCCCGCCGCGGGCCCCGGCAGGTACCGGTCGCCGTCGAAGGCGGCGAGGGTGAGCATCCCGGCCGCGCCCGCGGCCAGGCCCGCCGCCAGCACCGCCCGGGCGCCGAAGCGGGCGATCAGCGGGCCCGCGGCGCGTCCGGCGGCGAGCAGGACGGCGGTGTAGGGGACGAACGCGGCCGAGGTGCGCAGCGGCGACCAGCCGCGCTCCTGCTGGAAGCCGAGCGGCAGCAGGAAGAAGACCAGGGCCGTGCCCGCCGCGGTCAGCGCCACCGCCGCCGTGCCGAGCGCGCGGGACGGGTGGCGCAGGAACGCCGGCGGCAGCAGCGGCTCACGGGTCCGGCGCTCCAGCAGGACGAACGCCGCGAGCAGGGCCGCCCCCGACAGCAGCGGCACCAGGGCGGAACCGGCGCCCCAGCCGTGGGCGTCGGTGGCGATCAGGCCGTAGCCGGTCAGCGTCACCCCGGCGGTGGCCAGCGCCGCTCCGGGCAGGTCGAGGGTGGGCACCCGGGTGCGCTCCGGGTCCGCGGGCAGCCACCGGGGCGCGCAGGCCAGGGCGGCGGCCGACACGGCCACGGGCACGGCGAAGATCCAGCGCCAGGAGGTGTACGTGGAGACCACCCCGGACAGCAGGCTGCCGCCGGTCGCGCCGAGCACGGAGAGGCCGCCCCAGGTCGCCATGGCCCTGGCGTGGGCGGCGGGCCCCGGGAGCAGCACCCGGAGCACGGCCATGGCGGCGGGCGCGGTCAGGGCCGCCGCGGCGCCCTGGGCGAACCGCAGCCCGGTCAGGGCGGCGAAGGTGGGGGCGAGCGGGACGGCCGCGGAGGCCACCGCGAACAGGGCCAGGCCCGCGGTGAACATCCGCCGCCCCCCGTACCGGTCGGCGAGCCTGCCGCCGAGCAGCAGCAGCCCGGCGAACGGCAGCCCGTAGGCGGAGGTGAGCAGCACCAGCCCGGAGTGGTCGAGCCCGAACTCCTCGCCGATGCGCGGCAGCGGCACGGAGATGGCGGCCAGGGTGAGGATCAGGGTCACCTGGACGGCGGCGAGGACGGCGAAGCCGGGACCGGTGGAGGGGACGGGGCGAGGGCCGTCACCCCTCCTTTTATTTGACCGATCGTTCTCGAATGCGGGCATGCGTGACTCTTCCTCGGGCTGAGGGCGCGGGCGCGGGGGCGTGGGCGAGGGGCGGCGGGCGCCCGGGTCAGGTCAGCAGGGCCAGCGCCTGCTCGGCCGCGTCGCGGACCCTGGCCGGGTCGTCACCCGCCTTGCCGACCACCCGGATCCCCTGGAGCAGCACCAGCAGCATCCGGGCCAGCGCCCGCGGGTCGCGGTCCGCGGGCAGCTCGCCCTGGGCCCGCGCCCTGGTCAGCGCGGAGCCGAGCAGCGTCTCCAGGTGGTTCCAGCTCGCCCGGACCCGGCGGGCGGAGTCGGGGTCGTGCGGGGCCAGCTCGGTGGCCGTGTTGGTGACGAGGCAGCCGCGCCCCCGGCGCTCCCCGGTGGCCTCGGCGGCGAACCCGCGGACCACCGCGCGCACCGCGGGCAGCGCGGGGCCCGGCTGTGACAGGTTGTCGAGCAGCGCCGTGTCGGTGAACTCCCCGTACCGGTCGAGCGCCTTCAGGTACAGGTCGTGCTTGCTGCCGAAGGTGGCGTAGATGCTGGCCCGGCCGATGCCCAGGTGCGCCACCAGGTCCGCCATGGACGTCGCCTCGTAGCCGCGCTCCCAGAACAGCTCCATCGCCGAGCGCAGCACGGCGTCCGGGTCGAATTCCTTGGTCCTGGCCACGACAGGACAGTAGCTCTTATCGGAACGCTCGGTCAAGAAAATGCGGCCGAGTCGTCTCGGTCGAGTTGTCTCGGCCGGGACGGCTCGGTCAGGACGGCTCGGCCGCGAAGGCTCGGGCCCGAGGGCTCGGGCAGGAGGGCCCGGTCGGCAAGGCCGGGCGGGACGGGCCTGGGGGACGTCCCCCGGCCTCCGCCCGCCGTCCACCGCGGCCCGCCCGCCCCCGGGCCTCACCTCGCGTCGTCCAGCTCCTTGAGCAGGCAGCGCTTGGTCCTGGCGCCGACCATCGACGCCACCGGCTCGCCGCCCCGGAAGAGGATCAGCGTCGGCATGGACAGCACCCCGTAGGCGGCCGTCGTCTCGGGGTTGGCGTCCACGTCGATCGCCACGACCTTCAGCCGGTGGCGCTCCTCCTCGGCGACCTCCCGCAGCACCGGGGCGAGCTGCCGGCACGGGGGGCACCAGTCGGCGGTGAACTCCACCAGCACCGGCAGCTCCGCCGCCAGCACCTCGCCGGCGAAGGTGCCGTCGGTGACCTCGGCCACGCCTGTCGTCGGTGTCATCGTCATCCTCTCCACTGGCAGCGCGGCTCCGGGCCGCCGGGCGCCCGCGCCTCGGCCCGCAGCAGCCGGCCGTGCACCTGGGTGCGCACCGCCGTGAGCTGGTCGATCAGCGCGTCGAGCTCGGCGAGCTTGGCCCGGTAGCCGTCCAGGGAGGCCGGGCAGGAGTCCCCCGCCGGGTGCCCCTCCCGCAGGCAGTCCACGAACGGCCGGGTCTCCTCGAGGCCGAACCCGAAGTCCTGGAGGACGCGGATCTGCTCCACCAGGCGCAGGTCGTCCTCGCCGTAGACCCGGTGCCCGTTGCCGTCCCTGCGGGAGACGAGCAGCCCGCGGGACTCGTAGTACCGCAGGGTCCGGGTGCTGACCCCGGCCCGCTCCGCGAGTTCACCGATGCGCATGGCGGCGACGCCAACCCTTGACGCCGACGTCAGGGCAACGGGAACGGACCCGGGCGCCGCCCGGGCACCCCCGCGACGCGCCGGTCCAGCGGCAGCGCCCCGGTGGCCGGCGCGCGGCCGGCCCGCCAGGGTCGGCGCGGTGTCCTCGCGGGCCGGAAGGTGCTCCCGGACCGGCAGGGTGTCGGGGGTGGGGTCGCTGCCCCGGACGGAGTGGGTTGGCATGCCGACCGAGCTCGCCGCCCAGCCTGTCAGACCCGTGTGGCGGGCCTGTGCTCCGGCTGTGAGCGCGCGAGCGCATCCGACGGGGTACGCGAACCGGCCCGCACGACCGAAAGGAAAAGGAAAAGGCGGATTCAGATCGCATCTCTCCTGTTTTCCTATGATTGATGGCGCATCACTTCCCTCTACGCCCTTTTAGCGATAATCAGTTTCTTTGTCTCGGTGGCTGGGCAACGAGCACTCATGCGACCGTGCCTCGCTCTGGCGGCGACGCTCACCGTGCTGCTCTCGACCGCCGCAGCCCACCCCTCGTCCGCGCAGGGCAACGCGCGGGAGAAGCAGGAGCCCGCCGTCGTCTCGCTCGGGGACAGCTACATCTCCGGCGAAGGCGGACGCTGGCAGGGCAACACACCCGGGCCGGAGCTCCCGGCCGACGACATGCGGGGCACCGACCGGGCCACCGTGTGCGGCAAGGAGACGTGCCACAAGGACCCCACCGCCGTCTACGGCGACTCCTACGCGAGTGGCTGCCACCGGTCGGACGTCGCCGAGATCGTCAGCGCCCCGCTGGCCACCGAGGCCGCCCGGATCAACCTCGCCTGCTCCGGCGCCCGCACCGTCCACGTGCTGCGCTCCGCCGACGGCGGCATGGCCTTCAAGGGCGAGAAGCCGCAGGCCGACCAGCTCGCGGACATCGCCACCCGGTACGACGTCCGCGCGATCCAGCTCTCCATCAGCGGCAACGACCTGTCCTTCGGCGCCGTCATGGAGGACTGCGTCAGGAGCTTCGTGCTGCTCGGCTCCCCCTGCAAGGCCGAGTGGGACCAGCCGCTGCGGAACCGGATGCGCACCCAGGTCCCCGACCGGGTCAAACGGGTGGTCGACAGCGTGCGGGCGGCCATGGAGTCGGCCGGCTACACGCGGGACGACTACGTCCTGGCCCTCCAGTCCTACCCCTCGCCCGTCCCCCTCGCCGAGGACTTCCGCCACCCGCAGGGAGTGAGCGTCGCCTCGCAACGCTGGCAGACCGGCGGCTGCCCCCTGTACGACCAGGACGCCGACTGGGCGCGCGGCACCCTGGTGCCGGGGATCGCCGGCATGCTCGCCAAGGTCGCCCGGCAGAAGAAGACCGGCTACCTCGACCTCCAGCACGCCCTGGACGGGCACGAGGTGTGCGCCGACGCCGCGCACCAGCCCGGCCCCGGGCGCTCCCTGGCGAACCCGCAGCCGGCCGCGACCGCCGAGTGGGTCCGGTTCCTCTCCGCCGACCTGCTCGGCAACCCCGTGCAGGGCAAGGTCCAGGAGTCCTTCCACCCCGACTCCCACGGGCAGCGGGCGCTCGGCAGGTGCCTGGCCGCCTACCTCGCCCGGCAGGAGCAGGCCGACGCGCCGCAGCGCCTGGAGTGCCGCAACACCCCGGGCAAGGGCCCGAACGGCATGTACGTGCGGGCGCCCGGCCAGGGCTGACCCGCCCCGCCCGGCGGCGCGCCGGTCACGCCGCCGGGCGCCGCGCCGTCACCAGGTAGTAGTCGAGCAGGCCGTCCCGGTGGGCGGGCAGGAAGTTGCGGGCCCACGAGTCCGGCGGGTGCACCCCGGCCAGCCAGCGGTCCCAGCCGGGCCACACCGACGCCCCGACGGAGACGGCGGACACCTCGGCCAGACCCGCCCCGGTGAGCGCCCCGGTCAGGGCGGCCAGCGGGTGGGCGACGTCCAGGCCGGTGGCGAAGCTGTCCAGCAGCCCGGCCAGTCGCGCCGCGTGTCCGGTGCCGCCCTCGGGGACGAAGAAGCTGCTGACGGCGAGCAGCCCGCCCGGCCGCAGCACCCGCGCCGCCTCCCGGGCGAACCCGGGCAGGTCGCGGAAGTGCTGGGCGGCCTCGACGGAGTACACCCGGTCCACGGCGCCGTCCGCCAAGGGCAGCCGCTCGGCGGCGCCCCGCACGAAGCGCAGTCGCCGCGGCTCCTCGGCCAGCAGCCCGGCGTTGGCGCGGCGGGCCCGCTCCAGTTGGGCCGGGTGGATGTCCACGCCGGTGACCTCGGCGAAGCCGTACTCCCCGAGGGCCAGCGCGCAGCCCAGCCCGATCCCGCAGCCCACCTCCACCGCCCGGCGGCCCTCGGCGGGCGCCAGCGCGCCGAGCACCCTCGCATAGAGCTGCCGCTGGCTGCGGACGCGGTCCGGCACGGTCAGCGGGCCGTCCAGGTCGATGCCGTCCCACAGCCCGAAGTTGATGAACCCCCCGGCGAACGCGGGATCGGCGGCCAGGTCGTGCGGTCCGTACACCTTGCCGACCACGTCCGGCACGGCAGCGTCGTCCACCATCGCGGGACCTCCTCGTCCACTGCACAGGGTCGCACAGCCCGCCCCGCCCCGGCCGCCCCGCGGCGGCGCGTCCGGGACGTGCCGCCCGCCGGGGGCGCGGGGCCCGGGCTCAGAACCGGTACGGCGTCAGGTACTGCGGCATCACGATCTGCGTCCCCGGGCTGAGCCTGCGGATCTGGTCCACCGTCTCGGCGAGGCGCATGGTGGGGTCCGCCAGGACCGGGTCCTCGATGGAGGTCTCGAAGTTGTCCCAGTGCACCGGCACGACGACCCCGGGGTTGCCGAGCGCCCTCATCAGCCGGGCCGCATAGCGGTGCGTGGAGGTGCTGCTCGGCACCGCCACCATCGCCACGTCGGGCCGCAGCCCCGCGGCGTTGCGCTCGTTGATGTCGCTGGCGCCCATCAGGAACGCGGACGGGCCGCCGGCCACCGCCACCTGGAACGCCAGGGTGTCGCCCTCCGGCAGGTGCGCGATGGTGGTGGGCTCCGCCGGGACGCCGTGCAGCGTGCCGGGCTCGAAGTAGGAGTGGCTCTTGTTCCGGCTGTGCAGGCTGGAGACGACCTCCACCGTGAACCCGCCGAAGTCCAGCACCTCGCCGCCCCTGACCACGCTGATCCGGGTCCCGTCCACGCCGTACGCGCGCAGCAGGTGGTAGGTGGTCTCGGTGCCCACGATCCGCGCCGTGGGCACCGCCTTGGCCAGGTACGGCACATCGGCGAAGTGGTCCCAGTGGCTGTGGCTGACCAGGATCACCTCGGGGCGCCCGGCGTGCCGGTCGACGACGTCGGGCCTGGTCGTCAGCCGGGTGGCCGGGTCGAACCTCCCCGGCCCGGCGAACAGGCCGGTCTCGAAGCGGCTGAGGTACGGGTCGAAGAGCACGGTGCGCTCGCCGATGTCGATCCGCCACCCGCTGGTGCCGAGCCACCGGAAGGTGGCCGAGCCGGTCGCCGTCCGGCTCCGGCGGCCCGGCTCCGCCGCGGCCGCGGGCACCGCCCTGGCCACGGGCACCGCGGCGCCCGCCGCCACCGCGCCGCGCAGCAGCCACCGCCGCGCGAAACCGCCGTCGCGGGCGGGGCCCGCGCCGCTTCCCCTGAACACGTCACGTCCGTCCATGGCCGCAGCAGACCATCCCCGGTCCTCGCCCGTCCAAGATCAAAGGGCCGACCGCTGCATATGCGTCCGCCTATGAGCGCAGGTCAACGGGGTGCCGAGCGGCGCAGGACCCCGGAGAACCCGCCCGGATCCGCTCCACCGCGAGCCGCGCCGCCCGCCCGATCGCCGCGTCCACCCCGGCCCGCACCGCGGTGGGCTCGGCGGTCCTGGCGAACACCGCGACCGCGTACCGTCCGCCGTCCGGGTACTCGACGACGCCCGCCTCGTTGTGCAGACCGGGCAGCGTGCCGGTCTTGGCGGCCACCCGCACCTCGTCCGCGAAGCCCGTGGGCAGCCGGTGCCGGAACACCTGCTGCGCCATCAGCGACCGCACCAGCGCGCACGCCTCGGGCGGGCCCGCGAGGTCCGTCCAGATCAGCCGCAGCAGGGTGGTCACCTCGCGGGGCGTGGACGCGTTGCCGTGCGCCGGGTCCAGGACCCGCAGCCGCCGGATGCGCTCCGGCGGCAGCGCGGGGTACACGGCGGCGAACTCCGCCTCGTCGCGCGCCCCCACGTCCGCGATCATCGTGGCGAGCATCTCGCGCGGCCCGCCGGTGATCCGGGTGCGGGTCAGGCCCAGCTCGCGGGCGAGCAGTCGCACGGTGTCCGGGCCGACGCGGCGCATCAGCACGTCGGCGGCGGAGTTGTCGCTCATCGCCATCATGTACAGCGCCAGGTCGCGCAGCGACATCTCCACGTCGTCCAGGCAGCCCGCCGTCCCCCAGCCGCCGAGCCGGTCCGCCGCCGTCACCACCGCCCGCTCCCGCGGGTCGAGCTGCCCCGCGAACGACTGCCGGGCGAACTCCAGGGCCAGCAGCACCTTGAACACGCTGGCCAGTACCACCGGCTCGTCCGCGCCCGTGCCCGCCTCGCCGCCGCCGTCGATGTCCACGGCGTGCAGGCGGCCGGTGGCGCCGGCCGCCGCGAACACGGCGTCCAGCTCAGGGTCGTCGTCCGCGCCGCCGCCGGGCATCCCGTAGGGTCGCCCCGTGGATCTCATCCGCCACCTGCGCATCTTCGTCGTCGTCGCCGAGGAGCTGCACTTTAGCCGCGCCGCCGAGATCCTCGGCATGGCCCAGCCGCCGCTGAGCCAGTCCGTGCGGCGCCTGGAGCGCGAACTCGGGGTGGACCTGTTCGACCGGTCCCGCCGCCAGGTCGGCCTCACCCCGGCGGGCGCGCTGCTGCTGGACGAGGCCCGCGCCCTGCTGGCCCGCGAGGAGCGGCTGCGCACCCTGGCGCGGCGGGTCCGCGACGGCGCGCTGGGCACGCTGCGCGCGGGCGTGCCGCCGGAGACCCCGGCGGCGGTGCTGCACGCGCTGGTGTCGGCGGCGCCCGAGCTGTCCGTGGACCTCCGGGAGGTCACCGTGGCCGAGCAGTTGCGGCTGCTGGCCTCGGGGCAGCTCGACATCGGCCTGGTGCACCACCCGGTGGACGCCACGGGCCTCACCCTGGGCCCCGGCGTGTCCGTGGACCTGGGCGTCGTCCTGCCCCGCACCTCCCCCCTGGCCCAACTGCCGGAGGTGGCGCTGGCCGACCTGGCGGGCCACGACCTGGTGCTCTTCCCCCGCGCCGCCGCGCCCGGCTGGTACGACCGCACCCTGGACGTGTGCCGCGGCCACGGCTTCACCCCGGCCCGGGTCCGCCACGCCCGCAACCCCGAGTTCCTGGTCGGCCTGGTGGCGGCGGGCCACGGCGTGGCGTTCGACCAGGGCCCGGTGGCCCGCAAGGAGCCCCGCGTCGTCTGGCGCCCCCTGGCCGGCCGCCCGCTCACCCGCGAGACCTCGGCCGCCTGGCCCGCCACCCCCACCCACCCGGCCACCCGCCACTTCGCCGAGCTGGCCGCCACCGTCCTCACCGCGGACGGCACCACCACCCGCCACCGCCCGCCCCCGGAGGCGCCCCGGCCGTGGTCGGTGGTGTACGGGCGGGGGTGACCGGCGCTCCGACCGCCGCACCGCCCGTCGCGTCCAGGAGGACATGCCACCGCCCGCCGCGGTCGCCCGCCAGTGGGGAGGCGGGCGACGCGGCGGGCGGGTGGGCGAGGAACGGGGCTACGCCACCGTGCAGGGCGAACCGTTCAGGCTGAACGCCGTGGGCTCGGCGAAGGTGCCGCTGTAGGCGCCCTGGAAGCCGAAGGACGCGGTGCCTCCGGGGGCGATGCGGGAGTTGCCGCTGGTGCTGCGCGCCGAGACGGTGCCCGAGGTCGGCGACACGGTCGCGTTCCAGGCGTTGGTGATCGACTGGCCCTGCGGGAGGGCGAACTGGAGCTGCCAGCCGTCCACCGTGGTGCTGCCGGTGTTGGTGATCGCCACATCGGTGGTGAAGCCGTTCGACCAGGTGCTGGGCGTGTAGGCGACCCGGCACGCCAGGTTGCCGCCGCCTCCGCCGCCGGAGCCGGTGTTCACCGCGGCGGAGAAGGAGTTGACGGCCAGGCCCACGCCGCCCTGCCAGGGCTCGAAGCCGGCCTGGATGCTGGTCAGGTACCAGGAGCTGCCGGCCATGCCGCGGCTGACGGTGTGGTCGATGAACGCCTTGACGTCGAAGCTCCAGCTCGTGATGGCGGACGGGGCCACGAACGAGATCACGTTGTTGGAGCCGTTGCTGCCGGTCCACACCTCCCAGGTGCGGCCCCCGACCGAGGCCGTGCCGACCTGGGAGCCGATGGGCTGGATGGGGCCGACCCGGTTGAACCAGATCATGATCTCCGTCTGGTTCACCCCGTCCTTCTTCGGCTGCGGGTCGAGCCAGATGTCGTACGAGGCGTTGTACACGCTGCCGCTGGGGTACGTGTACGAGATGCTCGACGGG
The DNA here is from genome assembly GCF_054782095.1 of Streptomyces capparidis. NCBI lineage: Bacteria > Bacillati > Actinomycetota > Actinomycetes > Kitasatosporales > Streptomycetaceae > Streptomyces > Streptomyces capparidis. The sequence goes on along the minus strand of NZ_BAAGTD010000022.1, from coordinate 33,662 downwards.
GCCGAGCTGATCGTGTCGATGCGCGCGGGCAGGTTGGTGCCCGGCGAGCAGTTCGTGTAGTGGCAGCCGGCGTAGATCGACGGGTACGACTTGGGCGCCCCGTTGGTCGGCACCGACCCGTCGGCGCGGGTCACGCTGAACCCGGTGCCGGTGACGTTGATGCACTGGGTGGCGCTCGTGCCCCAGCGGTTGTTCTGCACCGTGTACCGGCCCTGGATGGTGGTGCTGCCGTACTGGGTGCAGATCTGCTCGTCCGCGTGCGCGGGCAGCGCCGTGGTCAGGAGCGAGGCCAGTACTCCGAGCAGAACGGCGACGACCGCGGCGGCGGTGCGTGGGCGGGCTCTCATGGATGTCTCTCCGGCGGTGGGGGGCGAGGACATGCCTGGGAGCGCTCCCTTTTCACTGCCGTGGTGGGACTGTAAGGGCGGGGCGGGGCGTCGGCAAGGGGTCCGGCGGGGGTGCGGGGGCGGGGCCGTCCGGTGAAGACCTCTTTCAGCTAGTCACGGCCCGGGCGGGGGTGGGTGACGGTGTGTCTGTGTTTCCTGAACAATCGTCATATCGCGTTGTGGGCGGCTTCCCGCCGGGGCGGGGGTTCCGGTCGCCGGGTCTCGCCGCGGAGGGGCGCTGCCGCGGGCCGGGGGCCCGGTCAGGCGGGGTGGTGGTGGCGCTCGTGGTGCGTCGGGGCAGGTCGGACGGTGTGAGGGCGGCCCCGCCGCCGGTCGCCGCCCCGGCTCCCGGCCCAGCGCCGTGTAACAATCCCGTGAACAACCTCTTCCCGCGCCCCGGCCGACCTGTTAGCGTCCCGCATGCATGGGAGCGCTCCCATCCGTCGCGGGCGGCCCCGCCGGGCGGGTGGAGCAAGCACGACAGGCACACCACCGGCCTTCACACCTCGAACGCACCCCCGGCGCCCCGGGCAGTCGCGGCGGAGCCGACCGGACGCACACCGCCCTGTGGCGAGCCGCACCGGTCGGCGCGCGTGTTCCCCGCGCCCACCGACGCGGGCCCCGGGCCCGCCCCTCCGCTCCCGAGCAGCTCGCCCCGCCCCACCGCGGCGAGCGCCGGCCCCCGGACGGCGGCAGCGGCGCGCCCGCCCGCGCGCCCGCCGGTGGCGCGGTTGGGTCCGCTGTGTGCGTCCGCGTCGGTTCGCTCATGCCCGGTGGCCGCGCCCGCCCGCGTTTCGCCGAGGCCGCGCCCGGCTGCCGGGCCGGGTGACGGCCGACCGACGCGGTGCCGCCCCCGTCCGCCGCGCCCCGTGGCGGCCCACGTCGGGGGCAGCGCCGGCCGCCGGCGACAGCCCGGCCCGGAGCCCCGTCCGCCGCCCCCCGTCCCCCGCACGTCAGTGGGCGTCGTAGATGCCCCGGTAGTGGCTCAGTGCCGTCTCGTGGATCTTCTGCTCGCTCCAGGTGGCGAAGCGGTCGGGGGACAGGCGCTCGGGGTCCACGAGGAGGTCGCCGGTGTCCAGGAGCATGTGCGCGAGTTGGCGGCCCACGCCGCCGGCGTGGGTGACCCAGGAGGCTTCCGCGCACCACAGGCCCGGCGCGCCCGCGACGGGGCCGACCAGGGGCAGTTCGTCGGGGGTCATGGCGAACAGGCCGTTGAGGCGGCGTCCCCTCGGTGCCGTGCGGAAGGCGGGCACGAGGGCGGTGGCCTCCTCGAGCGCGGCCGTGAAAGCGCTCTCGGGGAAGGGGAGCTCCGCGGAGGCGAGGGCGGGGGAGGGGGCCAGCGGGAGCGGGGTGTGGGCGTAGCTGCCGAGTCCGTACCGGCGGCCGTGGCGGCGGGTGTACACCAGGTGGTCGGGGTAGCGGACGATCGGCGCGTCGACCGGGGTGTCGTCGAGGCCGGGCAGGTCGGCGGTGAACAGATAGGGGTGCTGGACGGCCACCATGGGCAGCCGCACTCCGGCGCCCGCCGCCAGCACGGGGCCCCAGATTCCGGTGGCCAGCACCACCCGGTCGGCCCGTACCGGCGCGCTGTCCCGGTCTGTGCGCGCGCCCACGACCCGGCCCTTCTCGATCTCCAGCGCCCGCACGGGCGTGTTGAAGCGGAAGTGCGCTCCGCGCCGTTCCGCGGCGTCCACCAGGGCGTGGACGAGCGCGGCCGGGTCGGCGGCGCCGTCGGACGGGATGTGCAGGGCGCCCAGCGCGCGGTCGGCGTCGACCAGGGCGGGGGCCAGGGCGGCGGCCTCGGCGGCATCGATCACCCGCGCCTCGATCCCCGCCCGCCTGCCGTGCTCGACGTCGTGGTGGGCCTGTTCCAGACGGGCCCGGGTGGTGGCGATCTCCAGGCATCCGACCTGGTGGAAGACCGGGGCGGGCCGGGTCCGGCAGAGCGCGAGGTAGGTGGCGACGCTGTCCTTGGCCAGCGCGGTCAGCTCCGGGGCGGTGCTGAGCTGGCCGACGAGGCCGGGGGCCAGGCCGGTCGATCCGGGCAGCACGCCGCGCTCCCGGGCGTCGAGCACCGTCACCTCGTCGTGCCCCAGCTCGGTGAGGTGGTACGCGACCGACGCGCCCACCACACCGGCGCCGATGATCAGGATCTCCCCGGTGAGCCGCTTGCCCGTGCTCATGCTCAAGCCACATCTCCCGTTGCTCGGCCACGCCGTGTCCCGGCGCCGTGCGGACAGGGAGAATCCTCGGACACCGGCGACACGCGGCCAAGAGGGCGGGGAAACCCGCGACAAACGGCCGACCGGGAAGGCGGGCCCGGCAGAGCGTCCCCCGGTGCGCCGGAGGGCACGGCCGGATCGATACGAATGGCCACCGCCGGGACGGCGGCCCGCCGCGCCGACGTCCCCGCCGACCGCTCGGGCTACTCCTCCCCGGGCGCGTCCGTGATGCCGAGGCGGAGGTGCTCGATGTGGTACACCGCCTGGTCCAGCAGCTCCGCCACATGGTTGTCGTACAGGGCGTAGACGACCGAGCGGCCCTTGCGCTCGCCCACCACCAGGCCCAGGTTGCGCAGCAGGCGGAGCTGGTGGGAGCAGGCGGACTGCTCCATGCCGACCTCGGCGGCCAACTCCGTGGCGGGCAGGGGGCCCTCGCGGAGCCGGGCGAGGATCAGCAGGCGGGACGGGGTGGCCAGGGCCTGGAGGGTGGTGGCCACCTTCGCGGCGCTGGCCGGGTCCAGGCGGCTGCGCGGAACGGCGTTCTCGGCGGGGGTGGCGACTCCGTGGCCCATGGGCACCATCCTACTCATCACACTTGATGGCATGAACGAGTATTCATGCGTTCATGTATGGTGAGCGCGGCGGACGGCGCCGGGATTCCCGCGCGCCGCCGCGCCGCCGTGCCCTCGCGCCCTCCGATGGGAAGGACGTCCCCGCCATGCCCCCCACCGCCCGTCCGCCCGCGGTGCGCCGCACCCGGATGCTCGCGCTGCCCGAGGTCCGGTGGGCCGCCGCCGCGCTGGTGCTCTTCCTCGTCGCGCTGCCCGCCCAACTGCTGGGCGCGGGCGCCTGGCTGTGGGGGCCGCTGTACGCGCTGGTGTACGTCACCGGCGGCTGGGAGCCCGCGTGGGCGGGGCTGAAGGCGCTGCGGGAGCGCACCCTGGACGTGGACCTGCTGATGATCGTGGCCGCGCTCGGCGCCGCGTCGATCGGGCAGGTGATGGACGGCGGGCTGCTCATCGTCATCTTCGCCACCTCCGGCGCCCTGGAGGCCCTGGCCACCGCCCGCACCGCGGACTCGGTGCGCGGCCTGCTCGACCTCGCGCCCGCCACCGCGACCCGCCTCACCTCGGACGGGCGCGAGGAGACCGTGCCCACCGCCGAGCTGGCCGTCGGCGACACCGTGCTGGTCCGGCCCGGTGAGCGCGTCGGCGCCGACGGGCGGGTCGTGGACGGGGTCAGTGAGGTGGACCAGGCGTCCATCACCGGCGAGCCGCTGCCCGTGGCCAAGCACCCGGGCGACGAGGTGTTCGCCGGGACCCTCAACGGCACCGGCGCCCTGCGCGTCACCGTCGAGCGCGACCCGGCGGACTCGGTGATCGCCCGCATCGTGGCGATGGTCGAGGAGGCGTCGGAGACCAAGGCGCCCACGCAGTTGTTCATCGAGAAGGTGGAGCAGCGCTACAGCGTCGGCGTGGTCGCCGCCACCCTGGCGATCTTCCTGCTGCCGCTGGCGTTCGGCGCCGCGTTCGAGCCCACCCTGCTCCGGGCCATGACCTTCATGATCGTCGCCTCGCCGTGCGCGGTGGTGCTGGCCACCATGCCGCCGCTGCTCTCGGCCATCGCCACCGCCGGGCGCAACGGGGTGCTGGTGAAGTCCGCCGTCGTCATGGAGCGGCTGGGCCAGGTGGACGCGGTGGTGCTGGACAAGACCGGCACCCTGACGGAGGGCACCCCGCGGGTCACCGAGGTCCGGCCGCTGCCCGGCGCGGGCGTCGGCGAGGACGGGCTGCTCGCGCTGGCCGCCGCCGCCGAGCACCCCAGCGAGCACCCGCTGGGGCGGGCCGTGGTGGACGCCGCCCGCGCCCGCGGCCTGACCCCCGCGCCCGCCGCGGACTTCGCCTCCACCCCGGGCCTGGGCGTCACCGCCGCGGTGGACGGCGTCCTGGTGGCCGTCGGCAGCCCCCGCCGCCTGCTGGACGGGCACACCGGGCCGCGCGTGGACGCCGCGCTCGCCGTCGCCGCGGCCCTGGAGGACGAGGGCCGCACCGCCGTGCTGGTCACCGCGGACGGCGCCCCCGCCGGGGTGCTCGGGGTGGCCGACCGGCTGCGCCCCGAGGCCGCCGCCACCGTCGCCGCCCTCACCCGGCTCACCGGCCGCGCCCCGCTGCTGGTCACCGGCGACAACCCGCGCGCCGCCGCCCGCCTGGCCGCCGAGGTCGGCATCACGGACGTGCGGGCGGGGCTGCTGCCGCAGGAGAAGGTCGCCGTGGTGCGGCAACTGGAGCGCGACGGCCGCCGGGTGCTGGTGGTGGGCGACGGGGTCAACGACGCGCCCGCCCTGGCCGCCGCGCACACCGGCATCGCCATGGGCCGCGCCGGATCCGACCTGGCGCTGGAGACCGCCGACGCCGTGGTGGTCCGCGACGAGCTCGCCACCATCCCCGCCGCCACCGCCCTCTCCCGCCGCGCCCGGCGCCTGGTGAAGCAGAACCTGGTGATCGCGGGCGCCTGCATCACCGTCCTGGTGGTGTGGGACCTGGCCTGGCACCTGCCGCTGCCGCTCGGCGTCGCCGGGCACGAGGGCTCCACCGTGCTGGTCGGCCTCAACGGGCTGCGGCTGCTGCGCGACGCGGCGTGGCGGCGCGCCCGGTCCGGCCTCCCGCGGGGGGAGGACATCCGCGCGGCCGGTGCCGCGGAGACGGCCGACGCCGGGGACGCCCCTCGGGGCACCCTGGTGTCATGACCTTCGACGCAACACCGAACACATCGGCAACGCACGGCGAACCCGCGGCCCTGCTCCCCGAGACCCGCCGCGCCCTCCTCCACCGGGTCGCCACCGGCCAGGCCGAGGGGCGCGCCCCGTCCCTGGTGGGCGCGGTCGCCCGGGACGGCGGGCCGGTGTGGGCGCGGGGCCGGGGGTTCGTGGACGGCTCGCCGCCGGACGGCGACACCCAGTACCGGATCGGCTCGCTCACCAAGACGTTCGTCGCCGTCACCGTGCTGCGGCTGCGCGACGAGGGCCTGCTCGACCTCGGCGACCCGCTGGGCGAGCACCTGCCCGGCACCGGCGTCGGCCAGGTCACCGTGCGCCAGTTGCTGTCGCACACCGCGGGCCTGGCCGCGGAGACCCCGGGGCCGTGGTGGGAGCGCACCCCGGGCGGGCTGCGCCCCGAGCTCGGCGACCTGCTCGGCGAGGAGCCCGCCCGGCACCCGGCCGGGCAGCGGTTCCACTACTCCAACCCCGGCTACGCCCTGCTCGGCGCCCTGGTGGAGCGGCTGCGCGGCGCACCGTGGGACGAGGTGCTGCGCCGCGAGGTGCTGCGTCCCCTCGGCATGGGCCGCACCTGCGCCGAGCCGGGCCCCGGGCACGCCCGCGGCTGGGCGGTCCACCCGTGGGCGGACGCCGTCCTCGCCGAGGAGGTGCAGCGCACCGGGCGCATGGCCCCCGCGGGCGAGCTGTGGTCCACCGCCGAGGACCTGTGCCGGTGGGCGGTGTTCCTGATGGACGGGCACGAGGAGGTGCTCGCCGCGGACACCCTCGCCGAGATGCGCGAGCCCGCCGCGCCGCCGGGCGGGCCGGACTGGGTCACCGGCTACGGGCTGGGGCTGGGGCTCGCCCGGATCGACGGGCGCACCCTGATCGGGCACGGCGGGTCCATGCCCGGGTTCCTGGCCACGCTGTGGGCCTCGCCCGAGGAGGGGCTGGCCGCCGTCGCCCTGGCCAACTGCACCTCGGGGCCCGCCGTGAGCGCCGTCGCCGCCGACCTGCTGCGGATCGTGGCCGAGCGGGAGCCGCGGATCCCCGAGCCCTGGACCCCGTCCCGCGGCCTGGACACCGGGCTGCTGGAGCTCACCGGGCCCTGGTACTGGGGGACGACGCCGTACCTGCTGACGCTGCGCGGGGCGCGCGACCTGGAGCTCACCCCGGTCGGGGAGGCAGGCAGCCGCGGGTCGCGGTTCTCGGCCCGGGACGACGGCACGTGGACCGGGCTCGACGGGTACCACGCGGGCGAGGTGCTGCGCGTGGTGCGCCGCCCCGACGGGCCGGTGAGCCACCTGGACCTGGGCTCGTTCGTCTTCACCCGCGAGCCCTACCGGCCGGAGGACGCCGTGCCGGGCGGGGTGGACCCGCGGGGCTGGCGCGGCCGGGAGTGACGCGCCGGGTGGGCCCGCGCCGCGGCGCGGGCCCACCCGGGCGGCCGCGCCTCAGTTGTGGCTGTGCAGCTCGGCGTTGAGGCCGCCCCACGAGCCGGAGCGGGCCAGCACCTCCACCGCGCCGGAGACCGAGTTGCGGCGGAGGAGCAGGTTGTCGCGGCCCGACAGCTCGGCGGCCTTGACGACCTGCCCGTCGGGCAGGGTGACCCGGGTGCCCGCCGTCACGTACAGGCCCGCCTCCACCACGCAGTCGTCGCCGAGGGAGATGCCCAGGCCCGCGTTGGCGCCCAGCAGGCAGCGCTCGCCCACGGAGATCACGGCCTTGCCGCCGCCCGAGAGCGTGCCCATGATCGACGCGCCGCCGCCCACGTCGGAGCCGTCGCCGATCACCACGCCCTGGCTGATCCGGCCCTCGACCATCGAGGTGCCCAGCGTGCCCGCGTTGAAGTTGCAGAAGCCCTCGTGCATCACGGTGGTGCCCGCCGCCAGGTGGGCGCCCAGGCGCACCCGGTCGGCGTCGGCGATCCGCACGCCGGACGGCACCACGTAGTCCGTCATCCGCGGGAACTTGTCCACGCCGTACACCGACAGGTGCCGCCCCCGGGCGCGGGCCCGCACCCGGGCCTGCTCCACGCCGTCCACCGCGCACGGGCCGAGGCTGGTCCAGGCGACGTTCGCCAGCAGCCCGAACAGGCCCTCGAGGTTCTGGCCGTTGGGCCGCACCAGGCGGTGGCTGAGCAGGTGCAGGCGCAGATAGGCGTCGTGCGCGTCGAGCGGCTTGTCGTCCAGGGAGGAGAGGGTGGTGCGGACGGCGACCACCTCGACGGCGCGGACCGGGTCCTCGCCCAGCGCGCCGGCGACGTCCGCGCCGAGCTCGGCGGCGGCCTGCTCGGCGGTCAGCCGGACGGTGCCCGCGGGGCCCGGCTCCGCGGAGAGGGCGGGGGCGGGGAACCAGGTGTCGAGGACGGTGCCGTCGGAGGCGACGGTGGCCAGGCCGGTGGCGGTGGCACCGGTGGTGCGGGGGGAGGTGGTTTCAGTGCTCACACCGGAACGCTAATCGGTGCCGCCGCGAAACGCGGAATCCGGTCCGGGCCGCGAGACGCCGCCGTCAGGGCCGCCCCGGCGCGGGGAACCGCTCCTCGTTCCGCTCGATCTTCTCCGCGAGCGCCCGCAGCGGGTCCACACCGAGGACCTCGCAGAACTGGAGCAGGTACGCCAGCACGTCGGCGACCTCGTCCTCGACCCGGTGCGCCGTGTCCGGTTCGGCCATCACCCGCGCCGACTCCTCGGGCGTCAGCCACTGGAAGATCTCCAGCAGCTCCGACGCCTCCACGCTCAGCGCCGCCGCCAGGTTCTTCGGGGTGTGGTACGGCTGCCAGTTCCGCGCCTCGGCGAACTCCGCGAGGCGCTTGCGCAGGGCGTCCAGGTCCGGGGGTGGCTCGTTCACGGCACCAGGTGTACCACGGCGCGCCCCACCGCACGGTTGCGCCAACTGTACGAACGATCGTACGTTTACTTGGTGACTTCCACCGCTGGCAACCACCTCACCGAGGACACCGACCCCCTGTGCCTGCCCCCGGCGCGCGCGGCGGCGCTGCTCCGCGGCGCCCCGTGGCGGCGGTTCGCCGTCGTCGGCGACAGCCTCGCCGCGGGCACCGGCGACCCGAGCCCGGGCTACGCCCCCGGCGGCTGGCCAGGCCGCGTCGTCCGCGCCCTGCGCCGCGCCGACCCCGACCTCGTCCACCTGGCCACCGCGCGGCCGGGCGCCACCGCGGCCGGGACGCTGGCGGCGCAGACGGGCCCCATGGCCGCGTTCCGCCCCGATCTGGTCCACCTCTCCTGCGGCGCCAACGACCTGTTCCGCCCCGAACCCGACTTCGCCGCCCTGGAGCGCACCCTGCGGCGCGTCTTCGCCCTGGCCGCGGACACCGGCGCCCGGCTGACCACGTTCACCCTCGGCCGGGCGTTCACGGTGCCGGGCTTCCCGGACTGGCCCGCGCGGGTGCGCGCGCTCAACGACCTCACCCGCGACGTGGCCCGCGACCACGGCGCCGTGCTCGTGGACATGTGGGACCACCCGGTCAACGCCCGCCCCGGCCTGCTCGGCGCGGACGGCATCCACTTCGCCGCCGCGGGCCAGGCCGTGCTGGCCGCCGAGGTCGTCAGGGCCCTGGCGCGACTGCCGGAGGTCCGCGGGTGAGACGGCGCCCGCCCGCCCGGCTCACCCCGCCAGCGGCGCCCGCCCCAGGGGCACGGCGCTCACCCCGGCCACGTCCGCCACCCACTCCCGGGTGTGCGCCGTCGCCAGCAGCCGCACATGCCCCCGCTCGCACATCCGGGCCGCGAGGGCGAGCAGCTCCCGCAGTTGCGGCCGGTCCAGGCCCCGGTCCAGGTCGTCGGCGGCGACGGTCAGCAGTTGCAGGGCGTCCGGCACCTCGGCGGCGTCCACCGCCAGCACCCCTGGGCCGGTCAGCAGCACCAGCGCCAGCGCGAGCGCCCGCAGCTCGCCCCCGCCCAGCAGCGCGGCGGGCACCGGGCCCAGGCCCGCCCGGTCCACCGCGGCCATCACCGTGCCCGCGGGCCCCGGCACCGCCCGCACCCCGGCCACCTCGTACGGGCACACCGCCCGCAGCGCCTCGCCCAGCAGCCGGTGCCGCACCCGGCACTCCGCCTCGGTGCGCCGCACCACCGCCGACAGGTTGCGGGCGCTGGCGTGCAGCCGCCCCTCGCCCGCGTCCACCCAGCCCCGCATCGACCCCGGGTCCGGGTCCACGGGGAACACCGCGCGCAGCCCCACCAGGAGCTGCTCGGCCGCGGCGAGCACCAGGCGCTGCCCCTCGGTACGGCCCGCTACCCGCAGCGGCAGCAGCGCCGAGCCGAGCCGGTCGTCCGGCAGCGCCGCCCGGGTCACCCCGCAGCGGCCCCCGGTGTGCCAGGCCGCCTGCACCCGGCGCCGCGCGGGGTCCCGCAGCGCCGTCTCCAGCAGCGTCACGCCCGCGCGGGTCAGCCGCTCCCCGGCGACCCGCGGCCCCTGGGGTCCCGCCCGCACCGCCACGTCCAGCGACACCGGCCCCACGGGCCCGTCCACCGTGCACCCCAGCCGCAGGAGTCCCGCCGCCCGGCCGTGCCCGGGCCCCAGGGGCACGCACCCGGCCGCCCCGCCCCGCACCGCCCCGAACGCCTCGGCCAGCGGCGCCCCGCCCGCGAGCGCGCCCAGCAGCGCCAGCCCCTCCAGCGCGTTGGTCTTGCCGACCCCGGACCCGCCCACCAGGACCGTCAGCGGCCCGAGCCGCAGCCGCACGCCCCGGTGCGACTTGAACGCGGCAAGTCGCAACTCGGTGACGGCGGGCCGCACGGGCCGTCCCGGCCCGGCCGACGAGGTCTCGCTCATGCCGCGGACGCTAGGCGCCCCACCGGAAGGCGAACCGTATCCGCGCGCCGCTTTTCACCCCAACGGGGAGGTTTCCGCGCCGGCGGCGCCCGGGAACGACACGGCCGTGACCGACCCCGGCCCCGCGCCGCTCGCCGTGGACGCCCGCGGCAACGCCCTGCTCGCCTTCGACCGCGGCCGGGAGGAGGCGCCACCGGGCGACGCGCCGCTGCCCCTGGCCCTGGTGGCGCTGTGGCGCGACGGGCGGGTCCTGCTGGTCCTCGACCGCTTCCGCCGCTCCTGGGAGCTGCCCGGCGGCGGCATCGAGCCCGGCGAGTCCCCGCGCTCGGCGGCGCTGCGGGAGCTGCGGGAGGAGACGGGCCGGGAACCGGCGGGGCCGCTCGGCTTCGCCGGGTACGCCCGTTTCGCGCTCGCGCCGGGGCCGCGCGTCGAGTACGGGGCGCTGTTCACGGGCCGGGCCGGCGGGGGCGGCGGGTTCCGCCCCAATGACGAGATCGCCGCCGTCCGGTGGTGGCGGCCGGACGGCCCACCGCCCTGGGCGCCGGCCTCCCTGGACGCCGCCCTGGTCCGGCTCGTCGGACCACCGCCCGGGTGAGACCGGCGGCCCCGCCCCGCCCGCGCGCCGGGCCCCGCGTCCCGCGCGCCCGGGGGTGTAGCACGATGGGGCGCATGGATCTTCGCATCTTCACCGAACCCCAGCAGGGGGCCACCTACGACACCCTCCTCACCGTGGCCAAGGCCACGGAGGACCTCGGGTTCGACGCCTTCTTCCGGTCCGACCACTACCTGAAGATGGGGGACGTGGACGGCCTGCCGGGCCCGACCGACGCCTGGATCACCCTCGCCGGCCTCGCCCGGGAGACCGAGCGCGTCAAGCTGGGCACCCTGATGACCGCGGCCACCTTCCGCCTCCCCGGGGTGCTGGCGATCACCGTCGCGCAGGTGGACCAGATGTCCGGTGGGCGTGTGGAGCTCGGGATCGGCGCCGGGTGGTACGAGGAGGAGCACACCGCGTACGGCATCCCGTTCCCCAAGGAGAAGTTCGGCCGCCTGGAGGAGCAGCTCGCGATCGTCACCGGCCTGTGGGGCACCCCGGTCGGCGAGACGTTCTCCCACGACGGGACGTACTACCGGCTCAAGGACTCCCCGGCGCTGCCCAAGCCCGCCCAGGACAGGGTGCCGGTGCTGATCGGCGGCCGCGGCGCCAAGCGGACCCCGGCCCTGGCCGCCCGGTACGCGGACGAGTTCAACGCGCCGTTCTGCTCGGTGGAGGAGGCCGCGGAGCAGTTCGGGCGGGTGCGCCGGGCCGTGCGCGAGGCGGGCCGCGGGCCGGACGAGATGGTGTACTCCTGCCTGCTGGTGGCGTGCGTCGGCAGGGACGAGGCGGAGGTGGCCCGCCGCGCCGCCGCCATCGGCCGCGAGGTGCCCGAGCTGAGGCAGAACGGGCTGGCGGGCTCCCCGGCCGAGGTCGTGGAGAAGATCGCCCGCTACCGCGAGGCGGGCGCGAGCCGCGTCTACCTCCAGATCCTCGACCTGGCCGACCTGGACCACCTGGAGCTGATCTCCACCGAGGTGCAGCGGCAGCTCGGCTGACGCGTCCCGGCCCCGCGGCGGGGCACCGGTCCCGCCGTGCCGGAGCGCGGCACGGCGGGACCGGACGGCGCCTCACCCGTTCCGGAAGTGCTCCACCAGCCGCGAGTAGCTGTCGTCGCCGTGCCCCGCCCGCACCGCCTCGGTGACCAGGGCCAGGGTGCGGGCGGGCAGTTCGGTGTCGATGCCGCGGGCGCGGCTCTCGCGGAGCAGGTCCTCCACCGACGGCAGGTGGTGGCGCAGCGCCCCGTACTCCACGGCGTGCCGGCCGCTGTCCACCTCGTCGGCGATCGACGGCAGGAACGCCGTCAGCGCGGCCAGCGACGGGCCCGCGTCCTCGGCGAACCGCTTCACCTCGACGCCCGCGCTCGTCAGCAGCGCCGCCGCGTGCAGGAACCCGTTCAGGGCGCCCCACATCGTGCCGTGCACGGCCATCCCGTACAGGGCGGGCACCCCGGGGTCGGCCGAGACCAGGGTGCCGCGGCCGCCCAGCAGCCGCAGGGCGGGGCTGTGCCGGTCGTACACGGCCCGCTCGCCGCCGTAGAACACCACCGCGTCGGGGTGCCCCAGGCCCGGGGCGATCGTCATGATCTGCCCGTGCAGGTAGGCCGCGCCCCGCCCGGCCGCCCACTCGGCCACCGTCCTGGCCTCGGCGGACGTGCTGTCGGTGAGGTTGACCACGGCCCGGCCGGCCAGGGCGTCGCCCGCCGCGTCCAGCACCTCCCGGGCGGTGGCGCCGCCCTTGACGTTGACGACGACGAGCTCCGCCGCGGCGACGGCGTCGCGCACGGTCGCGGCCCGCCGCGCGCCCCGGGCCACCAGGTCGTCCGCCTTCCCGGGCGAGCGGTTCCACACCGCGACCGGGTGCCCGCCGCCGAGGAGGGTGCCCGCGATCGCGGAGCCCATCTCGCCGAGGCCCAGCACGGCCACCGCCGCCCCGCTCCCGCCGTCCCTGGTGTCGGTCGTGGTCGTCATCGCGTCCTCCGGGTTGTCCGTGGCGGCCGTTCCCGCCGGGCCGCCTGGGTGTGCGCTACGGACGACGACGCTAAAAGCTCAACAAATCTTGAGGTCAAGGGCGGACCCCGGGCGCCCGCGGAAAATCCGGTACAGCCCGGAACCTCGCGCCGGAATACTCGCTCATGTGTTCCTGACGATCAGCACCACGGGTGACGACCAGACTCCGCCGACCGACCTCGGGTACCTGCTGCACAAGCATCCCGACAAGGCGCAGCAATTCTCCACGTCCCACGGCGACGCGCACGTGTTCTACCCCGAGGCGTCCCCGGACCGCTGCACGGCCGCGCTGCTGCTGGACGTCGATCCGGTGGCGCTGGTCCGCCGCGGCAAGGGCAAGGGGCGTGGCGGCGCGCCCGACTCCGCGCTGGCGAGCTATGTCAACGACCGCCCCTACGCGGCCTCCTCGCTGCTCGCGGTGGCGCTGCGGACGGTGTTCGCCAGCGCGCTCAGGGGCCGGTGCGACGCCCGCCCCGAACTGGTCGCGCGGGCGCTGCCGCTGCGGGTCGAGGTGCCCGCACTGCCCGCGAGGGGCGGCGCCGAGCTGGTGCGCCGGCTGTTCGAGCCGCTGGGGTGGGCGGTGGAGGCCGAGCCGGTGCCGCTGGACGAGGAGTTCCCCGAGTGGGGCGGGTCGCGGTACGTGCGACTGGTGCTCACCGGGGAGCGCACCGTCGCCGAGGCGCTGCGGCACCTGTACGTGCTGCTGCCGGTGCTGGACGACGCCAAGCACTACTGGGTCGCCGAGGACGAGGTGGACAAGCTGCTGCGGGCCGGCGAGGGCTGGCTCGCGCACCACCCGGAGCAGGCCCTGATCTCCCGCCGCTACCTGGCCCGCCGCCGGTCGCTGACCCGGGACGCGCTGGAGCGCCTGGAGCTGGCCAGGCTGGCCGAGGCGGACGACACCGCGCCGGAGGAGCTGGACAACGCCGTCGACGAGGACGCCGACACCGAGGAGCGGCCGGTGCCGCTGGCCGTGCAGCGGCGCGAGGCGATCCGGCGGGAGCTGCTGGCCGCCGGGGCGCAGCGGGTCCTGGACCTGGGCTGCGGGCAGGGCCAGTTGGTGGGAACGCTGCTGAAGGACGCCGCGTTCACCGAGGTGGTGGGGGTGGACGTCTCGGCGCGCGCCCTGAAGGAGGCGGCGCGGCGGCTGCGCCTGGAACGGATGTCCGAGCGTCAGTCGGCGCGGGTGAAGCTGCTCCAGGGCTCCCTCGCCTACACCGACCGGCGGCTCGAGGGCTACGACGCGGCCGTGCTCAGCGAGGTGGTCGAGCACGTCGACCCGCCGCGGCTGCCCGCGCTGGAGTACGCGGTGTTCCGCGCGGCCCGCCCGGCCACCGTCGTGGTGACCACGCCGAACGCCGAGTACAACGTGCGCTGGGAGACCCTGCCCGCCGGGCGGTTCCGCCACCCCGACCACCGGTTCGAGTGGGACCGGGCGCAGTTCCGCGCCTGGGCCGGGCAGGTCGCCGACCGGTACGGCTACCAGGTGGCGCTGCGGCCCGTCGGCCCCGACGACCCGGAGGTCGGCCCGCCCACGCAGATGGCCGTGTTCACCACCGCCCCCGCGCCGAACACCGAGGAGACCCCCCGATGACCGACACCGACGCCGCGCCGGAGACCGGCGGCGCCTGCCTGGCCGTGCCCGACCTGAGCCTGGTCGTCCTCGTCGGCACCACCGGGTCCGGCAAGTCCACCTTCGCGCACCGCAACTTCCTGCCCACCCAGGTGGTCTCCTCCGACGTGTGCCGGGGCCTGGTCGCCGACGACGAGAACGACCAGTCGGCCACCCCGGACGCCTTCGACCTGCTGCACTACATCGCCGGCAAGCGCCTGGCGGCCGGCCGCCTGACGGTCGTGGACGCCACCAACGTCCAGTCCGAGGCGCGCAGGAAGCTGGTGGCGCTGGCCCGCGAGCACGACGTGCTGCCCGTCGCCGTCGTCCTCGACGTGCCCGAGCGGGTCTGCGCCGAGCGCAACGCCCGCCGGCCCGACCGGGCGGACCTGCCCCGCCATGTGCTGCCGCGCCAGCGCCGCGAGCTGCGCCGCTCCCTGAACTCCCTCCAGCGCGAGGGCTTCCGCAAGGTCCACGTGCTGCGCGGCGCCGAGGAGGTGGCGGCCGCGCGGATCGTCACCGAGCGCCGCTACAACGACCTGCGCCACCTCACCGGCCCGTTCGACGTCGTCGGGGACGTGCACGGCTGCCGCGGCGAGCTGGAGGCGCTGCTCACCCGGCTCGGCTACACCCTGCGCCGCGACGGGCGGGGGCGGCCGGTGGACGCCGAGCACCCCGCCGGGCGCACCGCCGTGTTCGTCGGCGACCTGGTGGACCGCGGCCCGGACAGCCCCGGGGTGCTGCGCCTGGTGATGGGCATGGTGGAGGCGGGGCACGCGCTGTGCGTGCCCGGCAACCACGAGAACAAGTTCGCCCGGTACCTCAAGGGCCGTCCGGTGCGGCTCACCCACGGCCTGGCCGAGACCGTGGCGCAGATGGAGGCCGAGGACGCCGAGGACGAGGGGTTCCGCGCCCGGGCCGAGGCGTTCGTCGACTCCCTGGTCAGCCACTACGTGCTGGACGGGGGCGGGCTCGTGGTGTGCCACGCCGGGCTGCCGGAGAAGTACCACGGCCGCACCTCGGGCCGGGTGCGCTCCTTCGCGCTGTACGGCGACACCACCGGCGAGACCGACGAGTACGGGCTGCCGGTCCGCTACCCGTGGGCGGAGGACTACCGGGGCCGGGCCGCCGTGGTCTACGGCCACACGCCCCAGCCCACCGCGTCCTGGCTCAACAACACCATCTGCCTGGACACCGGCTGCGTCTTCGGCGGCAGCCTGACCGCGCTGCGCTGGCCCGAGCGGGAGCTGGTCGCGGTGCCCGCGGAGCGGGTGTGGTACGAGCCGGTGCGCCCGCTGCGGGGCGAGAGCCGGCAGGAGGGCTCGGACCGGCCGCTGGACCTGGCGGACGTCACCGGGCGGCGCGTGGTGGAGACCTCCCGGCACGGGCGGCTCGCGGTGCGGGAGGAGAACGCCGCGGCGGCCCTGGAGGTGATGAGCCGGTTCGCGGTGGACCCGCGCTGGCTGGTCTACCTGCCGCCGACGATGGCGCCGTGCGCCACCTCAGCGCGGGGGGGGTTCCTGGAGCACCCGGCGGAGGCGTTCGCGGCCTACCGCGCCGACGGGGTCGGCACCGTGGTCTGCGAGGAGAAGCACATGGGCTCGCGGGCCGTGGCGGTGCTGTGCCGCGACGCGGAGACGGCGGCGAAGCGGTTCGGTGTCGCCGACGGGACGACGGGCGCGGTGCACACCCGCACCGGGCGGCCGTTCTTCGACACGGCTCGGGCCACCGAGGAGGTACTCGCTGGGCTGCGGCGGGCCGTCGGCGACGCCGGTCTGTGGGAGGAGCTGGACACCGGCTGGCTGGCGCTCGACGCGGAGCTGATGCCGTGGTCGCTGAAGGCGTCCGGGCTGCTGCGGCACCAGTACGCGGCGGTCGGCGCGGCCGCGGCCGCGGTGTTCCCGCCGGCGCTGGCGGCCCTTCGGGGCGCGGCCGGGCGGGGCGTGGAGGTGTCCGGGCTGCTGGAGCGGCAGCGGGAGCGGGCGGCCGACGCGTCCGCGTTCCGGGACGCCTACCGCCGCTACTGCTGGAGCGTGGACGGCCTGGCGGGGGTGCGCCTGGCCCCGTTCCAGTTGCTCGCCGCCGAGGGCCGCTCCCTCGCCACCGTCGCCCACGACACCCAGTTGGCCTGGATCGACCGGATGGCCGCCGCGGACGAGGCCGCCGCCGCGGAGCGGGGGGCCGCACCGCTGCTGCGCCGCACCGAGCGCCTGGTGGTGGACACCGGCGACCCGGCCGCGGTGGAGGCGGCCACCGCGTGGTGGCTGGAGCTGACCGGCGCGGGCGGCGAGGGCATGGTCGTCAAGCCGCTCCAGGCGTACGCGCGCGGGGAGAAGGGGCTGGTGCAGCCCGGGATCAAGTGCCGCGGTCGGGAGTACCTGCGGATCATCTACGGTCCCGAGTACGCCAGGCCCGGGCACCTGGAGCGGCTGCGGGCGCGGCACCTGGGGCACAAGCGCTCGCTGGCGCTGCGGGAGTACGCCCTCGGCCTGGAGGCCCTGGACCGGTTGGCGGCGGGGGAGCCGCTGTGGCGGGTGCACGAGGCGGTGTTCGCGGTGCTGGCGCTGGAGTCGGAGCCGGTGGACCCCAGGCTGTGAGCCCGGACCGGCCGCGGCCGGCGGGTCCGGCGGCCCGTCCGGTCGCGGTCCCGGCGGCGGGCCGCGCGCCTCGGGGCACCGGACCCGGTTGACCTGCGCCCTCCTTGGGGTAAGGGTTGCCTTACCAACTGGCCGCGGCGGGCGAACCCCGCCGCGGCCGTGCCCCGACGAACTCGCGCCCGGCAGGACCCAGGCCGGGTGGAAGGATGGATGCATGGGCTTCCACGTCGATTCCGAGGCCGGGCGGCTGCGCCGGGTGATCCTGCACCGCCCCGACCTCGAACTCAAGCGGCTCACCCCGTCGAACAAGGACGCCCTGCTCTTCGACGACGTGCTCTGGGTGCGGCGGGCCCGCGCCGAGCACGACGGGTTCGCCGACGTGCTGCGGGACCGCGGGGTGGAGGTCCACCTCTTCGGCGACCTGCTGCGGGAGGCCATGGACGTGCCCAAGGCGCGGGACCTGGTGCTCGAGCGGGTGTTCGGCGTGAACGAGTACGGGCCGCTGGCCGCCGACCACCTGCGGGAGGTGTTCGCCGGGCTGCCCTCCGACGTGCTGGCCAAGCACCTGGTGGGCGGCATGACCAAGCGGGAGTTCCTCCAGCGGGCGCCGGAGCCGGTGTCGGTGCGCTTCCACGTCATGGACCTGGACGACTTCCTGCTGGCCCCGCTGCCGAACCACCTGTTCACCCGGGACACCTCGGCGTGGATCTACGACGGGGTCAGCATCAACGCGATGCGCTGGCCCGCCCGCCAGCGGGAGACCGTCCACTTCGAGGCGATCTACCGGCACCACCCGCTGTTCGCGGACACCGGCTTCCATGTGTGGTCCGAGGGCCAGAACGCCTACCCGGCGACCATCGAGGGCGGGGACGTGCTGGTGATCGGCGGCGGCGCGGTGCTCATCGGGATGAGCGAGCGCACCACCCCGCAGGCGGTGGAGATGCTGGCCAGGGGGATGTTCCGGCGGGGCTCCGCGCACACCATCGTCGCGCTGGACATGCCGAAGTCCCGGGCCTTCATGCACCTGGACACCGTGATGACGATGGTGGACGGCGACACCTTCACCAAGTACGCGGGGCTCGGCATGCTGCGCTCGTACACCATCGAGCCCGGCGACGACGAGCAGGAGCTGAAGGTCACCGACCACCCGCCGGAGCACATGCACCGGGCCATCGCCGACGCGCTCCGCCTGGACGGCATCCAGGTGCTCACCGCCACCCAGGACGTGCACGCGGCCGAGCGGGAGCAGTGGGACGACGGCTGCAACGTGCTGGCGCTGGAGCCCGGCGTGGTCGTGGCCTACGAGCGGAACGCGACCACCAACACCCATCTGCGCAAGCGCGGCATCGAGGTCATCGAGATACCGGGCAGCGAGCTGGGCCGGGGCCGGGGCGGGCCGCGCTGCATGAGCTGCCCCGTCACCCGCGATCCGGTCGGCGCGCCGGCGTAGCGGGGCGGGCGCCGGGGCGGGCGCCGTCGGGGGCCGCGGCGGGACCGGGTCCACTGTCCAGCATAAAAATTCAGAGAACCGTATATACTTCCAAGCCAGCCCCCCGCCCGCCCCGGCCCCGCCCCCGGCCGAGCACGCACAAGGAGCCACCCATGGCCGTCGACCTGCGCCGTCGGAGCGTCCTCAAGGAGTCGGACCTCACCGCGGAGGAGTACCTCCACCTGGTGGACCTCGCCGCCCGGCTCAAGGCGGACAAGCGCGCGGGCGTGGAGTACCGGCGGCTGACGGGCCGGAACATCGCCCTGGTCTTCGAGAAGACCTCCACCCGCACCCGCTGCGCGTTCGAGGTCGCCGCCCACGACCAGGGCGCCGCCACCACCTACCTCGACCCCAGCGGCTCCCAGATGGGCCACAAGGAGTCGGTGAAGGACACTGCCCGGGTGCTCGGGCGGATGTTCGACGGCATCCAGTACCGGGGCCACGGCCAGGAGGTCGTCGAGGAACTCGCCCGCCACGCGGGCGTGCCCGTGTGGAACGGCCTCACGGACCAGTGGCACCCCACCCAGACCCTCGCCGACGTCCTCACCGTCACCGAGCACACCGACAAGCCGCTGGGCGGCGTCACCCTCGCCTACCTCGGCGACGCCCGCGGCAACATGGGCAACTCCCTGCTGATCACCGGCGCCCTGCTCGGCATGGACATCCGCGTCGTCGCGCCCCGGCAGTTGTGGAACGAGGAGCCGGTGCTCGCCCAGGCCGAGAAGCTCGCCGCCGCCTCCGGCGCCCGCGTCACCCACACCGAGGACGTCGAGGCCGGGGTGTACGGGGCGGACTTCGTCTACACCGACGTGTGGGTGTCCATGGGCGAGCCCAAGGAGATCTGGGACGAGCGGATCGCGCTGCTGCGCCGCTACAGCGTCACCATGGACGTGCTGCGCGCCACCGGCCGGCCGGACGTGAAGTTCCTGCACTGCCTGCCCGCCTTCCACGACCTGGGCACCGCGGTAGCCCGCGACCTGCACGCCCGCACCGGGCTCACCCACCTTGAGGTCAGCGACGAGGTGTTCGAGTCCCGCCACTCGATCGTCTTCGACCAGGCCGAGAACCGCATGCACACCATCAAGGCCCTGCTGGTGGCGACACTGGCCGGCTGACCTGCGCGGGGGCCCCGGCCGCCACCCCGTCCTCGTCCAGCAGCCCCAGCATCTCCTCCGCGGCCCGCTGCGCCGCGTCGCCGCAGCAGTTGTTCATCAGCACGTGCACGGCCTCGCTCCCGCGGGCCAGCTCCCGGATCCGCGGCACCCACTGCCGCAGCTCGTCGCGGGTGTAGCGGTGCCGGTACCGCTCCGTCCTGCCGCCGTCCGCCCAGCGCGGGCTGCGGCCGTGGAAGCGCACCACGCTCAGGTCGGCCGCGGTGGCCTCGGCGACCGGCGGGAGCGAGGACGGGTGGCCCTGCGGCATGTCCACCGACACGTACGGCAGCCCGTGCCGGCGCAGGAACGCGAGGGTGGCGGCGCGGCGCTCCCCGGCCAGCCACGCCGCGTTGCGGAACTCCACGGACATCCGGTACGGCGCGCACCTGTCCCGGCACTCCAGGATCCGCCGCTCCGCCCCGGGACCCGGCGCGAACCACGGCGGGAACTGGGCCAGCACCGCGCCCAGCTTCCCGGCCTCCGCCAGCGGGGCCAGCGCCCCGAGGAAGCGTTCCCACACCTCGTCCAGGGCGGCGTCCGGCAGGTCGCCCGGGTACAGCCGCGCCCCGGCGCCCGCGGGGCGGAGCGCCGCCGGGAGGGCGGAGGGCGGGGTGGGGTGGCCGGTCAGCAGGGAGAACGCCTTGACGTCGAGGACGAACGACTCGGGTGTGCGCTCCACCCACAGCCTGCTGTTGCGCACGCTGGGCAGCGCGTAGTAGGTCGCGTCCACCTCCACCACGGGGAACCGGCTCGCGTAGTACCGCAGCCGCCCCTCCGCGCCGTCCACCCCGTCCGGGTACCACCCCGAGGCGATGAGCTCCTTGTCCGTCCACGAGCACGTTCCGACGAGCACACGTCCCATGCCGCCCGCCTACCCGCCGCCCGGCCGCACCTACCTGACGCCCCCTCAACCCGGCCGCGCCCGGCCGGCGGTGGCACACTCGGCGGCATGCTGCTCCTGCGCCGGACCACCGAGGACGACTGGCCGCTGTGGCGGGAGGCGCGCCTCGCCGCGCTGACCGAGGACCCGCACGCCTTCCGGGCCCGCCTGGCGGACTGGCACCGCGGCGGGGAGGAGCAGTGGCGGGCCCGCCTGACGGCGCCGGGCGCCTGCAACCTGCTGGCGCTGCTGGACGGGCGGGCCGCCGGGACGGCCAGGGGCGTGCCGGGCGGCGGCGGGGTGAGCGAGCTGAGGTCGGTGTGGGTGAGCCCGCGGGCGCGGGGCTGCGGAGTGGGGGACCGGCTGGTGGCGGAGGTGGTGGGCTGGGCGCGCGCCTCGGGGGCGTCGGTGCTCAGGCTCGCGGTGCTCCCGGGCAACGCGCCCGCCCTCGCCCTCTACCGCCGCCACGGGTTCGTCCTCGTCCCGGAGCGGGGCGAGCCGCTGCCGGACGGGGTGACCGGGGAACTGGTGATGGAGAAGGCGCTGCGGGGCACGTAGGGGCGGGCCCGGCCGTTGGACCCCGTGCCGGGGCCGGGGGCTCCGGCCCCCGGGGGCCGGAGCCCCCGGCCCCGCCGCGCCGCGCCGGGGCGGAACACCACCCCTCGAGGCGCCGTCCGGCGTGCCGATGTACTACTGTTATCTCGACATCGAGATATCTGCCGACCCGTACCCGGCCGTGCCCCGGCCAGGAGTGTCCCAAGTTAGGGTCACCTTACCTGATCGCCGCTCGGCTCTATCGGCAGGATTGTCGGGGTACGCGCACGTTGATGAAGGAGACTGTCGTGTCCGCGAACAGCTTCGATGCCCGCAGCACCCTGCGCGTGGGCGCCGAGTCGTACGAGATCTTCCGGCTGGACAAGGTCGAGGGCGCCGCGCGCCTCCCGTACAGCCTGAAGGTCCTCCTGGAGAACCTGCTGCGGACGGAGGACGGGGCGAACATCACCGCCGACCACATCCGTGCCCTCGGCGGCTGGGACCCCAACGCCCAGCCGAACCGGGAGATCCAGTTCACGCCGGCGCGCGTGATCATGCAGGACTTCACCGGCGTGCCCTGCGTGGTGGACCTCGCCACCATGCGCGAGGCCGTCCGCGAGCTGGGCGGCGACCCGTCCCGCATCAACCCGCTGGCCCCCGCCGAGCTGGTCATCGACCACTCGGTCATCGCCGACCGCTTCGGCACCCCGGAGGCGTTCACCCAGAACGTCGAGCTGGAGTACGGCCGCAACAAGGAGCGCTACCAGTTCCTGCGCTGGGGCCAGACCGCGTTCGACGAGTTCAAGGTCGTCCCGCCCGGCACCGGCATCGTGCACCAGGTGAACATCGAGCACCTGGCCCGCGTGGTGATGGTCCGCGACGGCAGGGCGTACCCCGACACCCTGGTCGGCACCGACTCGCACACCACGATGGTCAACGGCCTCGGCGTCCTCGGCTGGGGCGTGGGCGGCATCGAGGCCGAGGCCGCCATGCTCGGCCAGCCGGTGTCGATGCTCATCCCGCGGGTCGTCGGCTTCAAGCTGACCGGCGAGCTCCCGGCCGGCACCACCGCCACCGACCTGGTGCTGACGATCACCGAGATGCTCCGCGCCCACGGCGTGGTCGGCAAGTTCGTGGAGTTCTACGGCGAGGGCGTCGGCGCCGTGCCGCTGGCCAACCGCGCCACCATCGGCAACATGTCGCCGGAGTTCGGCTCCACCGCCGCGATCTTCCCGATCGACGCCGAGACCATCACCTACCTGCGGCTCACCGGCCGCTCCGAGCAGCAGCTCGCCCTGGTCGAGGCGTACTGCAAGGAGCAGGGCCTGTGGCACGACCCGGCCGCCGAGCCGGAGTTCTCCGAGTACCTGGAGCTGGACCTGTCCACCGTGGTGCCGTCCATCGCGGGCCCCAAGCGCCCGCAGGACCGCATCGTGCTGGCCGAGGCCAAGCAGCAGTTCCGCCGTGACGTGCTGCACTACGTCACCGACACGGCCATCAGCCCGGACGCCTCCGCCTCCCCGGTCGACGAGGCCAGCGCCGAGTCCTTCCCGGCCAGCGACGCCCCGGCCTACGGGCACGTGGACAACGGCGCCGGCGCGCCCGGCCACCCGTCCGCCGCGGCCGGCGCGACGGGCCGTCCGAGCCGCCCGACCACGGTGGACGCCCCCGACGGCTCCAGCTACGTGATCGACCACGGCGCGGTGGCGGTGGCCGCCATCACCTCCTGCACCAACACCTCCAACCCGTACGTCATGGTCGGCGCCGCCCTGCTGGCGAAGAAGGCCGTGGAGAAGGGCCTGACCCGCAAGCCGTGGGTGAAGACCACCCTGGCCCCCGGCTCCAAGGTCGTCATGGACTACTACGACCGCGCCGGGCTCACCCCGTACCTGGACAAGCTGGGCTTCAACCTCGTCGGCTACGGCTGCACCACCTGCATCGGCAACTCCGGCCCGCTGCCGGAGGAGGTCTCCAAGGCCGTCAACGACAACGACCTCGCGGTGGTCTCGGTCCTCTCCGGCAACCGCAACTTCGAGGGCCGCATCAACCCCGACGTCAAGATGAACTACCTGGCGTCCCCGCCGCTGGTCGTGGCCTACGCCATCGCCGGCACCATGGACCTGGACATCACCAGCGAGCCGCTGGGCACCGGCGCCGACGGCGAGCCGGTGTACCTGAAGGACATCTGGCCCTCCGAGGCCGAGGTCGAGCAGGTCGTGGCCTCCGCGATCGGCCAGGAGATGTTCGGCCAGGGCTACCGGGACGTCTTCGCGGGCGACGCCCAGTGGCAGGCGCTGTCGGTGCCCACCGGCGACACCTTCGAGTGGGACCCGCAGTCCACCTACGTGCGCAAGCCCCCGTACTTCGAGGGGATGGGCCAGGACCCGGAGCCGGTGCGGGACATCACCGGTGCCCGGGTGCTCGCCAAGCTCGGCGACTCCGTCACCACCGACCACATCTCCCCGGCCGGCGCCATCAAGGCCGACAGCCCCGCGGGCAAGTACCTCACCGAGCACGGGGTGGACCGCCGCGACTTCAACTCCTACGGCTCGCGCCGCGGCAACCACGAGGTGATGATCCGCGGCACCTTCGCCAACATCCGGCTGCGCAACCAGATCGCCCCGGGGACCGAGGGTGGCTTCACCCGCGACTTCACCGTCGAGGGCGCCCCGGTCACCACCATCTACGACGCCTCCCAGCACTACCAGGAGCAGGGCGTCCCGCTGGTCATCCTGGCCGGCAAGGAGTACGGCTCCGGCTCCTCCCGCGACTGGGCGGCCAAGGGCACCGCGCTGCTCGGCGTCAAGGCCGTCATCGCCGAGTCCTACGAGCGCATCCACCGCTCCAACCTGATCGGCATGGGCGTGCTGCCGCTCCAGTTCCCCGAGGGGGAGAGCGCGCAGTCGCTGGGCCTGACGGGTGAGGAGACCTTCTCCATCACCGGGGTGATCGCGCTCAACGACGGCGGCATCCCGCGGACGGTCAAGGTCGTCACGGACACCGGCAAGGAGTTCGACGCGGTGGTCCGCATCGACACGCCCGGCGAGGCCGACTACTACCGCAACGGCGGCATCATGCAGTACGTGCTGCGGTCGCTCATCCGCAAGTAGTCCGCGCGGAGCACCCCGGTACTCCCACGCGCCGGGCCCGCCCGGCGCGGCGGTCCGCCGAGGGGCCGCCTCCCCCGCCCCGGGGGAGGCGGCCCCTCCGCTTTTTCCGGGATTTCCCGGCCGGGCCGTCCCGCCTGGCCCGACGTCAGCCGCGCTTGTATCAACTCGGGAAAGACTGGACGCCGGACCGTCCGTGATCTTGCCTTTCTCAAGGCGAGTGGACTATACCTGTGCCCGTCTAGGGGCCTTTTGCCGCACAGCTCCACCCACCGAAGTCCCCGGGGGCGCCAGCACGATCCGGTTGCACGTGAGCGCGGTAGGGCCGGCGGAATTCCGGTGCACCGCATGAGTCCTGGAGAAGGCGAGGACTTGAGCATGGGATCCGACTTCAACCGCCGAGACCTGATGCGATCCGCGGCCGCGTTCGGCCTTGTCGCCGCCCCGGCGACGGCCTTCCTCACCTCCTGCGCCAGCGGCGGGGACGACGGGGACAAGAAAGTCGACAAGGGCGAGAAGAGCGACAAGAACCCCCTCGCGGTCAACGAGGGCGCCGCGCTCGAGGTCGTGATATTCGACGGCGGCTTCGGCGACCAGTACGCCAAGGACGCCGAGAAGCTCTACGTCCAGGCGTTCCCCGGCACCAAGGGCAAGATCAAGCACACCGCCACCCAGAAGATCCAGTCCACCCTCCAGCCGCGGTTCAACGGCGGGAACCCGCCGGACCTGATCGACAACTCGGGCGCCGAGCAGATGGACATGGGCACCCTCGTCGGCCAGGACCAGCTCACCGACCTCACCCCCCTGCTGGACGCCCCGTCGATCGACGACCCGGCCAAGAAGGTCCGCGACACGCTGCGGCCCGGCGTGGTCGAGATGGGCCAGTTCACCGGCAAGGAGGTGTGGATCCTCTACTACGCCTACACCGTCTACGGCATCTGGTACTCCAGCACCACCCTGGACCGGCACGGCTGGGAGTACCCCACCACCTGGGACGACATGCTCAAGGTGTGCGCCGAGGCCAAGAAGAAGGGCATCGCCGGCTGGACCTACGCGGGCAAGCACCCCTACTACATCCCGTTCAGCCTCTTCCCGTTCATCGGCAAGATCGGCGGCCGGGAGGTGCTGGACGCGATCGACAACCTCGACCCGGACGCCTGGAAGCACCCGGCGGTCAAGGCGGCGTTCGAGGCGTACTACGAGCTGCACGCCAAGGGGTACATCCTCCGCGGCACCCCGGGCCTGGACCACATCCAGTCGCAGACCGCCTGGAACCAGGGCAAGGCCCTGTTCATCCCGAACGGCTCCTGGGTGGAGAACGAGTCCTCCAAGACCACGCCGAAGGACTTCGGCATGGCCGTGGGCGCCCCGCCCAGCCTGGACAGCTCCGACAAGCTGCCCTTCGGCACCATCTGGGCCTCCGGCGGCGAGCCGTTCGTCGTGCCGAGGAAGGCCAAGAACCCCGAGGGCGGCATGGAGCTGCTGCGGATCATGCTCGGCGAGCAGGCGTCGCGGAACTTCGTCAAGAGCGTCTCCTCGCTCACCTCGATGAACGGCGGCACCACCGGCGTGGACCTGCCGCCGGGCCTGGCCTCCGCCACCAAGGCGCTGGAGCAGGCGGGTGACAACATCCTCAACCCGCGCCTCCAGGACTGGTACGTCGCCCTGAACAAGGAGAAGATCGGCGTCGGTGTGATCGGCGAGATGATGGCCGGCCGCATGACGCCCGACCAGGCCATCAAGCGCGCCCAGAAGTACACCGACGAGACCCGCAAGGACGACGCCGTCAAGAAGTACAGGCACACCTGAGCGCCCCTCCACCAGCGGCGGCACGGCCGGCGGCCCCGGCACCGGGGCACGGCAGGGCAGGGCACGAGGGACGAAGGCAGGGTGAGATGGCGGACAGCGCTCCCGGGGCCACCGCGGCCCGCAAGACCCAGGGCCCGGCGGGGGGCGCTCCCCGGGCTCCGGGGAGGCCCCAGGGCCTGAAGTACTCACGGCACTACCGGACATTCGTCAAGTACCGGTTCATCGCGGGGTTCCTCGCCCTGCCACTGGCGATCTACGCGGTCTTCGTGATCTCGCCGTTCGTCCAGGCGATCTACTACTCCTTCACGGACTGGACGGGCCTGAGCTCGGACTACCGCACGGTCGGGTTCGACAACTACGACCGGATGCTGCACGACGACGTGTTCTGGAAGGCCCTGTGGCACAACCTGATCCTGCTGCTGGTGCTGCCGCTGGTCACCCTGGGGCTCGGGCTGTTCTTCGCCTTCATGCTGAACGTCGGCGGCAGGGGCGGGAAGGGCTCGGCCGTCGCCGGGGTGCGCGGCTCGGGCGTCTACAAGGTCGTCTACTTCTTCCCGCAGGTGCTGTCCATCGCGATCGTGGCCCTGCTGTGGCAGTTCGCCTACAACCCCAACAGCGGAGCGCTGAACTCCTTCCTGCGGGGGGTGGGCCTGGGGTCGGTCCAGCCGGACTGGCTGGGCGACCCCGACCTGGCGCTGTGGTGCCTGACCGCCGTGATGATCTGGTGGAACGTCGGCTTCTACGTGGTGCTGTTCTCGGCCGGCATGAGCTCCATCCCCAAGGACTTCTACGAGGCCGCGCTGCTCGACGGGGCCGGCCGGACCACGACGTTCTTCCGGATCACCCTCCCCCTGCTGTGGGACACCGTCCAGACCGGATGGGTGTACATGGGGATCATGGCGCTGGACGTCTTCGCCGTGGTGCAGATCATGACCGTGGGTCCCGGCGGTCCCGACTACTCCACCCAGGTGCTCACCTACTACGTCTACAGCAAGGCGTTCCGCGACGGCCAGGCCGGCTACGCCACCGCGCTCGGCGTCGCGCTCCTGATCGTCACCATGATCTTCGCCGGGATCGTCATGCGGCTCGGCCGGCGCGAGCGGCTGGAGTACTGATGACCGACACGACCAAGGCAGGCGCCGCCCCCGGCGAGGACCCCGCGACCGCGCGGACCGGACCGGCCACCGCCCCCCTCCCGACGGGGAAGGACGACCTCCCGCCGCCGTCCGCGGCCCCGGCCGGCGGCGGCGAGGGGCGGGTGCTCAACGCCTTCTCGCACCTGTTCCTCCTGGTGTGGGGGCTGCTGGTGACCCTGCCCCTGCTGTGGGCGGTGGTCAGCTCGTTCAAGAGCGACAACGAGATCTTCACCGATCCGTGGGGGCTGCCCGGCACCCTGCACTGGAGCAACTGGTCCCGCGCCTGGGGCAAGGCGGACATGGGGGACTACTTCCTCAACTCGGTGATCGTCGTCACCGGGTCCCTCATCGGCACGATGCTGCTGGGCTCGATGGCGGCCTACGTGCTGGCGCGGTTCGAGTTCCCCGGCAACCGCTTCGTGTACTACCTCTTCGTGGCCGGGATGGGCTTCCCGATCATCCTCGCCCTGGTGCCGTTGTTCTATGTCTTGAACAACATGGACATGATCAACACGTACCACGGGCTGATCCTCGTCTACATCGCCTATTCGCTGCCGTTCACCGTCTTCTTCCTGACCGCCTTCTTCCGCACCCTGCCCTCGTCGGTCGCGGAGGCGGCCACGCTGGACGGGGCCTCGCACACCCGTACGTTCTTCCAGGTCATGCTGCCGATGGCGAAGCCGGGCATGATCAGTATCGGGATCTTCAACTTCCTGGGGCAGTGGAACCAGTACCTGCTGCCCGTGGTGATAATCAACGACCAGGAGAAGATGGTGCTGCCCCAGGGCCTGGCCGCGCTGGCCGCGAGCCAGGGCTACAAGGGGGACTGGTCTGGACTTTTCGCAGGTCTGGTGATCGCGATGCTGCCGGTGCTGGTGGTGTACGTGGTGTTCCAGCGCCAGGTGCAGGCAGGGCTGACCGCTGGTGCCCTGAAGTAGGGCGCGCGGACGCCGGGGGGTCCACGGCGGGTACGCGCCGCCCCTCTAAAGTATTACTACTGTGAACACATGAGCGAGCGGGACAAATGTCCCGTTCGCTCATTTTTGCCTGTTCAAGTGACGGAAAAGATGCCCATCATGAGGGCAAATTCTTCGTTGCCCTTGACGGAACATCATCCATACAGCTCAGCTTAGACTTCACAGGTTGTAGGCGACGGGGCCTCATCGACGCGGCTTCGTCAAAGTCGGCGACGCTCCTTCCGGCGTCGCCGAGGCAGGAGTGGATTGACCGTGGTGGAGACTCCGGGCTCGCAGTCGTCGCTGCACCGGGCAAACCTGGAGCGGGTCGTGCGCGCCGTGCGGATGGCCGGATCGCTGACCCAGGCCGAGATCGCCCGTTCGACGGGCCTGTCCGCGGCCACGGTCTCCAACATCGTCCGGGAGTTGCGGCACAACGGGACGGTGGAGGTCACCCCGACCTCCTCGGGCGGCCGCCGGGCGCGCAGCGTGTCCCTGAGCGGGAACGCGGGCGTGGTCATCGGCGTGGACTTCGGCCATTCGCACCTGCGGGTGGCCATCGGCAACCTCGCCCACCAGGTGCTCGCCGAGCAGGCCGAGCCGATCGACGTGGACGCCTCCGCGGCCCAGGGCTTCGACCGGGCCGAGCGCCTGGTCGCCAAGCTGATCGAGGACAGCGGCATCAGCACCGACAAGGTGCTCGGCGTGGGCCTGGGCGTGCCCGGCCCGATCGACGTGGAGTCCGGGGCGCTGGGCTCGACGGCGATCCTGCCGGGCTGGGGCGGCATCAAGCCGCGCGAGGAGCTCGCCGAGCGGCTCGGCATGCCGGTGTACGTGGACAACGACGCCAACCTCGGCGCGCTGGGCGAGCTGGTGTGGGGGAGCGGCCGGGGGCTGAAGGACCTGGCGTACATCAAGGTCGCCAGCGGCGTGGGCGCCGGCCTGGTCATGGGCGGGCGGATCTACCGCGGGCCCGGCGGCACGGCCGGGGAGATCGGGCACATCACGCTGGACGAGTCGGGTCCGGTGTGCCGCTGCGGCAACCGGGGCTGCCTGGAGACGTTCACCGCGGCCCGGCACATGCTGGCGCTGCTGGAGAACAGCCACGGCACGGGTCTGACCGTGCCGCGCATGGTGCAGCTCGCGGCGCAGGGGGACCTGGGTTGCCGCCGGGTCATCTCGGACGCGGGGCGGCACGTCGGGATGGGCGTCGCCAACCTGTGCAACCTGCTCAACCCGCGCCGGGTGATCCTCGGCGGCGACCTGGCCGAGGCGGGGGAGCTGCTGCTCGGGCCGATCCGCGAGTCGGTGGCCAGGTACGCCATCCCCAGCGCGGCGCGGCAGTTGTCGGTGGTGCCGGGCGCGCTCGGCAGCCGGGCCGAGGTGCTGGGCGCGCTGGCCCTGGTGCTCAGCGAGATGGGTGACTCCACGCTGCTCGAGGCGGCCGACGACGCGCCCGCGGTGGGCGCCCACGCCGGGCGCGCGGGCGCCGGTCCGGTCGGCGGCGCGGGCGTGGGCGCGGTGCGGCGCCGCCGGGACGCGATAGAGGCCGTCCCCTGATCCGCCGCCGGTGCTCGGCGAGGCGGGTCGTGGACGGGACGCGGCCCGCCTCCGTCGTTCCCCGCCGGGCGCCTGGTTGCGTCCCGGAGCCTTCCCCCTACCGGCTGCGTTCAGATAGATAACGAATTGGCCCGTTGCCAGGTCGTTAAGTTTTTACTTCTTGACGGCATAGTGGCGCGCGGAGTTGACTTCGCTGCAACCTCGGCCGCGACGGTGCGGCCCTGTCAGGGAGGTCCCCCCTTGAAGACGTATCTGCGTCGTGCTGCGGTCGTGACGACCGCGCTGTCCATGGCCGTCGTGCTCGCCGCCTGCGGTGAGGCCAAGGAGTCCGGCGGCGACGGCAACGGCGGCGACTCCGGCGACAAGAAGGACAAGGCGCTCACCATCGGTCTGCTCCTGCCGGAGAACCAGACGGCGCGCTACGAGAAGTTCGACAAGCCCCTGATCGAGGCCAAGATCAAGGAGCTGTGCGCGGACTGCGAGGTCCTGTACAACAACGCCAAGCAGGACGCGTCCACCCAGCAGCAGCAGGTGAACACGATGATCACCAAGAAGGTGGACGCGCTGATCCTGGACGCGGTGGACTACAAGTCCATCGCCTCCTCCGTCCGCAAGGCCGACCAGGCCGGCATCCCGGTCATCGCCTACGACCGGCTGGCCCAGGGCCCGATCAAGGGCTACACCTCCTTCGACAACGAGGAGGTCGGCAAGGTCCAGGGCCAGGCCCTGCTCGACGCGCTGGGCGCCGACGCGTCCAAGGGCAAGATCGTCATGATGAACGGCGACATCGGCGACCCGAACGCCGCCTTCTTCAAGAAGGGCGCCCACTCCGTCCTCGACGGCAAGGTGGACGTCGGCAAGGAGTACGACACCGTCGGCTGGAAGCCGGAAGAGGCCAACAAGAACGCCAAGGGCGCCATCTCCTCCCTCGGCAAGGAGAACATCGTCGGCTTCTACTCCGCCAACGACGGCATGGCCGGCGGCATCATCACCGCCATCAAGGCGGCCGGCTTCTCCAAGGTCCCGCCGGTCACCGGCCAGGACGCCGAACTCGCCGCCGTGCAGCGCATCGTGGCGGGCGAGCAGTTCATGAGCGTCTACAAGCCGTACAAGCCGGAGGCCGACGCCGCCGCCGAGATGGCCGTGGCCGCCGCCCGCGGCGAGGACGTCTCCAAGGTCGCCCCGGAGACCGTGGACAGCGACACCACCAAGGGCGTCCCGTCCAAGATTATCAAGCCGATCGCGCTGACCAAGGACAACATCGCCGACACGGTGGTCAAGGACGGTCTGTGGACCGTCGAGCAGATCTGCACGGGCAAGTACAAGGCGGCCTGCGACAAGATCAGCCTGAAGTAACCTTTCGTCCCCCTTCGGGGACACCCGCGGGACCCGGTGTCCCGCCCGCCCGGCGCCCCGCGCCGGCGGCCCAGGACCTGTCCGGCGCCCCGCCCCACCAAAAAACCCCGCTACCGGGGCGGGGCGCCGGACGGAACCGTGTCCCCGCCCGAGCCGCCAAGGCTCGCCACCCCCGGTCTTTCCCTCGCCCGCACCAGGCGCCGTCCGCCTGGCCGGCGAGGCACCCCCGCCGTTCAGGCGGCGAAGGAGATGGTTCATCGTGTCCGCTACGCCCGTGCTGGCGTTGCGCGGGATCTCCAAGCGGTTCGGCGCCGTCCAGGCGCTGACCGATGTGGAGCTGGAGGTCCACGCCGGAGAGGTCGTCGCCCTGGTGGGCGACAACGGCGCCGGCAAGTCCACCCTGGTCAAGGTCATCGCCGGTGTCGGCCCGAACGACGAGGGCGTCATCGAGTGGGAGGGCCGGCCCGTCCAGGTGCACCGCCCCCACGACGCCCAGAACCTCGGCATCGCGACCGTCTACCAGGACCTCGCGCTGTGCGACAACCTCGACGTCGTCGGCAACCTCTTCCTCGGCCGGGAGATCCGCCGCGCCGGAGTCCTGGACGAGGTGGAGATGGAGCGCCGCGCCCGCGAGCTGCTCGACACCCTGTCCATCCGCATCCCCAGCGTGCGCATCCCGATCGCCTCGCTGTCCGGCGGCCAGCGGCAGACCGTCGCCATCGCCCGCTCCCTGCTCGGCGAGCCCAAGATCGTGATCCTGGACGAGCCCACCGCCGCCCTCGGCGTCGAGCAGACCGCCCAGGTCCTCGACCTCGTCGAGCGGCTGCGGGAGCGCGGCCTCGGCGTCATCCTCATCAGCCACAACATGGCCGACGTCAAGGCCGTCGCGGACAAGGTCGCGGTGCTGCGCCTGGGCCGCAACAACGGCGTCTTCGACGTCGCGTCCACCTCTCAGGAAGAGATCATCGCGGCCATCACCGGTGCCACGGACAACGCCGTGACCCGCCGGCGGGCCCGCAGCAGCGCGGAGGCTGCCAAGTGAGTGCCAACGTCACCAAGGACCCGGACCGCAAGCCGACCGGTGAGGTGGACGCCCCCGCGCCCGCCGCTGCCGCCGTGCCCGCGGTGGACCCCCGCCTGCTGGTGCGCCAGCAGGGCTTCAAGGGGTACTGGGACGAGTTCGTGCGCAAGATGCGCAGCGGCGACATCGGCGCCCTCCCGGTCGTCATCGGCCTGATCATCATCTGGGCGATCTTCCAGGCCCAGGACTCGGCCTTCATGTCCGCGGAGAACCTCTCCAACCTCTCCATCGACATCGTCGGCACCGGCATGATCGCCGTCGGCATCGTGTTCGTGCTGCTGCTCGGCGAGATCGACCTGTCCGTCGGCTCGGTCAGCGGCCTGGCCGCCGCCATCTTCGCCGTCCTCGCCGTCAACGAGGGCATGGCCGAGTGGCAGGCCGTGATCCTCGCGGTGCTCTCCGGCGCCGCGCTCGGCGCCGTCCACGGCTTCTTCTTCGCCAAGATCGGCGTGCCCGCGTTCGTCGTCACCCTGGCCGGCCTGCTCGGCTGGAACGGCCTGATGCTCCAGGTGCTGGGCGACAACGGCACCATCAACATCGACGACTCCGGCCTGGTGGCGGACCTCACCACCTACTACTTCAGCGACGTCGCCGCCGCCTACGGCCTGGCCACGGTCTGCGTCGCCGGGTACTTCGCCGCCGTGTTCCTGGACAGCCGCCGCCGCCAGGCCGTCGGCGTGCCCAGCCGCCCGCTGAGCGAGATCGTGCTGCGCACGGCCGCGCTGGCCGTCCCGTCCTACGCCGCGGCGTACGTGCTCAACCAGTACAAGGGCCTGCCGCTGGCGCTGGTGATCTTCCTCGCGGTGATCGTGGCGTTCGACTTCGTGCTGCGCCGCACCACCTACGGCCGCAAGATCTTCGCGCTCGGCGGCAGCGTCGAGGCGGCCCGCCGGGCCGGCATCAACGTCGCCTGGATCCGGATCTCCGTCTTCATGATCGCCGGGACCATGGCGGCCGTCGGCGGCCTGTTCATCGCCTCGCAGATCGCGGCGGCCAACCAGAACGCCGGCCAGGGCAACCTGCTGATGAACGCCATCGCGGCGGCCGTCATCGGCGGCACCAGCCTCTTCGGCGGCCGGGGCAACACCTGGTCGGCCCTGCTGGGCACGCTCGTGATCATGTCGATCGGCTCCGGCATGGCGCTGCTCGGCGTCGCCGCGGCCGTCCAGTACATGATCACCGGCGCGGTGCTGCTGGCCGCGGTCGTGATCGACTCGGTCTCGCGCCGCACCCAGAAGGCGTCCGGTCGCGCCTGAACCCGGCGCGCCCGCGACCGCGGACGACCGCAGGGGACCGAAACGTGCCCGGCCCGCGGAGGGCTTCCTCCGCGGGCCGGGCACTCCCGTGCGCGCGCCACACCGCCCCCGCTCGCCCCGTAAGGCCCACAAGCGGTCAGGGTCGTTCCGCCGGGGCGGAGACTAGACTCGGGCGGACCGGCTGAGCCGGGACAGCTCTGCCGAGGGGCAAGGACGCCCCGGACACACGATGTGAGGAGGAACGGGTGAGCCTGCTGACCCGTATTCGTGGACCGCGCGATCTGGACCGGCTCACCCCCGAGCAGTTGGTGGAGCTGGCGGGGGAGATCAGGTCGTTCCTGGTGGAGGCGGTGTCGCGGACCGGTGGGCATCTG
>NZ_BAAGTD010000021.1:0-137070 GCF_054782095.1 Streptomyces capparidis | reverse complement strand
CCCCGGCCCGGGCCGGGGCTCCGCCGGGCCGTCCGGCGCGAGGCCCTCCGGGGCGGGTGCGTCCGGCGCGAGCCGCCCCGCGCGGAGCGCCGGGCCGCGCCCCCGCCGGCGGGTGCCGTGGCGGGCGGGGGCGCGGGGAATTTGGGAGCGCTCCCATCGTCCGAGGATGGTGGGAGCATGTCAATGGTTCGCGCACGGGGGCGGTTTCGCGGGGAACATCGCGTCGCGCTCGTTCCCCCGCCGGACGCCGGGGGTTAGCCTCCTCGCGGAGGTGGGGAGCGATGGCGCTGTCCAGGAGGAGACTGCTGGCGACCGGCGGCGCGGCGGGAGCCGTGGGAGCCGTTCCGGCCGGCCGGGCGCACGCGCGGACGGGGACGCGGCGGACGCGGACCGGGTTCGAGATGCTGGCGGCCGGCGGGTACGCGGTGCTCGCCGGGCAGCGGGTGGGGGTCGTCACCAACCCCACCGGCATCACCCGCGACCTGCGGCACATCGTGGACGTGATGCACGCCGACGACCGCGTGGACCTCGTCGCCGTGTTCGGCCCCGAGCACGGGTTCCGCGGCACCGCGCAGGCGGGCGGCTCCGAGGGGCGGTACGACGACCCCGCCACGGGGCTGCCGGTGTACGACACCTACCTCAAGAGCGGGCAGCCCCTCGCCGACGTCTTCACCGCCTCGGGCGTGGACACCGTCGTGTTCGACATCCAGGACGTGGGCGCGCGCTTCTACACCTACATCTGGACGCTGTACGACTGCATGGCGGCGGCCGCGCTCGCCGGCAAGCGGATCGTGGTGCTGGACCGGCCCAACCCGATCGGCGGGCGCGCCGCCACCGGGCCGGTGCTGGACCGGGCGTACGCCACGTTCGTCGGGCGGGAGCCGATCGCGCAGGCGCACGGGATGACGGTCGGGGAGCTCGCCTCGCTGTTCGACGCGGAGTTCCTCGGCGGGCGGGTGAAGCCGGACGTCGTGGAGATGAGCGGATGGCGGCGCGGCGACTTCCACGACGCGACGGGGCTGCCGTGGGTGCCCCCGAGCCCCAACATGCCCACCCCGGACACCGCCCTGGCCTACCCGGGCACCTGCCTGTTCGAGGGCACGAACCTCTCCGAGGGCCGCGGCACCACCCGGCCGTTCGAGCTGGTCGGGGCGGAGGGGATCGACGCGCGCTGGGCCGAGGAGCTGAACGCGCTGCGACTGCCGGGGGCGCGGTTCCGCGAGGCGTACTTCGCGCCGACGTTCTCCAAGTTCCAGGGGCGGACCGTGGGCGGGGTGCAGTTGTTCGTCACCGACCGGGAGGCGTTCGACCCGGTGCGGACGGGGATCGCGATGCTGGTAACGGCCAAGCGGGTGTGGCCGGGCTTCGCCTGGCGCCCGGACAACTGGATCGACAGGCTGACGGGCTCGCCCCGGGTGCGGACGCTGATCGACGCGGGCGCGGGGCCCGACGAGGTGGCGGCCGACTGGCAGGAGGGGCTGGACCGCTTCCGGGCGGTGCGGCGGGAGCATCTGCGCTACCGGGGGCGGTGAGGCGGCGGCGAGGGGCCGTCCGGGTGCCGGAGGCGGCGGTACGGGACGGTGAAGAGTTGGGGGAATTCCGGGGGATCCAAGGTCAATTCTGAGGATTACTCGACAGTTGCAAGGCAAGTGGCCGGTTTCACTCGCAAAGCACCCCAAGATTTTCCCGTTTCGTCTCTTTGGTGACGCTTTTACCGGTTGCCCGGCGCCCGACCGTGCTGCGATAGTCGGTCACGTCCGACCCTCCCCATTGACCCGGGCCAGGTCGAGGACACCACCCCGAGCCGCGGGCACCACCCCTTGCCCCGCGGTGCACGATGAGGCCTCCACCACCGCCTACCGGGCGGTTCGGAGGCCTCTCGCGCCTATTGGGGGGTCTTCAGCTCGAACCAGGTGGTCTTGCCGCGCGGCAGCAGGTCCACTCCCCAGCGGTCGGACAGCTCGTCCACCAGGAACAGGCCGCGCCCGCTCTCGTCCAGGTCCCGCACCAGCGGCACCAGGCAGGGCAGGGCCCGCGACGGGTCGCGCACCTCCACCCGGACCCAGCCGCGGCGGCGGCTCATGCGCAGGCCGAACGCGCGGCCACCGGTGTGCCGCACGGCGTTGCCGACCAGCTCGGACACCAGCAACTCGCCCGTGTCGCACAGCCCGGGCAGGTTCCACGACCTCAGCACGGCGACGACCAGCCGCCGGGCCGTTCCGGCCTGCTCGGGCCGCGAGGACAGCCGCACCTCGTGCTGGGCGGGGTTGCCGAGCAGCTCGAGGACGGGCGCGGACCTGGGTTCCTCGACGGTGGGGGGCCGGTCGGCCCTGGTGCTCCCCGGCCGCCGTGTCTGCTCTGGTCCTCCCCGGCCCGCCATGGCCCCATCATGGCGGGCCCGGAAGGGGTTCGGGGGGGATCCGGGGGAATTGAGCCGCCCGGATGACACGCGGGGTGCCCGAGGCGGTGCGGACGGCCACGACGTCGGGGCGGCGGCCCCGTCCGCGCGCGGGCGCGGGCGGGGCCGCCGTCAGGTCACCTGGTGAACTCCGCCTTGCCGGGCCCGTTCTCGATGAAGCTGCGCATGCCGATGGCCTTGTCCTCGGTGGCGAACAGGCCGGCGAACAAGTGTCGCTCGATGGCCAGGCCCGTCTCCAGGTCGGTCTCCAGACCGGAGTCGACGGCCTCCTTGGCGGCGCGCAGCGCGTACGCCGGTCCGGCGGCCAGCCGGGACGCCCACTCCAGCGCCGCGGGGTAGACCTCCTCGGCGGGCACCACGCGGTCCACCAGGCCGATGGCCAGCGCCTCGTCGGCGCGCACATGGCGGCCGGTGAAGATCAGGTCCTTGGCCCGGGACGGGCCGACCAGGCGGGCCAGGCGCTGGGTGCCGCCCGCGCCCGGGATGACGCCGAGGAGGATCTCGGGCTGCCCCAGCTTGGCGTTCTCGGCGGCGATCCGGATGTCGGCGCACAGCGCGAGCTCGCACCCGCCGCCGAGGGCGTAGCCGGTGACGGCGGCGACGACCGGCTTGGGCAGCTTGGCCACGGCCGTGAACGCGTCCTGGAGGCCCCGGCCCCGGTCGACCATGTCGGTGTACGACATGGCCTCCATCTCCTTGATGTCCGCCCCGGCGGCGAACACCTTCTCGCCGCCGTAGACGACGACCGCTCGCACGTCGGAGCGGGCCGCGGCCTCGGCCGCCACCTCGGCGAGCGCGTCCTGCATGGCGATGTCGAGGGCGTTCATCGGGGGCCGGTCGAGGCGGATGGTGCCGACGCCGTTGTCTACCTCGAGCTGCACGGTCATGAGCGCCTCCGTTGGGTGTCGGGCGGCCGGTCGGGTACGTCGGGCGCGTCGCGGATCGATCACACGCGCGGAGGCAGAGCGTAACGCAGCCGGGCACGGCGCGGCCCGGTCCCGCACGGGGCGGGACCGGGCCGGGGCGGGGGCGCGGGCCGTCTCTACTGCTCGGCGGTCCACTCCGACCAGGGCATGTTCCAGCCGTTGAGGCCGTTGTCCGGGGCGACCTGCTTGTCCGCGGAGTTCTTCACCACGACCACGTCGCCGATCAGCGAGTTCTTGTAGAACCAGGCGCCGTGGCTGCCGTTGTCGCCGCCGCCCTTGTGGTCCCACAGGCCCACGCAGCCGTGGCTGACGTTCGCCGAGCCGAAGGTGGACTTCCCGGCCCAGTAGTTGCCGTGGATGAAGGTGCCCGACGTGGTCAGCCGCATGGCGTGCGGGACGTCGTGGATGTCGTACTCGCCGGCGTGGTTGACCGTGGCGCCGTTCATACGGGTGATCTCGAACTTCTCGCTGATCACCATGGTGCCGTTGTAGGTGGTGGTCTCGGGGGCGCCCGCGGTGATGGGCAGGGTCTTGACCACCTTGCCGTCCCGGGTGACCTCCATGGTCTTCTTCGCCGCGTCCACGACGCTGACCTGCCGGCGGCCGACGGTGAAGGACACCTCCTTGTACTGGGTGCCGTACACGCCCTCCGCGCCCTCCACGCCGCGCAGGCGCAGCTTCAGGGTGACCTTGGTGCCCTTGGCCCAGTAGTCCTCGGGGCGGAAGTCGAGCCGCTGGTCGCCGAACCAGTGGCCCTCGACGGGCACCGGCGGCTGCGCCGTCACCCGGACGGCCTTCTCCACGGCGTCGCGGTCGGTGATCGGGTGGTCGAAGCGCAGCGACACCGGCATGCCGGCGCCGACGGTGGAGCCGTCCTCGGGGGTGAACTCGCCGATGAAGGTGTCCTGCGCGGCGACGGTGGTGAAGGTGGAGCGGCCGGTGGCCTTGCGGCCCGCGGCGTTCTCGGCGACGGCCTCCACGGTGTAGGTGGTGTCGTTGGCGAGGTGCTCCGACGGCTGCCACCCGGCGCCGTTCTTCGCGATCCGGCCGGGGACGGCCCGGCCCTCGGCGTCCTTGACGGTGACGCTGGTCAGCCTGCCCTGTTCGGCCGTCACCTTCAGCGCTCCGCTGGTGGCGACGTCGTCGGCCTTGTTGCCCGGGGCGATGGCCACCACGGCGGGCGCGGCGTTCCTGCCGTCGCCGCCCGGCGCGGCGTCGCCGGAGCCGCCGCCCTTCTTCCCGTCGCCGTCCCCGCCCCCGCAGGCCGTCGCCAGCAGCAGCGCGGCGGCCGAGACCGCCATCAGGCCACCGCGCCGGCGCGCCACCCGTATCGGCTTCACTCGCGTGTCTCCCCTCACGGCCACGCCGCAGGGCGCACGCTGTCCCCGCGCGTCCCCCGAGCCCGGCCGGATCAAAAGGCCCATGTCCCTTGGTCAGGACGCGCGGGCGCGCTCAGGCAGCCCCCGTGTCCTCCCCACCCACCGATTAGAAAATCACACGAATGGCCGTCAATGAGCGGCGTTGTGTCACTGTTCGGTACCGGATCATGCCGGGGGGGCGCGGAGCCGCGGGGACGGCGAGGGAACGAGGGGGCACGGGGGCGAGGGGGCCGCCGCGGGGACGGGTCCGGGAGGAGGGGGAGGCGCGCGGCTCAGGCCACCAGGGCGCTCCCCCGCACCCAGGTGGACCAGTCCATGTTCCAGCCGTTCAGGCCGTTGTCCGGGGAGACGGTGCGGTCGGGCGAGCCCACCACCTCCACCACGTCGCCGAGCAGGGAGTGGCGGAAGAACCAGGCGGCCGTGCTCTCCCCGCCCTCGGTGGCCCGCGGCGCCGGGGAGACGCCCTTGGCCTGTTTGCGGGACGGCTTGACGTCGGCCAGGCCGATGCAGCCGTGGCTGGTGTTGGCCCGGCCGAACACGTCCTCCTCGGCCCAGTAGTTGCCGTGGATGAAGGTGCCCGAGTCGGTCAGCCGCATGGCGTGCGGGACGTCGGGGATGTCGTACTCGCCGCCGAAGCCCACCGTGCGGCTGTTCATCCGGGTGACCTCGGCCTTCTCCGTGATCACCATCCGGCCGTTGTACGTGGGGTTCTC
Source organism: Streptomyces capparidis (assembly GCF_054782095.1). Taxonomy (NCBI): domain Bacteria; kingdom Bacillati; phylum Actinomycetota; class Actinomycetes; order Kitasatosporales; family Streptomycetaceae; genus Streptomyces; species Streptomyces capparidis. The sequence continues at coordinate 131,633 of NZ_BAAGTD010000021.1, read as the reverse complement.
CGCGCTGCCCGCGGTGACCGGCAGGACCCGCACCACCCGCCCGCCCCGGCGCACCGTCATGGTGTGCGCCGCCACGTCCACGGTGCTGACCTGGCTGCGGCCGACGGTGAAGCGGACGGTGCGGTCCTGGGTGCCGTACACGCCGGGCGCGCCCTCCACCCCGTCCAGGCGCATCCGCAGGGTGACCCGGGTGCCGGGCAGCCAGTAGTCGCGGGGGCGGAAGTCCAGCCGGGTGTCGCCGAACCAGTGCGGGGCGATCTCCACATGGGGCTCCGCGGTCACCCGGACGGCCCGCTCCACGGCGCGCCGGTCGGCGACGGGCCGGGTGAAGCGCAGCGAGACGGGCATGCCCACGCCGACCGTGGAGCCGTTCTCCGGGGTGTAGTAGCCGATGAAGGTGCCCTCGGGCGGCTCGGTGGTGAACGTCGAGCGCACGGCCGTCCGCTCCCCGCCGGCGTCCACCGCGACGGCCGACACCCGGTACGCGGTGCCGGGCGCCAGCCGCCCGTCGGGCAGCCACAGACGGTGGTCGCGGCTGAGCCTGCCCGCCACGGCGCGGCCCTCGTCGTCGGTGACCCGCACCCGCGTCAACTGGCCCCGCCTGGCCTCCACCCGCAGCCCCGCGGCGGGCTCCACGCCCCGCGCCCCGTCGTGCGGGGTGATCCGCACCGCGGGGGCGGAGCGGGCCCGCCCGTCCTGCGACTGCGGGCCGGGCGCGCCGCGGCAGGCCGCGAGCCCCAGGAGGGCGGCGACGGCGGCGAGGGCGGCGAGCACCGCCAGCGCCCGCTCCGCCCCCCGGTGTGCGACGTCCCTGCCCCGCGCTGCCTCCACCCGCCCATTCCTCCCGGCCCCGCGTCCGCCGGGGCGTCCCCCCGGACGGCTGTGGTCGTACAGGAGCCCGCCGGTCGCGCCCGTGCCCCTTCGCCCTGTGACAACGACGGCACGGGTGGTGAGGAAACGTGACGACGCGGGCGAAGGGGGGAACAACGTGGGGTAAGGGAGAACCAGCCGCGGGAGGTCGAGCCGGTGTCGGACGCAGCCCAGTACGAGCAGCGCGAGCCGTCGGAGGGCGCGGGCGGCCGCTCGCTGCTGGCGGAGCCGGCCGGGGGAGTCCGCCTGCTGGCCGCCCCGCTGCCCGCCGCCGTCGCCGCCCGCCCGGTGTGGCCCGGCGCCCCGGGGCCGCTCGGCGCCACCCACCGGCGGGGGCCCGGCGGGGTGGAGGGCACGAACTTCGCGCTGTGGGCGGCGGGCGCCGAGGCGGTCGAGCTGTGCCTGTTCGACGACGACGGGCACGAGGTCAGGCACGAGCTCACCGACCGCACCCGGCAGGTGTGGCACGGCTTCCTGCCCGGTGTGCGCCCCGGGCAGCGGTACGGCTACCGGGTGCACGGCCGCTGGGACCCGTGGACCGGCGCCCGCTGGAACCCCGCGAAGCTGCTGCTCGACCCGTACGCGCGGGCCGTGGACGGGGAGTTCGCGCTGCCGCCGGAGACGTACGGGCACGCGCTGGGCTGGCCCGAGCCCGGGGTCGCCGACACGGTGCGCGACAACCGGGACTCCGCGCCGCACGTGCCCAAGGGCGTGGTGGTGGACGACCGCCACGACTGGCCGCGCGACCACCGCCCGCGCACCCCGCTGGCCGACTCGGTGATCTACGAGCTGCACGTGCGCGGCTTCACCATGCGCCACCCCGGCATACCCGACGAGCTGCGCGGCACCTACGCCGGCCTGGCCCACCCCGCCGCGATAGAACACCTGACCGATCTGGGGGTGACCGCGGTGGAGCTGCTGCCCGTGCAGCAGTTCGCCTCCGAGGGGCATCTGCTGGACCGCGGCCTGGTCAACTACTGGGGCTACAACACCATCGGGTACTTCGCCCCGCACGCCGCCTACAGCGCGAGCGGCACCCGCGGGCAGCAGGTCGGCGAGTTCAAGCGGATGGTCGCCGCGCTGCACGAGGCCGGTGTCGAGGTCATCCTCGACGTGGTCTACAACCACACCGCCGAGGGCAGCGAGCTCGGCCCGACCCTGTCCATGCGCGGCATCGACAACCGCGGCTACTACCGCACCGCCCCCGACCCGCGCCGCTACGCCGACACCACCGGGTGCGGCAACAGCCTGGCCGCCGACACCCCGCAGGTGCTGCGGCTGATCACCGACAGCCTGCGGTACTGGGTCACCGAGATGGGCGTGGACGGCTTCCGGTTCGACCTGGCCGCCACCCTGGCCCGCCGCGACGGCGAGGTGGACATGCGCTCGCCGTTCCTGTCCGCCGTCGGCCAGGACCCGGTGCTGGGCCGGGTCAAGCTCATAGCCGAGCCGTGGGACGTGGGCCCCGGCGGCTACCAGGCGGGCGCGTTCCCCGCGCGGTGGGCCGAGTGGAACGACCGCTACCGCGACGCCGTGCGGGACTTCTGGCGCGGCGCCCACCCGGACCTGCGCGACCTGGGCTACCGCCTGTCCGGCTCCTCCGACCTGTACGCCGCCGGGGGCCGCTCCCCCGCCGCGTCCGTCAACTTCGTCACCGCGCACGACGGCTTCACCCTGCGCGACCTGGTCAGCTACCAGGCCAAGCACAACGAGGCCAACGGCGAGGACAACCGGGACGGCACCGACGACAACCGCTCGTGGAACTGCGGCGCCGAGGGCGAGACCGACGACCCGGCGGTGAACGCGCTGCGCCGCCGCCAGTCGCGCAACCTGCTGGCCACCCTGCTGCTGTCCACGGGTGTGCCGATGCTGGTCGCGGGCGACGAGATGGGCCGCACCCAGGGCGGCAACAACAACGCCTACTGCCAGGACGACGAGACGAGCTGGCTGGACTGGGCCGCGGCCGAGGACCCCGGCCGGCGGGCCCTGTACGACCTCGCCTCCCGGCTGATCGCCCTGCGCCGCGCCCACCCCGTGCTGCGCCGCGACACCTTCTTCTCCGGCCGCCCCGCCCGGCCCGAGGGGTTGCGGGACCTGGCCTGGTTCACCCCGCAGGGGCTCCAGATGACGGAGGCCGACTGGTTCGCGCCGTCCGCCACGCTCGGGATGTACCTCTCCGGCCGGGACATCCCGCGACGCGACCCGCGCGGCGAGCCGGTCACCGACGACAGCTTCCTGCTGCTGCTGCACTCCGGCGCCCGCGCCGTGGACTTCCGGCTGCCGGGCCCGCCGTGGGGCCGGTCCTACGAGCTGGTGCTCGACACCGCCGCCGAGGACCAGTCCACCGCCCCGGCCACCCACCACCCCGGCGGCTCCCGGGTGGTGCTGCCGGGGCGGTCACTGGTCCTGCTGAGGGTGACCGACTGAGACCCGCGGGGGCGGGGGTGGCGGGGCGGGACGGGTGACCGGCACAGGCCCGTGCGGGCGGGGCCGTTCCTCCGCAGGCCGAGGGCTCCGCCCCCGGACCCCCGACGGGGCTCGGCCCCGGCCTCTCACGCCGGGCGCAGCCACACCGTCGCGAGGGGTGGGACGGTCAGGGTGATGCTGGTGGGGCGGCCGTGCCAGGGCTGCGGCCGCGCGGGCAGCGGCTCGGGGTTGGTGACGCCGCTGCCGCCGTACACGAGCTGGTCGGTGTTGAGGACCTCGCGCCACGCGCCCGAGGGCGTCTCCGGCACGCCGACGCGGTAGCCCTGCCGCACCACAGGGGAGAAGTTGCTGACGCACAGCAGCGGCGGCCCCTCGGCGCCGTACCTGACGAAGGAGAAGGTGTTGTCCTGCGCCGCGTCGCCGTCGATCCACGCGAACCCGTCGGGCGAGGTGTCCAGGCTCCACAGCGCCGGGCAGCCCCGGTAGACGCGGTTGAGCTCGCGCACCAGGTCGCGCACCCCGCGGTGGTCGGCCTCCGCCGGGTAGCCGGGGTCGAGCAGCCACCAGTCGGGGCCGCGGTCGTGGGACCACTCGGCGCCCTGCGCGAACTCGCTGCCCATGAACAGCAGTTGCTTGCCGGGGTGGGCCCACATGAAGCCGAGGTAGGCGCGGGTGGTGGCGCGCTGCTGCCACCAGTCGCCGGGCATCTTCGACACCAGGGCGCCCTTGCCGTGCACCACCTCGTCGTGCGAGATCGGCAGGCAGTAGTTCTCCGAGTACGCGTAGACCATGGAGAACGTCATCTCGTGGTGGTGGTACCTGCGGTGGATCGGGTCGCGGGACAGGTACTGGAGCGAGTCGTGCATCCAGCCCATGTTCCACTTCAGCCCGAACCCGAGCCCGCCGAAGCCGCCGGGGCCGTGGACGTCGGTGGGGCGGGTGACGCCGTCCCAGGCGGTGGACTCCTCGGCGATGGTGACCACGCCGGGGCAGCGGCGGTAGACGGTGGCGTTGGTCTCCTGGAGGAACGCCACCGCGTCCAGGTTCTCCCGGCCGCCGTGGCGGTTCGGCCGCCACTTGCCGTACTCGCGGGAGTAGTCGAGGTAGAGCATGGAGGCGACCGCGTCCACCCGCAGGCCGTCGATGTGGAACTCCTCGCACCAGTACACGGCGTTGGCCACCAGGAAGTTGCGGACCTCGTGGCGGGCGTAGTCGAAGGTGAGGGTGCCCCAGTCGGGGTGCTCGGCGACCAGCGGGTCGGGGTGCTCGTACAGGGGGGTGCCGTCGAAGCGGGCCAGCGCCCACGCGTCCTTGGGGAAGTGCGCCGGGACCCAGTCCATGATCACGCCGATGCCGGCCCGGTGCAGCGCGTCCACCAGGAACTTGAAGTCGTCGGGAGTGCCCAGGCGGGAGGTGGGCGCGTAGTAGGAGGTGACCTGGTAGCCCCAGGAGCCGCCGAACGGGTGCTCGGCGACCGGCATCAGCTCGACGTGGGTGAAGCCGAGGTCCTTCACGTACGCGGGCAGTTGCTCGGCGAGCTCGCGGTAGGTCAGCCCCGGCCGCCAGGAGGGCAGGTGGACCTCGTAGACGGAGAACGGCTCCAGGTGGGCCCGGCTGGAGGCGCGGCGGCGCATCCACTCGTCGTCGGTCCAGGTGTGCTCGGAGACGGTGACCACGGACGCGGTGGCGGGCGGGACCTCGGTGGCGCGGGCCATCGGGTCGGCCTTCATGAAGCGGTCGCCGCCGGGTCCGGTGATCTCGAACTTGTACCGGGTGCCGGGGCCGATGTCCGGGACGAACAGCTCCCACACGCCGGAGGAGCCCAGCGAGCGCATCGGGTGGCCGGTGCCGTTCCAGCAGTTGAAGTCGCCGACCACGCGCACGCCCCGGGCGTTGGGCGCCCACACGGTGAAGCGGGTGCCGGTGACCTCGCCGACCGCGGTGGTGTGCGCGCCGAGCGCCTCCCACAGCCGCTCGTGGCGGCCCTCGCGGATCAGGTGCAGGTCGAGCTCGCCGAGGGTGGGCAGGAAGCGGTACGGGTCGGGCGCGGTGCGCTCCTCGCCCTCGTAGGAGACCACCAGCCGGTGGTCGGGGACGGCGTCGAGCGGCAGCAGGCCCGTGAACAGGCCGTCCCGCTGGTGGGTGAGCTCGGCGAGCAGGCCGGGGGCGGCGACGCGGACGCCGCGCGCGTAGGGGCGCAGGGTGCGCACGGCGATGCCGCCGGGCACGGGGTGGGCGCCGAGCAGGGAGTGCGGGTCGTGGTGGGCGCCGGCCAGGAGGCGGTCCAGGTCGGGGTCGGGCAGCGGGGCGGGCGCCGTCGCGAGGGGCGCGGCGGGCTCGGCGGGGCCGTTCTGGGCGGGCAGGCCGCCCTGGGCCGGGCCGCCGTCTGCGGGGCTGTTCCGCGCGGGACCGGGGCGCGCCGGTCCGGAGGGGGCCGCGCGGAGCACGTCACCGGAGCGCGGGCGGCGGGCGACGGACGGGTCGGACGGCTGGCGCGGGGTCACGGGGGGAACTCCTCCTCGGGCGAGGGTGGACGTGCCTGGACGGTGGGGCGGGGGCGGCGCGCCGGGCTAGGGGACGGGCGCGGCCAGGCGGTGGATCGCGGACATCGGGATGGGCAGCCAGGAGGGGCGGTTCCGCGCCTCGTACAGCACCTCGTACACGGCCTTGTCGATCTCGAAGGCGCGCATGAGCACCCACTCGGCGCGCGGGTCGGTCTCGCCGACGGCCGCGTACCCGGCGCAGAAGGCGGTGCGGTTGCGCTCGGCCCACGCGTCCGCCTCGGGGCCGGCGCCGTTGTGCCGGGCGGCGTAGTCGAAGGAGCGGAGCATCGCGGCGACGTCCCGCACGACGGGCTGCGGGCGGCGGCGCTCGGCGAGGGGGCGGCCCGGCTCGCCCTCGAAGTCCAGCAGCACCCAGCCCGCGGTGGTGCGCAGCACCTGCCCCAGGTGCAGGTCGCCGTGGATCCGCTGGGCCCGCAGGGCGCGGCCGCGGCCGCCGAGGGCGGCGAGGTCCGCGTAGGCGCCGCGCAGGGCGGTGCGGTAGGGGACGAGCTGGGGGACGGCCGCGGCGGCGGCGTCGAGGCGGTGGGTCATGCGCGCGGCGAGGGCCTCGGTGCCGGCGCGGTCCAGGGTGACGGTGGGCAGGGCGCGGCCGAGCACGGTGTGCACCTCGGCGGTGGCCTCGCCGAGCAGAAACGACTCGGCGGTGAAGTCCTCGGCGGGGACGGAGGCCAGGGCCAGTTCCCAGCCGTCGGCGGAGCCGGGCAGGAACCGCTGGAGCAGGCCGAGGGTGGTGGGCCGGCCCCCGTCCGCGTCGGAGCCGGGCCAGGGGGTGTCGAACCAGGCGACGGGGGCGGGCACGCGGGTGCTGCCGGAGTCGGCGAGGGCCAGGCTCAGCTCCAGGTCGGGGTTGGTGCCCGCGCTGACTCTGCGGAACACCTTCAGGATCAGGCTGTCCCCGTACACCACGGAGGTGTTGGACTGCTCGGCGGTGCCGACCCGGGGCTGGAGGTGGTCGGGGATGGTGACGTGCGGGCGGCGGTGGAAGCGCAGGGTGTCGACGTGGCCGCCGGTGGCCAGGGCCTTCAGCAGCAGCCCGGACAGGCGCGGGTCGTGCAGCGCGTCCACCACCGTGGTGCCGTCGTGCGGGCCGCCGTCCACGCGGCCGACGACCGCGCCGCTCAGGGCGGCGGGCACCCCGACGCGGGTGCCGAGCAGCAGTTGGTAGCAGTCGCCGGGGTCGGCGGTGCCGGGTGGGGCGCCGGGGACGGGGTGGGGGACGCGCAGCAGCAGGTGCAGCAGGCCGGGGTCGCCCTGCGGGGTGGGCGCGGCCAGTTCGGTCGCGGACAGCACCGAGACCTCTCCGACGGGGTGGCCCTTCCCGGCGAACCAGCGCTGCCGGGGCAGCCACGCGCGGAGCATGGGGAGCACGGCGTCCAGCAGCTCGCCCGGGGCCGCCGGCGGCCGGTGCCGGGTCTTCGAGGTGACTGCACGGGTCCAGGAAATCTCTGACATGACGTCCTTTCCCCGGGGCCTCTCGGTGGCCGGGAGTCTCCCGGAATACGACGGTGGCTGTCCGGCGGAAGGCGCCGTGTCGCGCGAGGATCGTCCGTGCAGGGGGTGCAAGTGGCCCACTCAGCCGTCCGGCCGGTGCGGAGCCGTGCGGCCCCGCGTTCCCGGACGGGCGTCTCCGACGTGTCGCACCACTGCGCCTTCGTGCACTGCGGCGTGTGACCTTCGGGCTTGTGACATACGGGCTTTTTTTACGACCGGTCCGGTTGTTGAAGTAACCTGCCCGGGGCCGGGCGGAAGAAACCGGCCCGCCCGGAGTTCTCCGGACGGGCCGTCGCGGTGCCTACCCCGCCTCGTCGCGGCGGAGCCGGAACCAGTAGAAGCCGTGCCCGGCGAGCGTCAGCAGGTAGGGCCACTCGCCGATGGCGGGGAAGCGCACGCCGCCGATCAGCTCCACCGGGTGGCTGCCGTTGAACGCCCGCAGGTCCAGCTCGGTGGGCTGCGCGAACCGGGAGAAGTTGTTCACGCACAGCACCAGGTCGTCCCCGTACTCGCGCAGGTAGGCCAGCACGCTGGGGTTGGACGAGGGCAGCTCGGTGTAGGAGCCGAGGCCGAAGGCGACGTTCTGCTTGCGGATCTCGATCATCCGGCGGGTCCAGTGCAGCAGCGAGCTGTGGTTGCTCATCTGCGCCTCGACGTTGGTGACCTGGTACCCGTACACCGGATCCATGATCACCGGCAGGGACAGCCGCCCGGGGTCGCAGGAGGAGAACCCGGCGTTGCGGTCCGGGGTCCACTGCATGGGGGTGCGCACCGCGTCCCGGTCGCCGAGCCAGATGTTGTCGCCCATGCCGATCTCGTCGCCGTAGTACAGGATCGGCGAGCCGGGCAGGGACAGCAGCAGCGCGGTGAACAGCTCGATCTGGTTGCGGTCGTTCTCCAGCAGCGAGGCCAGGCGGCGCCGGATGCCGATGTTGGCGCGCATGCGCGGGTCCTTGGCGTACTCCGCGTACATGTAGTCGCGCTCCTCGTCGGTGACCATCTCCAGGGTCAGCTCGTCGTGGTTGCGCAGGAAGATGCCCCACTGGCAGCCGGAGGGGATCGCCGGCGTCTTGGCCAGGACCTCCGAGACGGGGTAGCGGGACTCGCGGCGCACCGCCATGAAGATGCGCGGCATGACGGGGAAGTGGAACGCCATGTGGCACTCGTCGCCGCCGACGGAGTAGTCGCCGAAGTAGTCCACGACGTCCTCGGGCCACTGGTTGGCCTCGGCGAGCAGCACCGTGTCGGGGTAGTGCGCGTCGATCTCGGCGCGGACCCGCTTGAGGAACTTGTGGGTGGCCGGGAGGTTCTCGCAGTTGGTGCCCTCCTCGGCGTACAGGTAGGGCACGGCGTCGAGGCGGAAGCCGTCGATGCCGAGGTCGAGCCAGAACTTCAGCGCCGCCAGGATCTCCTCCTGGACCGCGGGGTTGTCGTAGTTCAGGTCGGGCTGGTGGCTGAAGAACCGGTGCCAGTAGTACTGCTTGCGGATCGGGTCGAACGTCCAGTTCGAGGTCTCGGTGTCGACGAAGATGATGCGCGCGTCGGAGTACTGCTTGTCGTCGTCGGCCCACACGTAGTAGTCGCCGTACGGCCCGTCGGGGTCGGTGCGGGACGCCTGGAACCACGGGTGCTGGTCGCTGGTGTGGTTCATGACGAAGTCGATGATCACCCGCATGCCCCGCTGGTGGGCCGAGTCCACGAACTCGACGAAGTCCGCCAGGTCGCCGAACTCGGGGAGGACCGCGGTGTAGTCCGACACGTCGTACCCGCCGTCGCGCAGCGGGGAGGCGAAGAACGGCGGCAGCCACAGGACGTCCACCCCGAGCCACTGGAGGTAGTCCAGTTTGGCGGTCAGGCCCTTGAGGTCGCCGACGCCGTCACCGTTGCTGTCCTGGAACGAGCGGACGAGGACCTCGTAGAAGACGGCCCGTTTGAACCACTCCGGATCCCGGTCCTTGGCCGGGGTGTCCTCGAAGGTGTCGTGGACGGGTTCGTTGACGATCAATTGGGTGACCCTCCGATCTGCGGGGTGGGTCGCAGTGAGAACACGTGCGCGGGGCGCCTGCCCGGCTCCAGGCGCACGTAGTTGCTCCTGCCCCAGTGGTAGGACTCGCCGGTGAGCTCGTCGCGCACGGCGAAGGAGCCGTCCCACTCCAGGCCCAGCTCCGGCATGTTCAACGAGACGGTGGCCTCTCGGGTGTGATGAGGGTCGAGGTTGACGATCACCAGGACGGTGTCCCACGCGCCCGGCCCGCCCTCGGCGCCCTCCGCGTCCCGCGGGACGCGGGTGCGCTTGCTGTAGGCGATCAGCGCGTCGCTGTCCACGTGGTGGAAGCGCAGGTTGCGCAGCTCCTGGAGGGCCGGGTGCGCCCTGCGGATCCGGTTCAGGGTGGTGAGCAGCGGCGCCAGGCTCTCGCCGCGCTCCTCGGCGCCCCGCCAGTCACGCGGCCTGAGCTGGTACTTCTCCGAGTCGAGGTACTCCTCGCTGCCCGCGCGGACCGGGGCGTTCTCGCACAGCTCGAAGCCCGAGTACACGCCCCACGTGGGCGAGAGCGTCGCCGCGAGCACCGCCCGCGCCTCGAACGCGGGCCTGCCGCCGTGCTGGAGGTAGGCGTGCAGGATGTCCGGCGTGTTCACGAAGAAGTTCGGCCGCATGTAGGCCGCGGCGTCGCCGGACAGCTCGGTGAGGTACTCGGTGAGCTCGTCCTTGCCGTTGCGCCAGGTGAAGTAGGTGTAGCTCTGCTGGAAGCCGATCTTCGCCAGGGTGTGCATCATCGCCGGGCGGGTGAACGCCTCGGCCAGGAAGACCACGTCCGGGTCGGCGGCGTTGACCTCGGCGATGACCCGCTCCCAGAACACCACCGGCTTGGTGTGCGGGTTGTCCACCCGGAAGACGCGCACCCCGTGGTCCATCCAGTACCGCAGGACGCGCACGGTCTCGGCGACGATGCCCGCCATGTCCTGGTCGAACGCGACCGGGTAGATGTCCTGGTACTTCTTCGGCGGGTTCTCGGCGTAGGCGATCGTGCCGTCGGCGCGGTGGACGAACCACTCCGGGTGCTTGACCACCCACGGGTGGTCCGGCGAGCACTGGAGCGCGAAGTCGAGCGCCACCTCCATGCCGAGCTCGCGCGCCCGCGCCACGAAGGCGTCGAAGTCCTCGATGGTGCCCAGGTCCGGGTGGACGGCGTCGTGGCCGCCGTCGGGCGACCCGATCGCCCAGGGCGAGCCGACGTCGTGCGGCCCGGCCGTGGCGGAGTTGTTGGGGCCCTTGCGGAAGGTGGTGCCGATCGGGTGAATCGGCGGCAGGTACACCACGTCGAAGCCCATCGCGGCCACGGCGGGCAGGCGCTCGGCGGCGGTGCGGAACGTCCCGCCGCGCGGCGGCCGCTGCCCGGTGGGGTCCACCACCGCGCCCTCGGAGCGCGGGAAGAACTCGTACCACGCCCCGTACAGGGCCCTTCTGCGTTCCACCAGCAGCGGCAGCGGCCGGGACGCGGTGACCAGCTCGCGCAGCGGATGCCGGGTCAGCACCCGGGTGACCCGCGGCGAGAGGGCGGCCTCCAGGCGGGCCAGCGGCGTGCGCTCCTCGTCGCGCAGCGCCCGCACCGCCTCGAGCAGCTCCTCGCGGCCCTCGGTGCGCGGCACCCTGCGGGCGGCGCGCTCCAGCAGCTCGGCGCCCTCGGCGAGCATCAGGGCCACGTCGATCCCGGCCGGGACCTTGATGCCGGCGTGGTGCCGCCAGGTGGCCACCGGGTCGCTCCACGCCTCGACGGTGTAGGTCCACCGGCCCTCGCGGGTCGGGGTGACCTCCGCGCCCCACCGGTCGGTGCCCGGGGCGAGTTCGCGCATCGGTGTCCACGGCCCGCGGCGGCCCTCCGGGTCGCGCAGGACCACGTTGGCGTTGACCGCGTCGTGGCCTTCTCGGAACACGGTGGCGGTGACCTGGAAGGTCTCGCCGACGACGGCTTTCGCGGGGCGGCGCCCGCACTCCACGAGAGGGCGGACGTCGAGGACGGGAATACGACCGATCATTGCCTCACCTGGGGGGAGTGGCTGGCTCGTACGGGGGTCGTGTGCACTTGAGGGTGGATCCGTCTCCGACGGGCTCGCGCTCCGGAGAGCCTTCCCCGCCGTTGGCCCCGGACACCCCGGGATCAAGGGAGGTAGTCCAGGATATTAGCCTGCAAGCGCCGCGAAACGTAACGTAACGGTGAATATGCTGTTTTCTTCACGTTTCGGGCATGACGGAGCAACGGGTGCCCCGCCGCACGGCCACGAGGTGCGCCCGCGCGGACGGCCCGGTCCCTCAGGGGGACGGCTACCCCGTCTGCACTCTAGGAAGCCATCTTCGTGCAGTCGATGGTGCGTGACCCCGCAAGGGAGGCGGCGGGAGGGAGCTGACGGGGCCACAGGAGGCGGCGGGGCGACGGCTCGGGGCTTCGGGGCGGGCGGGGACGGGTGGGCCCGACGGGGACCCGGGGAGGGCGGGCGCGCGTCGCGGTAAGGGCGGGACAAGGCACATGGGTCGGGCCGCCGCAGGAGGGGCACGCGTCCGGGGAGGGCAGCGCACCCACACAGGCCGGGCCCACCGCAGGCGCCAACGACCCGGCGAGCCCCAGGGCCCCACCCCGCGCCCCTCCACCCCGGCTCAGGACGACGCGTCACGCAACCCCCCGACACGCCCGGCCGCTCCGGACCGGCCCCGCCCCTGGGGTGGTGGGCGGGGCGACGGGCGGGAGGGCGGGCGGGCGACGGAGGCGAGACTATTGCGGGCAATAGCGAATACGGCGGGTCATCCCGGATAACGTCGAAGCGTGAAGGCCATTCGTCGTTTCACCGTGCGTACCGTGCTGCCGGAACCCCTGCGGCCGCTGACCGAACTGGCCCAGAACCTCCGCTGGTCCTGGAGCCCCGAGACCCGAGACCTGTTCCAGTCCGTGGATCCCGACATCTGGCGGGCCACGGGCGGGGACCCGGTGCGGCTCCTCGGCGAGGTGCCCGCCGAGCGGCTCACCGCTCTCGCCCGCGACCGAAGGTTCCTCAGAAGGCTCGCCACCGTCACCGAGGACCTGCACGACTATCTGACCAATCCGCGCTGGTACCAGGGCGCCGTGGCGGAGGGCGCCGCGGCCGGCGGCACCTCGCCGCTGCCCTCCGCCATCGCCTACTTCTCCCCCGAGTTCGGCATCACCGCCGCCCTCCCCCAGTACTCCGGCGGCCTGGGCATCCTCGCCGGCGACCACCTGAAGTCGGCCTCCGACCTCGGCGTGCCGGTGGTCGGCGTGGGCCTGCTGTACCGCCACGGCTACTTCCGCCAGTCCCTGTCCCGGGAGGGCTGGCAGCAGGAGCACTACCCGGTGCTCGACCCGAACGAGCTGCCGCTGGCCCTGCTGCGCGAGGACGACGGCTCCCCGGCCTGCGTCACCATCGACCTGCCCGGCGGCCGGCGGCTGCGCGCCCAGATCTGGCGCGCCCAGGTGGGGCGGGTGCCGCTGCTGATGCTCGACTCCGCGGTGGAGGAGAACAGCGCCGCGGAACGCGACGTCACCGACCGCCTGTACGGCGGCGGCAGCGAGCACCGGCTGCTCCAGGAGATCCTGCTCGGCATCGGCGGGGTGCGCGCGGTGCGCGCGTTCTGCCGGCTGACCGGCCACGCCGCGCCGGAGGTGTTCCACACCAACGAGGGCCACGCGGGCTTCCTCGGCCTGGAGCGCATCCGCGAGCTGATGGCGGAGGGGCTGCCGTTCGACGCGGCCCTGGAGGCGGTGCGCGCCGGCACCGTCTTCACCACCCACACGCCGGTGCCCGCCGGGATCGACCGGTTCGGCCGGGACCTGGTGGCCCGGCACTTCGGCGACGACGGCGCGCTGCCGGGCGTCCCGGTGGACCGGATCCTGGAGCTGGGCACCGAGAGCTACCAGGGCGGCGACCCGGGCGTGTTCAACATGGCGGTGATGGGCCTGCGCCTGGCCCAGCGCGCCAACGGGGTGAGCACGCTGCACGGCGGCGTCAGCCGGGGGATGTTCAGCGGCCTGTGGCCGGGCTTCGACGCCGCCGAGGTGCCGATCACCTCGATCACCAACGGCGTCCACGCCCCGACCTGGGTGGCCCCCGAGGTGTGGGCGCTGGGCGCGGCGCAGTTCGGGGCCGAGCGCACCGAGCGGGCCATGACGGTGGGGTCGTCCTCGCCCTGGGAGGCCGTCTCCGGCATCCCCGACCAGACCGTGTGGGAGCTGCGGCGCACCCTGCGGGAGAAGCTGGTGGAGGACGTGCGGCGGCGGCTGTACGACTCGTGGCGCCAGCGCGGGGCGGGCGACGCCGAGCTGGGCTGGGTGCGGGAGGTGCTGGACCCGGACGTGCTGACCATCGGGTTCGCCCGCCGGGTGCCGTCCTACAAGCGGCTCACCCTGATGCTGCGCGACCAGGAGCGGCTCGCCTCGCTGCTGCTGCACCCGACCCGGCCGGTGCAGATCGTGGTGGCGGGCAAGGCGCACCCGGCCGACGACGGCGGCAAGCGCCTGGTGCAGGAGCTGGTGCGGTTCGCCGACGACGCCAGGGTGCGGCACCGGATCGTGTTCCTGCCCGACTACGGCATGGGCATGGCGCAGCATCTGTACCCCGGCTGCGACGTGTGGCTGAACAACCCGCTGCGCCCGCTGGAGGCGTGCGGCACCTCGGGGATGAAGGCGGCGCTCAACGGCTGCCTGAACCTGTCGGTGCTGGACGGCTGGTGGGACGAGTGGTTCGACGGCGACAACGGCTGGGCGATCCCCACCGCGGACGTCCCCGGCACCGACCCCGACCGCAGGGACGACCTGGAGGCGGCGGCGCTGTACGACCTGATCGAGAACCAGGTCGCGCCGCGCTTCTACGACACCGACGCCTCCGGGCTGCCGGGGCGCTGGATCGAGATGGTCCGGCACACCCTGGTGACCCTCGGCCCGAAGGTGGTGGCCGGGCGGATGGTGCGCGAGTACGTGGAGCGCCTCTACGCCCCGGCGGCGCGGGCGCACCGGCAGGTCGCGGCGGACGGCGGCGCGGGCGCCCGGGACCTGGCCGCGTGGAAGGCCAGGGTCCGCCAGGCGTGGCCGAGGGTGGCCGTGGACCACGTGGAGACCACGGGCCTGGAGGACGCGCCCGAGCTGGGCAGCACGCTGAACCTGCGGGTGCAGGTGGCGCTGGGCGGCCTGGACCCGGCGGACGTGGACGTGCAGGTGGTGGCGGGCCGGGTGGACGCCGCGGACCGCATCGAGGACGGCTCGGTGACGTCGCTGAAGCCCACCGCCCGGCCCGACCTGGAGGGGCACTGCCTGTACGAGGGCCCGCTGCCCCTGGACCGCACGGGCCCGTTCGGCTACACGGTGCGGATCCTGCCGGCGCACCCGCTGCTGGCGACGAGCGCCGAGTGCGGCCTGATCACGGTGCCGCCCGAGTCGGAGGGGATGTCGTCGGGGCTGCTGCGCTGATCCGCAGGCCGAACACCCCGAGCCGGGGGCGCCCTGTTCTCTCGGGGGCGCCCCCGGCTTCGTCCGGCGGGGGAGGGTTGTCCGTCGGCCGCGGAGGGGGGGGGTGTTCCGCGGCGGCCGGACCCCCGCCGGGGTGGGCGGCGCCGGGGTGGGGAGTGGGCGCCGCCCGTTCGGGCCGGTCCGGCGGGGGGACGCGAGGCAGCCTTCGCGGGGTGAGGGGCTGCCTCGCGTCCGTCCTCCGGGGGACCGGCGGTCCTGGTGCCTAGACGGCGGCCGGTTCCTTGCGCTCCGGGCTGCCGTCGGAGGGCTGCTTGGTCAGGGACGGCGCGCCCCCGTCCGCGTCCCGGTCCGTGTCGCCGCCGTACGGGGCGTGGTCGTCCACGAGGGTGGCCTCGTCGAAGGGGATGGACCCGGCGAGGACCTGCCGGGCGCGGTCCCGGTCGATCTCCTTGGTCCAGGTGCCGATCAGGACGGTGGCGACCGCGTTGCCGGCGAAGTTGGTCAGGGCGCGGGCCTCGGACATGAAGCGGTCGATGCCGACGATCAGGCCGACGCCGTCCACCAGCTCGGGGCGGTGGGACTGGAGGCCGCCGGCGAGGGTGGCCAGGCCGGCGCCGGTGACGCCCGCCGCGCCCTTGGAGGCGATGATCATGAAGACCAGCAGGGAGATCTGCTCGCCGACCGACAGCGGGTCGCCCATCGCCTCGGCGATGAACAGCGAGGCCATGGTCAGGTAGATGGCGGTGCCGTCGAGGTTGAAGGAGTAGCCGGTGGGGACGGTGATGCCGACGACCGGCTTGCTGATGCCCAGGTGCTCCATCTTGGCGATCAGGCGCGGCAGCGCGGACTCCGAGGAGGAGGTGGCCAGGATCAGCAGGAACTCGCGGCCCAGGTACTTCAGCAGGGTGAAGATGTTGACCCGGGCGAACACCCACAGCAGCGTGCCGAGGACGGCGAAGACGAACACCACGCAGGTCGCGTAGAAGCCGAGCATGATCACGGCCAGGCTCTTCAGCGCGTCCACGCCCGTCTCGCCGACGACCGCGGCGATGGCGCCGAACGCGCCGACCGGGGCCACCCACATGATCATGGCGAGCACGCGGAAGACCAGCCGCTGGATGTGCCCGATGCCGCGCAGCACGGGCTCGCCCGCGTTGCCCATGGCCTGGAGGGCGAAGCCGACCAGCAGGGCGATCAGCAGGGTCTGGAGGACCTCGCCCTCGGTGAAGGCGGAGACCATCGTCTTGGGGATGATGCCGAGCAGGAAGTCCACCGTGGACTCGCTGGCGCCCTCGGCCTGGGTGTGGCCGACCTCCTTGGCGCTCTCGGTGAGGTGGAGGTTGTCGCCGGGGTGGAGGACGTTGCCGACGACGAGGCCGATGGCCAGCGCCACCGTGGACATGGCGGTGAAGTACAGCAGGGCCATGCCGCCGACGGCGCCGACCTTGGCCGCCTTCCGGACCGAGCCGACGCCGAGCACGATCGTGCAGAAGATGATCGGCGAGATCATCATCTTGATCAGGTTCACGAAGCCGGTGCCCAGCGGCTTGAGTTCCTTGGCCGTGTCGGGCGCCGCGAGACCGACCAGGATGCCGATCAGCACCGCGGCGATCACGGCGATGTACAGGTAGTGGGTCCGGTCCCGGCGCTTGACCGGGCGCTGTGTGGCGGGCGCGGTGTCCGCAGCCATGGCGATCTCCTTGCTCCAACAACTGGACCCGTTAGCCACCGTTAGCTGAAGGGGTCCCGCTGAATATCCTTGGCGGAGTGACGCCCGTCACGCTTGCGTTCATTTCGTTCACGAAGCCGGACGGAAACGCCCTGTTCACGCCCGAGAAACGATCTTGTCGTGCGATAGGCACACTTGAGCCCATGGCCAGAAATCGACCCCGGCGCCCCCGCCCCGGACGGCGCCCCGGCCCGCACCGCCCGCGGCGGCGGAGCCTTGCCGGGCAGTTGTTCGCCATGCAGGTCGTGGTGGTCGCCGCGGTCGTGATCGGCTGCGCGGTCCTCGCCTGGTTCAACGCGCACGCCCAGGCCGAGGAGTCCGCGCGGGAGGAGGCCGTCGCGGTCGCGGCCGCCACCGCCGCCGCGCCGACCGTGCGCGATGCGGTCACCGGCCGGGAAGGCGCCGACCCGAGCGCGGTCCTCCAGCCCTACGCCGAACAGGTGAGGCGGGACGCCGGCGTCGCCTTCGTCACGATCATGAAGCCGGACGGCACCCGCTACACCCACCCCGACCCGCGGCGGATCGGGGAGAAGTTCCTCGGCCACACCGGGCCCGCCCTGCGCGGCGAGACGTTCACCGAGACCTACGAGGGGACCCTGGGCCGCTCCGTGCGCGCCGTCGCCCCCGTGCGCGGCGCCGACGGGCAGGTGGTCGCCCTGGTCAGCGCCGGGATCACGGTGGACGCCATCGCCGCGCGGGTCAGCCGGCAACTGCTGCCGCTGATCGGCGTCGCCGTGGCGGCGCTCACCCTGTGCGGGCTCGGCACCTACGTGGTCAACGCGCGGCTGCGCCGCCACACCCACGGCATGGGCGCCGCCGAGCTCAGCCGCATGTACGACTACCACCAGGCCACCCTGCACGCGGTGCGCGAGGGCCTGCTGCTGCTCGACGGGCGGCGGCGGGTCGCCCTGTGCAACGACGGCGGGCGCGCCCTGCTCGGCCTGCCGGAGCACCCCGAGGGCAGCCATGTCACCGAGCTCGCCCTGCCGCCGTCGCTGACGGCCGCGCTCACCTCGGACGAGCCCCGGGTGGACGAGGTGCACCTGACCGCCGACCGGGTCGTGGTGGTCAGCACCTCCCCCATCGCCGAGTCCGGCGGCGGCACCGTCGTCACCCTGCGCGACCACACCGAGCTCCAGGCCCTCACCGGCGAGCTGGACTCGGTGCGCGGCTTCGCCGAGGCGCTGCGCGCCCAGGCGCACGAGGCCGCCAACCGGCTGCACACCGTGGTGTCGCTGATCGAGCTCGGCCGGGCCCAGGAGGCGGTGGAGTTCGCCACCGCCGAGCTGGAGCTCGCCCAGGCGCTCACCGACCAGGTGGTGGGCTCGGTCGCCGAGCCGGTGCTGGCCGCGCTGCTGCTGGGCAAGGCGGCGCAGGCCAGCGAGCGCGGCGCCGAGCTCACCCTCACCGAGGACAGCCGGATCGACGACGGGGTGCTCCCGGCCTGGCTCGGCTCCCGCGACCTGGTCACCATCCTCGGCAACCTCATCGACAACGCCGTGGACGCGGCCATCGACGGCGCCGCCCGCACCGGCGAGCGGCCCCGCGTCACCGTCACCGCCCGCGCCGACGACGACGGGCTGCTGGTGCGGGTCCGCGACAACGGCACCGGCATCGACCCGGAGGCGGCCCGCCAGGTGTTCCGGCGCGGCTGGACCACCAAGGCCGACGACCGCCCCCACGGGCACGGCCTGGGGCTCGCGCTGGTGGAGCAGGCGGCGCGGCGCAACGGCGGCACCGTGGAGGTCGGCGCCGCCGGGGGCGGGGACGGCGGGGGCGGCGCCGAGTTCACCGTCCGGCTGCCGCCGGCCCGGCGGGAGCGGGTCGCTCGGGAACCGGAAGGGGCGCGGCTGCGGTGATCAGGGTGCTGGTGGTCGAGGACGACGTGGTCGCGGCGGACGCGCACCGGATGTACGTCGAGCGGGTGCCGGGGTTCGGCGTGGCCGGCGTGGTGCACTCGGGCACCGAGGCCCTCCAGTTCCTGGGGCGGCCCGGCACCGCGCGCGGCGGGGGCGGCGACCGGCAGGTGGACCTGGTCCTGCTGGACCTGTACCTGCCGGACGGGCACGGGCTGAACGTGTGCCGCTCGCTGCGCGCCGCCGGGCACACCGCCGACGTGATCGCCGTGACCTCGGCGCGGGACCTGGCCATGGTGCGGCAGGCGGTGTCCGTGGGCGTGGTGCAGTACCTGCTCAAGCCGTTCACCTACCCGACGCTGCGCGACCGCCTGGAGCGGTACGCCCGGTTCCGGGAGGACCTGGCGCGTCAGGGCGAGGCGTCCAGCCAGGACGACGTGGACCGGGCGCTGTCGGCGCTGCGGGCACCCGGGACCGCGGTGCTGCCCAAGGGCCTGAGCGGGCCCACCCTGGAGGCGGTCACCGCGGCGCTGCGGGAGGCCGAGGAGGGACTGTCCGCGGGGGCGGCCGGGGCGGCCGTGGGGGTGTCCCGGATCACGGCGCGCCGGTATCTGGAGCACCTGGTGGACACCGGCCTGGCGGCGCGCAGCCCGCAGTACGGGCAGGTGGGGCGGCCCGAGCTGTGCTACCGGTGGGCGGGCGGCGGCTGAGCGCGCCCGGCGGGGCGAGCGGGACGGCGGGGGGCGGGAGCCGTCGGCGCCGTCAGAACACCGACTCCGCCTCCTCGCACCGCTCCGGCGGCACCGTCTTCAGCCGGGACACCGCCTCCGCCAGCGGCACCAGTTCGATCTCGGTGCCGCGCAGCGCCGTCATCATCCCGAACGCGCCCTTGTGCACGGCCTCGATGGCGTGCCAGCCGAAGCGGGTGGCCAGCACCCTGTCGTACGGCGTGGGCGTGCCGCCGCGCTGCACATGGCCGAGGATGACGGGCTTGGCCTCCTTGCCGAGGCGCTTCTCCAGCTCCCTGGCCAGCCGGTTGCCGATCCCCGCGAACCGCTCGTGCCCGTACGGGTCGATGGGGCCCTTGGCGTAGTCCATCTCGCCCGGCGCCGGGTGCGCGCCCTCGGCGACCACCACCACCGCGAACTTCTTGCCGCGGGCGAACCGGGCGTCCACCATCTCGCACAGGTCGTCCACGTGGAACGGCCGCTCGGGGATGAGGATGGCGTGCGCGCCGCCCGCCATGCCCGCGTGCAGGGCGATCCAGCCCGCGTGCCGCCCCATGACCTCCACCACCATCACCCGCTGGTGGGACTCCGCGGTGGTCTTCAGCCGGTCGATCGCCTCGGTGGCCACGCCGACGGCGGTGTCGAAGCCGAAGGTGACGTCGGTGGACGAGATGTCGTTGTCGATGGTCTTCGGCACGCCGACGACCGGCATGCCCGCCTCGCTGAGCATCCGCGCCGCGGTGAGCGTGCCCTCGCCGCCGATCGGGATCAGCGCCTCCAGGCCCAGGGTGTCCATCAGCTCCCCGGTGCGTTCGGCCGCCTCGCGCAGCCGGGCGCGCTCGACCCGGGCCGAGCCGAGGACGGTGCCGCCGCGGGGCAGTATGCCGCTGACGGAGTCCAGGTCCAGATGGCGGTAGCGGCCCTCGATGAGCCCCTTGAAACCGTCCTCGAACCCGATGACGTCGTCACCGTGCTCGGCCACCCCGCGGTGCACCACGGAACGGATCACCGCGTTCAGCCCGGGGCAGTCGCCGCCGCTGGTGAGGATGCCGATGCGCATGTCCGGTAACTCCTGGCGTGATTCGTCCGACAACAAGAACTATCGACCGCGCCGCCCACGCCCGCATCTCGCGCCCGACCCCGGCCACTGCTACAACCCTGCCCAGGCCCAGGGGAGACATTCACCCCCGGTGATCCCGGGCGCGTCCCGGCGAGCCCCGCTCCTCGGGCCCCGGCGGGCCCGCCCCGGGCGCGGGCCACACACCCAAACCGGGACCCGCTACGCGCACTACTCACAGCGGGCGGTATTGTCAAGAGGTCATCGCAGTGGTTTTGCCGGATCCGTTCCGGGGACTGCGGTGCGCACCAGACCTCCGCGAGAGCGAAGATCGGAGAGCGCGCGTGGCACGCAGCGTGTACGTCACGGGGATCGGACGCGGCGACGGCCGCCAGGTCGTGGAACTGGGGGTCATGGAGCTGCTGACCCGCCAGGTGGACCGGGTGGGCGTGTTCCGGCCACTGGTCCACGCCGACCCCGCCGCGGCCTCAGGACTGCGCCGCGACCACATCGCCGACCTGCTGCGCGGCCGCTACCGCCTGGAGATCCCCGCCGAGCGGCTGTACGGCATGACGTACGAGGAGGCCGCCGCCCTCCAGGCCGAGGCGGGCATGGACGAGCTGGTCTCCCGGCTCGTGGACCGCTTCCGCGAGGCCGAGCGCGGCCATGAGGCCGTGCTGGTGCTCGGCACCGACTTCGGCGACACCAACATCCCGGCCGAGCTGGCCTTCAACGCCCGCCTGGCCAACGAGTTCGGCGCCTCCGTGCTGCCCGTGGTGGGCGGCCTCGGGCAGAGCGAGGAGGCGGTCGGCGCCGAGGTCCACAACGCCTACCGCGCCTACCACGACCTGGGCTGCGACATCCTGGCCATGGTCGCCAACCGGGTCGCCCCCGCGGACCGGGAGGCGGTGGCGGCCAAGCTGGCGGCGAGGCTGCCCGTGCCGGTGTACGTCCTGCCGGACGAGCCCGCCCTGGCCGCGCCCACGGTGGCGCAGGTGGTGGAGGCGGTCGGCGGCGAGGTGCTGCTCGGGGACGCCGCGGGGCTGTCCCGGGACGTGCGCGACGTGGTGTTCGGCGGCGCGATGCTGCCGACGTTCCTCAAGGCCCTGACCGAGGGCTGCCTGGTCCTGACCCCCGGCGACCGCGCCGATCTGATCATCGGTTCGCTGGCCGCCCACGCCGCGGGCTCCCCGCCGATCGCCGGGCTGCTGCTCACCCTGGACGAGCGCCCCAGCGACCAGGTCGCCGCCCTCGCGTCCCGGCTCGCCCCCGGCACCCCCGTCATCTCCGTGCCCGGCCTGAGCTACCCGACCGCGACCTCGCTGAGCCGCCTGGAGGGCCGCCTGACCGCGGCGAGCCCGCGCAAGGCGGAGACGGCGCTCGGCCTGTTCGAGATGCACGTGGACACCGCCGCGCTGACGGCCCGTCTGTCGGTGGCGCGCACCGAGCGGGTCACCCCGATGATGTTCGAGCACGACCTGCTGGAGCGGGCCCGCGGCGACCGCCGCCACATCGTGCTCCCCGAGGGCACCGAGGAGCGGGTGCTGCGCGCGGCCGAGGTGCTGCTGCGGCGCAACGTGTGCGACCTGACGCTGCTCGGCGACGAGGACGCGGTGCGCAAGCGGATCGCCGACCTGGGGCTGGCCATCGCCCTGGACCGGCTGCCCGAGCCGGGCGCCCCGGCCTGCGCCCGCGTGATCGACCCGGCCGCCTCCCCGCTGCGGGACCGGTTCGCCGAGCGCTACGCGGGCCTGCGGGCGCACAAGGGCGTCACCGTGGAGCTCGCCCACGACGTCGTCTCCGACGTCACCTACTTCGGCACGCTGATGGTCCAGGAGGGGCTGGCCGACGGCATGGTGTCCGGCGCGGTGCACAGCACCGCGGCCACCATCAGGCCCGCCTTCGAGATCATCAAGACGGCGCCCGGCGCCTCGATCGTCTCGTCGGTGTTCTTCATGTGCCTGGCCGACCGGGTGCTGGTGTACGGCGATTGCGCGGTCAACCCGGACCCGGACGCCGCGCAGCTCGCGGACATCGCGATCTCCTCGGCGGAGACGGCGGCCCAGTTCGGGGTGGAGCCGCGGGTGGCGATGCTGTCGTACTCCACGGGCAGCTCCGGCTCGGGCGCCGACGTCGACAAGGTCAGGCGGGCCACCGAGCTGGTGCGCGAGCGGCGCCCGGAGCTGCTGGTGGAGGGCCCGATCCAGTACGACGCGGCCGTGGAGCCGACGGTGGCGGCGACCAAGCTGCCCGACTCGCCGGTCGCCGGACGGGCCACCGTGCTGGTGTTCCCCGACCTGAACACGGGCAACAACACCTACAAGGCCGTCCAGCGCTCCGCGGGCGCGGTCGCGGTCGGGCCGGTGCTCCAGGGCCTGCGCAAGCCCGTCAACGACCTGTCCCGCGGCGCGCTGGTGCAGGACATCGTCAACACCGTGGCGATCACGGCCATCCAGGCCCAGTCCGCGGCGTCCCCGGTGCGCGGCGGCTGACGGCCGGTCCGCGCCCGCGGCGGCCGACGGCCCGCGCCCCGCCCACGAAACCACCGTCGAAAGAGAAGCGCTCGTGAAGCCCACCCGGGTCCTCGTCCTCAACTCCGGCTCCTCGTCGGTGAAGTACCAGCTCATCGACATGGCCGACGACTCCCGCCTGGCCCAGGGCCTGGTGGAGCGGATCGGCGAGAGCGGCGGCCGGGTCAGCCACACCCTGACCGGCGGCCGCGAGGACGGCCCCGAGGGCGGCACCCGCACCCGCGAGGGCCGGATCGAGGACCACGCCGCCGCGCTGCGCGCCGTCGCCGACGAGCTCGCCGCGGACGGCCTGGGCCTGGACTCGCCGAGCCTGGCCGCGGTCGGCCACCGCGTGGTGCACGGCGGCACCGAGTTCACCGAGCCGACCCTGGTCACCGACGAGGTGCTGGACGCCGTCCGCCGCCTGGTGCCGCTGGCGCCGCTGCACAACCCGGCCAACATCACCGGCATCGAGGTGGCCCGGCGCCTGCGCCCGGACCTGCCGCAGGTGGCGGTGTTCGACACGGCGTTCCACTCGACCATGCCGGAGCACGCGGCCCGGTACGCGGTCGAGACCGCGACCGCGGACAAGCACGGGGTGCGCCGCTACGGCTTCCACGGCACCTCGCACGCCTACGTCTCCCGCGCCGCGGCCCGGTTGCTGGGCCGGGCGCCCGAGGAGTTCAACGCCGTGGTGCTGCACCTGGGCAACGGCGCGAGCGCCACCGCGGTGGCCCGCGGCCGGTGCGTGGACACCTCCATGGGCCTGACCCCGCTGGAGGGCCTGGTCATGGGCACCCGCTCCGGCGACATCGACCCGGCCGTG
Source organism: Streptomyces capparidis (assembly GCF_054782095.1). Classification (NCBI taxonomy): domain Bacteria; kingdom Bacillati; phylum Actinomycetota; class Actinomycetes; order Kitasatosporales; family Streptomycetaceae; genus Streptomyces; species Streptomyces capparidis. The sequence goes on along the minus strand of NZ_BAAGTD010000021.1, from coordinate 108,106 downwards.
GTGTTCCACCTGGCCCGGGTCGGCGGGATGTCGGTGGACGAGATCGACAACCTGCTCAACCGCAGGAGCGGGCTGCTCGGCCTGTGCGGGGACAACGACATGCGCGAGATCGGCCGCCGCGTCGGCGAGGGCGACGAGGCGGCGCGGCTCGCCTTCGACGTCTACGCCCACCGGCTGCGCAAGTACGTCGGCGCCTACCTGGCGGTGCTCGCCGCCGAGGCGGGGGGCGCGCACGCGATCGTGTTCACCGCGGGCGTGGGCGAGAACTCCGCGGCCGTGCGCGAGGCGGTGCTGCGGGGCCTGGCGCCGCTCGGGGTGGAGCTGGACGCCTTCCGCAACTCCCTGCGCGGCGACTCGGCGCGGCTGGTCTCGGCGGAGGGCAGCCGGATCGCCGTGGCGGTGGTGCCCACCGACGAGGAGCTGGAGATCGCCCGCCAGGCGTACGCGCTGGTGAACGGGTAACCCGACAGGAAGAGCCCCGGGAGAGCCGCCCGGCGGGGCTCCCGGGCGGGTTGCGCGCGAGCCCTCCGGGCCCGCCGGGGTGCCGCTTCCCGGCGCCCCGCCGCGGGGAGGCGCGCCCGCTCCGGTACCGTCGCCCCGCGCGTCACCGCCCGACAACCGCACAGCCCGCGCGCGGCACAGCCCGTACCGCCCGCACAGCCGCACCGCCCAAGGTGTCCCATTCACCCGGGACACTCCAGATTTTTCCAAATAAATCCCGGTGGATAGGATCATATTCATGCGCCGAGCCAAAATCGTCTGCACCCTGGGCCCCTCCGTCGACAGCTTCGAGCAGCTCAAGGCCATGATCGAAGCCGGGATGAACGTGGCCCGCTTCAACATGAGCCACGGCTCCCACGCCGAGCACGAGGCCCGCTTCCACCGCGTGCGCCAGGCCGCCGAGGCCCTGGGCCGCCCCGTCGGGGTGCTCTTCGACCTCCAGGGCCCCAAGATCCGCCTCGAGACCTTCAAGGACGGGCCGGTCGAGCTGAAGCGCGGGGACGAGTTCACCATCACCGCCGAGGACGTCGAGGGCGACCGGCACATCTGCGGAACCACCTACAAGGGCCTGCCCGGCGACGTCACCAAGGGCGAGCGGATCCTGATCAACGACGGCGCGGTCACCCTGGAGGTGACCGCGGTGGAGGGCCCGCGCGTCCACACCATCGTCATCGAGGGCGGCGTCGTCTCCGACCACAAGGGCATCAACCTGCCCGGAGTCGCGGTGAACGTGCCCGCGCTGTCCGAGAAGGACGTGGAGGACCTGCGCTTCGGGCTGCGGCTCGGCGCCGACATGATCGCGCTGTCCTTCGTCCGCGACGCCAAGGACGTCATGGACGTGCACCGCGTCATGGACGAGGAGGGCCGCCGCGTCCCGGTGATCGCCAAGGTCGAGAAGCCGCAGGCCGTGGAGAACATGGAGGACGTCGTCTCGGCGTTCGACGCGGTGATGGTGGCCCGCGGCGACCTCGCCGTGGAGTACCCGCTGGAGCGGGTGCCGCTGGTGCAGAAGCGCCTGATCGAGCTGTGCCGCCGCAACGCCAAGCCGGTGATCGTCGCCACCCAGATGATGGAGTCGATGATCAGCTCCTCGCGGCCCACCCGCGCCGAGGCGTCCGACGTGGCCAACGCCATCCTCGACGGCGCCGACGCGGTGATGCTGTCGGCCGAGTCGTCCGTCGGCAAGTACCCGATCGAGACCGTCAAGACGATGTCGAAGATCGTCGCGGCGGCCGAGGAGGAGCTGCTCAGCCGCGGCCTCCAGCCGCTGGTGCCGGGCAAGAAGCCGCGCACCCAGGGCGGCTCGGTGGCCCGCGCCGCCGCCGAGATCGGCGACTACCTGGGCGCGAAGGCCCTGGTGGCGTTCACCAAGTCCGGCGACACCGCCCGGCGCCTGTGCCGCTACCGCTCCCCCATCCCGATCGTGGCGTTCACCACCGACCAGGACACCTGCAACCAGCTCACGCTGAGCTGGGGCGTGGACACCTTCGTGGCGCACTGGATGAACACCACCGACGAGATGGTCGAGCAGGTCAACGCGGCGATGCTGCGGACCAACCGCTACCGCGAGGGCGACATCGTCATCGTCACCGCGGGTTCCCCGCCCGGCGTCCCCGGCACCACCAACATGGTCCGGGTGCACCACCTCACCGCGCCCGGCGAGTAGGCCCGGCACACCACACGCCAGGGGCGCCTCCGCGGTCCGCGGAGGCGCCCCTGGCGTGCCGTGCCCGTGCCCCGCCGGTCACTGGGGTGTGGTGTACACCCGCATGCCGGGGATGTTCAGGGTGCCGCCGTACTGGGCCACCTGGGTGACCGTGACGTCGGTGAAGAACAGCTCCGGGAGGACCAGCGGCGGCTCGTGCTCGGCGTCGAACTCGATCGGGATGATGCCGAGCAGCTTGCCCTTCAGCCGCTCGGTGTACATCGTCACCGTGCCGTTCTCGAACGACGAGGTGCTGCCGTCGCGGGCCTGCACGTGGTAGTCGTACCCGTTCTCGCCGTTCACTATCTGGTGCAGGTTCCCGATGTCCAGGCCGGAGGCGGTGAACTTCAGCGCCTGGACGGTCTGCCCGTTCTGGCGGGTGACGTTCACCACCCCGTGGTACGCCAGGCCGTGCAGGTCCAGGCGCGTGGACTCCAGGACCCAGCTCGTGTTCGGCAGGGCGTTGTCCGTGACCTCGTCGGTGCCGGGGACCTTCTTCTCCTCCGGGCAGGGGTAGCCGGCCGGTCCGTCGGCGGGATCGGTCCCCTCGGCGGCCTCGTCGGCGGGCTTGTCGTCCGTCTTGCCGTCAGCGGCCTTGTCGTCCTCGGGCTTGTCGTCCGTCTTGCCGTCCTCGGCCGCCTCGTCCTCGGCGCCGCTACCCGCGTCGACCTCGTCCCGCTCCCCGGCCACCGGGTCCGTCTCGGCCCCGGTGTCCCCGGTCTTCTGCTGCGATTCCTTGTCCTGAGGTGCCTTGTCCTGCGGTGCCTCGTCCTGCGGTGCCTCGTCCTCGGGGGTCTTGTCCTCGTCGGCCGCGGGCGGCGTGGAGGGCGTGGACGGGGTGGACGGGTCCGAGGCGGCGGGCGGCTGCTGCGCCGTGTCCTCGCCGTCCTTGTCCCGGTCCGGGTTCAGCAGGTCACCGATCGGGCCGAGGATGGGGTCGAGCAGGCCGGGCCGCTGCTCGACGGGCTCGGTGGACGGGCCGCTCTCCTCCGGCTTCGGGGCGGGCTCGTCCGCCCCGCCGGTGCCGCCGGAGCCCTCGCCGCCGTCCTGCTGGTCCTCCTCGCCCTTGTCCGGCTCCTTGTCGGAGCCGGCGGGCAGGGTGGAGGCAGTCTCGGAGGGCGCGGGCTTCACGGGCTGCCCGTCCGCGGGCGGCTTCGCGTCCTCGCCGGCCTTGCCGGTGTCCTTGCCGCTCTCCTTGCCCGCGTCCTTGGCGTCCTTGTCCGAGGCCTTGTCGGAAGCCTTGTCCGGGGCCTTGTCCTGCTCCGGCTCCTTCTCCTCCTCACCCGCCTTGTCCGGCGCCGTCACGCACGGCCCGGCCGTGAACTTGTCCTTGGACACCTCGTCCGCCTGGGCCAGTCGAGGGGTCAGTCCCATGCCCATGAGCACGGCCGTCGGCATGGCCGCCAGCGCGATCGCCTTGCCGGCGGGGACCTGGATCCGGTGGAGCAGTGATCTGCGTGGAGCTGCGTGCCGCGGCCCGGTTTTCGGCCGGCTGCCACCGCCGGCCTCGGCTCGCACCTCTTCACCCGGCACGGTGCCCTCCGTTCGTTGAGTCGTCTTCCGCCCCCGCGCCCACCGCGGCGGGCTCGGACCCGTCGGCGCCCCGCGCGCCGTCGGCGTCCTTCAAGGGGGCGCGGGCTGGACCGTCCACCCGCTCGCCGCCGCCGTCTCCGCTCTGCCCCGGCACCCACGCGACGGCGAGGCCGCCGCCGAGGAGGCCGAGCAGGAATCCCACGAAGAGCCCACCGAAGTTGGACACGACCAGGGACACCAGGCACAGCAGGATCGAGGCGATCCCGGCGAAGACCCGCACCACCGACTGGAACCACATGGTCAGTCCCAGCACCACCAGCAGCACGCCGATGATCAGCGACGCCGATCCCGTCGTGGTGGCCATGCGGAACTGGAGCTGGCCCATGGTGACGTTGCGGTAGGGGATGTACATGATCGGCACCCCGGCGAACATGGTCAGCAGACCCGCCCAGAACGGGCGCGACCACCGCCACGCGCGGAAGGCGTCGCGCGCCTTCCCGAACCCGTCCGTCAGCGAGCGTGTCGAAGTGGCGCTGGTCATGTGGCAGCTCCCTGCGTGGCGATCGGTCACGATCGATCGTTCGGTGTTTCCAAGGACGGGGCGGCGCGGTGACGGCCGCGGAGACGGACGGGTGCGAAGGGACGGGCGACCGCGCTGCCCGCGACCAGGCCGCCCCTCCGTCACCCGCCGGTCAGGTCAGTAGCATTCCTTCTTCGGGCCACTGCCCTTGCTGACGTCCATCTGCAACCCGCTGAGCTTGAAGGTACCGGCACTGGTGGCCCATGCCTTCTGCTTGACGCCGGTGAGCACCGCCGTCTCCGCCTGCTGCGCGAACGAGCCCGGCAGGACCTTGCGCTGGTCCTCGGGCTCCTTCTGCTTCGGGCCCTTGTTGATGCCGTTGACGGAGACGCCGATGTCGATGTTCGTGAACGTCGCGTCGGCCTCGAGGTGGTCGAGGTCGATGTAGAGGTTCTCGGCGGTGACGTTCTCGCCGTTGCCGCCCGCGTTGAGCTTCAGTGTGACGTCACCGAAGATCGGCACGGGCACCACGACGGACTGGCAGAGGTTGGTGATCTCCGCGTGCTCGAACGCCGAGACCGCCACCGGCCGCTTCGTGCCGCCGGCGCCGTCGTTGAGCGCGCCGTACTGGGAGAACCCGGTGCCGACGAGCTTGTCGGTCGTGACCTTGAACTCTTGGCCGGAGACGCTGAACGACGCGGCGAGCGCACCCTGACCGATCGCCACGCCGATCGCGGCGGTCGCGGCCACACTCGGCACCATGACGACAGCGAACCGCTTCCATCTGGTGCGGCCACGAGCCTGGGACTTCATGACTTTCCTCCTTCTGGGACGTACATCTCCGGCTGCGCGCTCAGGGCGAACAGACCTGGGAGGGGAGAAGTGCTACGTCCTCGGGAAGGAGAGCGCCGTCGGCCTCCACGGGTCGTGGCTGAGACGGGGCGGCACCGGCCTGGTGCGCCCCGAGCCGGAACCGTCCACGCGGGCGTGGGCGGTACGACCGGTGGCATCGGCGATCACCCCCGAGCGACAACCACTGGCCACGCTCTCGCGCAACCTTGCTGGACAGGCCCCGCCCGGTCGACGGGGACCCCCCTGTCCCCGGACGGCGGAACACGTCCGCCGCCCGCGCCCGGTGGGGACCCAGTCACCGAGGCGCCGACCGGCTGCCGGCTTCGGGAATGGACCGAGCGTGGCCGATCGTGGTCCATCAGGAGCGGCCGCACAAGTGGTTCGTTACCAGTGAGTAACGAAGTCATGAAGGATCTTGGAGGTTCCCGGCCACCGCGACCACGGTCCGTGCGCGGGACAGCGGATGACAAAAGGGGGCGATGACCCCCCTATCCGTCACCGCACAAAAAGATCATTTACCGACAGTAACAAGCGCCCCGCTTTGCCAAGTTTTGGTAAAGCGGAGCGCTTGTCAGTCGTTTGAGAGACGGATTGTCAGCAGCGGACAACCCTCCGGTGGCCGCTGCCGGACGGCCGGGAGGGGCCGGTCAGAACAGCACCCGGGCCAGCGCCTGACGCGCCTTGACCACGCGCGGGTCGTCCGTGCCGATCACCTCGAACAGGCTCAGCAGGTGCACCCGGGCCTTGTCCCGGTCCTCGCCCGCCACCCGGCGGACGGTCTCCACCAGCCGCCCGAACGCGTCCTCCACATGCCCGCCGACCATGTCCAGGTCGGCCGCGGCGATCTGCGCGTCCACGTCGGCCGGGGCCCCGGCGGCCGCGGCGCGCACCGCCGTCGCGTCGGCGCCCTCCACCCGGCGCAGCAGCTCCGCCTGGGCGAGCCCCGCCTTGGCCTCGGCGTTGGCCGGGTTGTCCGACAGGACGTTGCGGTACGCCTGGACGGCGCCGCCGAGGTCGCCCCGGTCCAGCGCGTCGTGCGCCGCGGACAGGGCGATCTCCTCCGGGGTCTGCGGCGCGCGGGGCTGCTCTTCTTCCTCGTCCGCCGCCTCCGCGGCCTCGCCGACGATCCCGAACTGCCGCTCCGCGACCTGGATGAGCTGGTCCAGGTACTGGCGGACCTGGGCCTCGCCCAGCGCCCCCTGGAACAGCGGCACCAACTGGCCCGCGACCACCGCCATCACCGCGGGGATCCCCTGGATGCCGAACTGCTGGGCCAGCATCTGGTTGGCGTCCACGTCGATCTTGGCGAGCACGAACCGGCCGCCGTAGGAGTGGGCCAGCTTCTCCAGCACCGGGCCGAGCTGCTTGCAGGGGCCGCACCACTCGGCCCAGAAGTCGATGACGACCGGGACGCGCGTGGAGCGCTGGAGGACGTCGTTCTCGAACGTGGCCTCGGTGACGTCGTACACGAGGTTCCCGGCGGCCCCGCCGGCGCCGCCGGAGGACGCCGCCTCACGTGCCTGCTGGGCCTTCTGCGCGGCTTCTCCCGCCGCCTTCACCGCGGCGAGGTCGACCACACCGCTCATGGACATGTTCCGTGGCTGCATGGGTCAATCCTCCCCCCTCTGCGCGGTATGCGTGAACAGGCCCCGGCATCCACCGCCCGCGTCGGCGCTCCGCCCGCCGCGAACGGGCGGACTCCCAGGTGGGCGGGGTCCCCTCCCGCCCTCGGCGACGACGAGCGGCGGCCGCGCGGGCCGCTTTTCGCTACGGGCCGTAGCGTAACTCCACCGCCGGTCCTCCCCGCAACCCCCCGCGGCCCCCGCGCGGTGATCGTGTGCGGAGTCACACCGTTCCCCCACCGGTCCACCACCGAACGCCCCTTGGCAGGCGGCCCGGCCACGGACCGGCGGCCTCCGCCCGCCCGCCTCGGGGACGAGGTCCAGGCCCGCCCGGGGCGGGGTTTGCCGGGGCGGGGACAGGGGTCGTGACGGGGCCCGGAGCCGCGTCCCGGTGGCGCGTCGGACGAACCGTCCCGGCGCGCCGCGACCGGCGCACCCGATGCGGGCCACCCGCCGCGGCGCCGCGGCGGGTCGAGTGGTTCCGATCACTTCCGGCCACTCGGCGTGGCGGTAGAGTCCGCGCCGTGGCGGGTTCCTCCATGGCCGACGACGAGGCCCCGGGAGCCGCCCGGCGCTCCGGCCGGCCGCGCAGCGCCGAGGCGGACCGGGCGATCCTGCGCGCCACGAGGGCGGCCCTGGTGGACCTGGGCTGGGCCAAGCTGACGATGGGTGACGTGGCCGCCCGCGCGGGCGTGGCCAAGACCACGCTCTACCGGCGCTGGCCGTCCAAGAGCGCGCTGGTGGTGGACGCCGTCGCGGCGGTGTTCGGCGAGGGCATGGAGCTGCCCGACCTCGGCAGCCTGCGGGCCGACGTGGAGTGCGTGGTGCGGCGGTTCGCCGCGCTGCTGGACCAGCCCGAGACCAGGACTGCGCTGATGGCGGTGGTCGCCGAGTCCACCCGCGACCCGGCGCTGCGCAGGCGCATCCGCGAGGTCATCGTGGCCCCGCAGAAGAACCTGGTCGTGCTGGGCCGCCGCCGGGCCCAGGAGCGCGGGGAGCTGCCCGGGGACGACGGCGACCCCTCGGCGACAATCGACCTGGTCTTCGACGTCATCGCCGGAGCCGTGATCCACCGCACGCTGGTCAGCGCGGAGCCGGTGGACGAGCGCTGGGCGGAGCGGTTCACCGCCCTGCTGCTCGACGGCCTGCGGTCGTCGGGTCAGAACCGCGCGGGCTCGGTGTAGGAGCCCCACTCCTCCCGCAGCGCCCCGCAGACCTCCCCGAGCGTGGCCTCGGCGCGCACCGCGTCCAGCATCGGCTCGATCATGTTGCCGCCGTCCCTGGCCGCGGCCACCATGGCCGCGAGCGCCGCCCGCACCGCCGCGTCGTCCCGGCGCGCCCGGCGTTCGGCGAGCATCCGCACCTGCTCCCGCTCGACCTCGTGGCTGATGCGCAGGATCTCCAGGTCCCCGGTGACCGAACCGTGGTGGCAGTTCACCCCCACCACCCGCTTGTCGCCCTTCTCCAGCGCCCGCTGGTACTGGAACGCCGACTCGGCGATCTCCGAGGTGAACCACCCCTCCTCGATGCCGCGCAGGATGCCCGAGGTCATCGGTCCCACCGGGTGCTGCCCGTCGGGCACGGCGCGCTTCCCGAGCTCCTTGATCCGGTCGAAGACGGCCTCCGCCTCCTGCTCCATCCGGTCGGTGAGCGCCTCGACGTACCACGAGCCGCCGAGCGGGTCGGCGACGTTGGCCACGCCGGTCTCCTCCATGATCACCTGCTGGGTGCGCAGCGCGATCTCCGCCGCCTGCTCCGACGGCAGGGCCAGGGTCTCGTCCAGGGCGTTGGTGTGCAGCGAGTTGGTGCCGCCGAGCACCGCCGCCAGGGCCTCCACCGCGGTGCGCACCACGTTGTTGTAGGGCTGCTGGGCGGTGAGCGACACCCCCGCGGTCTGGGTGTGGAAGCGCAGCCACTGCGCCTTGTCGGACCGCGCCCCGTAGACGTCCCGCATCCAGCGCGCCCAGATCCTGCGGGCGGCGCGGAACTTGGCGATCTCCTCGAAGAAGTCCACGTGCGCGTCGAAGAAGAAGGACAGGCCCGGCGCGAACACGTCCACGTCCAGGCCGCGGCTGAGGCCGAGCTCCACGTAGCCGAAGCCGTCCGCGAGGGTGTACGCCAGCTCCTGGGCGGCCGTGGCCCCGGCCTCGCGGATGTGGTAGCCGGAGACGGACAGCGGCTTGTAGGCGGGGATGCGCGAGGCGCAGTACTCCATCAGGTCGCCGATCAGGCGCAGGTGCGGCTCCGGGGCGAACAGCCACTCCTTCTGCGCGATGTACTCCTTGAAGATGTCCGTCTGGAGGGTGCCGTTGAGCGTGCCTGGGTCGACGCCCTGCCGCTCGGCGGCCACCAGGTACATGCAGAAGACGGGCACGGCGGGCCCGGAGATCGTCATCGAGGTGGTGACGTCGCCGAGCGGGATGCCGTCGAACAGGACGTCCATGTCGGCGGCGGAGTCCACCGCCACCCCGCAGTGGCCCACCTCGCCGAGGGAGCGCGGGTCGTCGGAGTCGCGGCCCATCAGCGTCGGCATGTCGAACGCGACGGACAGGCCGCCGCCGCCCGCCTCGAGGATCATGCGGTAGCGCTCATTGGTCTGCCGGGCGTTGCCGAACCCCGCGAACTGGCGGATCGTCCAGGTGCGGCCGCGGTAGCCGGTGGGGTACAGGCCGCGGGTGAAGGGGTACTCGCCGGGCCAGCCGATGCGCTCGAAGCCCGGCACGACGGCGCCCGGCGGCGGGCCGTACACCGGCTCCACCGGCGCGCCCGAGAGGGTGGTGAAGTCCGCGTCGCGCTTGCGCGCCGCGTCGTACCGCGCCTGCCAGCGGCGGCGGCCCTCCTCGAGGGAAGCTGCGTCCACCTTGCTCCGCCTTCCGGTCCGCCCCGGGATTACTAGGGCTTCCAACTATCGGACGTCCTAGTAATTGTCGGCAGTACGTTCGGTTCAGGCAAGCACCGCAGGTCAGAAAGGGGGGGTGTGGCGGGCGGGAGGGCCGTGGGACCGGCCGCCGCCCGCCGGGGGTCACGCCTGTGCCGGGGCCTCGGCCTCGTCGGTCTCCAGCAGGGGGGCGACCTCGCGGGCGACCCGGCGCTCCACGAAGAACGCGGCCAGGGGCACACAGCCGGCGACCAGCACCCACAGCAGCTTGCCGAACGGCCACTTCGCCTTGACGCCCAGGTCGAAGGCGAAGACCACGTAGACGAGGAACAGCACCCCGTGGATCTGGGACACGAGCATGGTGTCGCCCGTGTCGAACCCGTACTTCAGGATGATGCAGACGGTGAACACCAGCAGCCACACGGCGGTGATGTACGCCATCACCCGGTAGCGGGTCAGGACACTCGGCTTCATGGCGTCGAGCCTAACCTGCGCCGGACCGGCTCGACGTCCGCCCCCGGCCCGCCCGGAGCGCGCCCGTCCGCGGGCCGCGCCCGTCCCCGGGGCGCGGGGGTCAGGCGTCCTCGAAGTCGCCCGCGCCCACCCGCAGGGGGCGCAGCACGGCGAAGATCTCCTCGCACTGCGCGGCGTCGTACATCTCCAGGCCGAAGTCCATCGCCATCAGGTCGCGGGTGGCCGCCTCCACCACCTCGCGGCCCCGGTCGGTGATGGACGCCAGCACGCCGCGGCCGTCCTGCGGGTTGGGCCGCTTGTCGACCAGGCCCGACCGCACCAGGCGGTCCACGGTGTTGGTGACGCTCGTGGGGTGCACCATCAGCCGCTCACCGATCTTGGACATGGGCAGCTCGCCCGCCTGGCTGAAGGTGAGCAGCACCAGCGCCTCGTACCGGGCGAACGTCAGCCCGTACGGCTTGACCACCGCGTCCACCCGGGCGAGCAGGATCTGCTGGGCCCGCATGATGGAGGTGATCGCGGCCATCGAGGGCACGGGTCCCCAGCGCTTGCTCCACAGCTCGTCGGCGCGGGCGATGGGGTCGAACGGCAGGCTAAGGGGCTTCGGCACGCCCTTACCGTACCGGCCCGGGACCGGCCGGTCGCCCCTGTCTCACGCCCCGGGATCCCGGGGCGCGCGGGGCCTCAGGCCGCCGCCGCGGCGGGCTCGGCGGCGGCGATCCGCTCCTGCTCCGCCTTGAGCCTGCGCTCGGCGTAGAAGCCGGCGAAGGGGATCACCGAGGACACGAAGTACAGCGCGGCCCGCTTCAGGTCCCAGCGGACCTTGTTCCAGGCGTCGGCCCACAGCAGCACGAACGCGACGAACAGCACGCCGTGCAGCAGCCCGAGCGGCAGGACGAGGTCCACGTCCCCGTCGGTGGCCCGCTTGAGCACCGAGCCCAGGCTCAGCAGCAGCAGGAACGAGATGGCCTCGGCGGTGGAGACGACGCGCAGGCGGAACAGGGCGACGCGGGTGTTCACTGGACTCTCCGGGGGTCGTGACGTGCGTGGGCCGCGCCCGCGCACGCCGTAGGCGACTTTGTGAACGCAAGCACAAGCACTCTTATTATTGCCACCCCTTTACCCGGCCTGTCTCAGGGGGGCCACAAACCGCCGTCTCCCCTGGTCGCGGGCCCGCCGCGGTGATTAGCGTCTCCGTCGTGGCGCAGTTTCGACTACAGGGGTCCAAGGTGCTCGCCGTCGACTTGGCGGGCGACTCGGTGAAGGCCCGCAACGGATCGATGGTGGCCTACGACGGCCAGATGACGTTCAAGAAGCTCTCCGGCGGTGGCGAGGGCCTGCGCGGCATGGTGACGCGCAGGATCACCGGGGAGAGCATGGAGATGATGGAGGTCAAGGGGCAGGGGACCTGCTACTTCGCGGACCGGGCGACGGCGATCAACCTGGTGCGCCTCTCCGGCGAGAAGCTGTTCGTGGAGGCCAGCAACCTCCTGGCGGCGGACGCGGGCCTGCGGACGGGCACGACGTTCACCGGACTGCGCGGGGCCGCGCAGGGCAACGGCCTGTTCACCACGACCGTCGAGGGCGTGGGCCAGGCCGCGCTCACCTCGCACGGGCCCGCGATCGTGCTGCGGGTCACACCCGGCACGCCGCTGCTGGTGGACCCGGGCGCGTACGTGGCGCACACCGGCAACCTCCAGCAGCAGTTCCAGACCGGCGTGACCTGGCGCACCTTCGCCGGGGAGGGCTCCGGCGAGTCCTTCCAGATCAGGTTCGAGGGGGACGGCCTGGTGTACGTGCAGCCGAGCGAGCGCGAGACGATCGGCGGGGATGTGTGATGCCGTTCCACCGGATCAACTCCAAGATGGTGGAGGCCAAAATCCTCCCCGGGCAGCGCATGTTCAGCCAGCGCGGCGCGATGCTCGCCTACACCGGCGAGGTCTCCTTCACCCCGAACACGGCGAGCGGCCAGGGCGGGGTGGGCTCGATGATCGGGCGGCGGGTCGCGGGCGAGGCCGCGCCCCTGATGACCGTCGAGGGCCAGGGCTCGGTGCTGTTCGGGCACGGCGGGCACCACGTGCACTGCGTGGACCTGGCGGGCGACACCCTGTACGTGGAGGCCGACCGGCTGCTGGCGTTCGACGGGACGCTCCAGCAGGGGACGATGTTCCTCGGCTCGCAGGGCGGCGTGATGGGCGTCATCCGGGGCCAGGTGACCGGGCAGGGCCTGTTCACCACCACGCTCCAGGGCCACGGCTCGGTGGCGGTGCTGGCGCACGGCGGGGTGATCGAGCTGCCGATCACCCCGGACCGGCCGGTGCACGTCGACCCGCAGGCGTACGTCGCCCACCGCGGCGACGTGCGCAACAAGCTGTCCACCGCCCTCGGCTGGCGGGACATGGTGGGCCGCGGCTCCGGGGAGGCGTTCCAACTGGAGCTGTCCGGCCACGGCACGGTGTACGTACAGGCGTCGGAGGAGAAGCTGTGACCTACCCGCCCCAGCAGCCCCACCAGCCCGGCAATCAGCCGGGCCCGTACCCGCCCGGGGCGTACCCGCCGGGCCCGCCGCCCCAGCCGGGGGCCTACCCGCCGGCCGCGTACCCGCCGGGTGCGCCGCCGCCGCAGCAGCCGGGGACGTACGCCCCCGGGGGGCAGCCGCCGGTGCCGCAGCAGCCGGGCGGACCCGTCGTCCTGGACCCGTACACGCTGCCCAGCGACGACAACGTCAACCCCTACGCGTTCTGCGTGGAGCTGCGGGGCACCCAGTGGTTCCTCCAGAAGGGGAAGATGATCGCCTACTACGGGCAGATCGACTTCAACGGCATCGGCCACGGCCCGCTGGACCGGCTGGTGGCGGCGAACTTCCACTCCCCGCTGCACGCCGCCGACTGGGTGGTGGCGCAGGGCCAGGGCAAGATGCTGCTCGCCGACCGGGCGTTCGACATCAACTCCTACGACCTGGAGAACGGCAACCTCACCATCAGGTCCGGCAACCTGCTGGCGTTCCAGCCGGGCCTGTCCCTGAAGCAGTCGATCATCCCCGGGTTCCTGACGCTGATCGGGACGGGCAAGTTCGTGGCGGCGTCCAACGGCGCGGTGCACTTCGTGGAGCCGCCGGTGCGGGTGGACCCGGAGGCGCTGGTCGGGTGGGCCGACTGCCCGTCGCCGTGCCACCACTACGACCACGGGTACATGCGCGGCGTGCTCGGCGGGATCCGGGCGCTGACCGGGCTCGGCGGCACCTCGGGCGAGGAGCACCAGTTCGAGTTCGTGGGGCAGGGGCAGGTGCTGCTCCAGTCCACGGAGGTGCTGATGGAGGAGCGGCCCACGGGCGCGGGCCCGCACCAGGGCGGCCGGCCCGCGGGCGGCGCCCCCGCGGGGCGGCCGGCGCCGCAGTTGCCGGGGCAGTTGGGCGGGATCCAGCGGCGGCTGGGGCTGTGAACGGCCGGCCGTGAGGGGCCTGGCCGGGCACGGCCGGGCCGGGCGCCCGGGCCGTGAGCCCGGGACGGCGTGAGCGCGGCGGCCGGCGAGGGACCGCGGGCCGCCGCTGCGCCGATGGGGTGGCGGGCGGCGGAACGGGTGGATGTCGGGCGTCTGTCCGCCGCCGGTCCCGGAGAATGCCGGAGGGCGGCCGTACCGGTGCGATCCGGTGCGGAGCCCACGCGTCCGCACACCCAAAATAGTTTAATGTTGAATATTCTCGGGTAGACTTGATCTCATGGACACGCATGACGGCAGCGCCGACCAGCCGGAGCCGCGCTGGCTCAGCAGCGAGGAGCAGCGCACCTGGCGCACCCACCTGGAGGTCAGCAAGCTCCTCCTCCACCAGCTCGAGCGCGACCTCCAGCCGTTCGGCCTGACCATCAACGACTACGAGATCCTGGTCCACCTCTCCGAGGCGCCCGACCGCCGCATGCGGATGAGCGACCTGGCCCGGGCCACCCTCCAGTCCAAGAGCCGCCTGTCCCACCAGATCACCCGGATGGAGGGCGCGGGCCTGGTCCGCCGTGAGAACTGCGAGTCCGACCGGCGGGGCCTGTACACGGTACTCACCGACGAGGGCTGGCGCACCATGCGCCGGGTCGCGCCGTCCCACGTCGCCTCGGTGCGGGAGCACTTCATCGACCGGCTCGGGCCCGACTCGGTGGAGCTCCTCCACAAGATCCTCGAGCCGGTGGCCGAGCACCTGCGCTCCGGGCGCCTGTAACGCGTCCCGCGGGCCCCCGCCGCCCCGACCCGCTACGGCGCCGCGGGCAGCCGCAGCTCGAACAGCGCGCCGCCGCCCGGCGCCTCCCGCACGGACAGGGTGCCCCCGTGCCGGCGCGCCACGTCCCGGGCGATCGCCAGGCCCAGGCCCGCGCCCCCGGCGTCGCGGCTGCGGGCGTCGTCCAGCCGCACGAACCGCTCGAAGATCCTCTCCCGCTCGGCCTCGGGCACCCCGGGCCCGTCGTCCGCGACGGCCAGCACCACCCAGGCCCCGTCCCGGCGCAGCCCCACCGACACCGCGGACCGCGCGTGCCGCTGGGCGTTGTCCACCAGGTTGCCCAGCACCCGCGCCAACTGCCCGCGGTTGCCCGGCACCTCGGCGGGCTCCGCTCCCGGCTCGGCCCGCACCGGCACCCGGTCCGTGCGGGCCCGCTGCCCCAGCTCCTCGCGCACCAGCGCCCCGAGGTCCACCGGGCCCCGGCCCCTGGCCCCGTCGGGCGGGGCGCCCTCGGCGTCGAGGCGGGCCAGCAGCAGCAGGTCGGCGGCCAGGTGCTGGAGGCGCACCACGTCGGCGAGCAGGTCGTCCACCTCCAGCAGCGCCGGGTGGGCCGCGGCCACCTCCAGGTGGGTGCGCAGCGAGGCTATGGGGCTGCGCAGCTCGTGGGAGGCGTCGGCGACGAAGCGGCGCTGCCGCTCCACGGACTCCTCCAGCGCGGCGAGGGTCTCGTTGGTGGTGCGGGCGAGCGCGGCGACCTCGTCGCGGGAGGCGGGCTCGGGCACCCGGCGGGAGAGGTCGCTGGCCCGGATCTCGGCCATCTCGGCGCGGATGGCCTCCACCGGGCGCAGGGCGCGCCCGGTCACCAGCCAGGTCACCGCGGCGACCACGGCGAGCAGCACGGGCAGCCAGACCAGCATGGACCTGGTGACGTCGGCGACGGCCTCGCGCTGCGGGGTGAGCGAGGACCCGGCGTAGACGGTGACGGGCTCTCCCCCGGCCTCGGCGCGCACCGCGGCGACCCGGAAGTCGGCGTTGCCCTCGACGTCGTCGGCGTCGGCGGTGGCGTGCCCGTCGTCGTCCACCGGCAGGGTGACGTCGGCGTGGTCGGCCTTCTCCGCGACCCGCCCGGGCGCGGCCCGCTCCTCCTCGTCGTCCTCGTCGTCGTCCTCCGGCCGCTCCCGGGGGCCGGGCGCGGCGGGGTGGAAGGCGGCGAACGGGGCGGCCCCCTCCATGCTGTCGCTGGCCGCGAGCACCCGGCCGGCGCGGTCCACGACCTGCACCGGGTCGTCGGTCTCCAGGCCCTGCGCGTCCTTGGCCGAGCCGAGCGCCGCCACCTGGGCGGCCACCTGGCGGGCCTTGGACTCGGCCTCCACCTGGGCGTTGTTCCGCAGCCCGTCCCGCAGCACGCCTATGATCACAAAACCGGCGGCGAGCAGGGCCAGCGCCACCACCGCGGTGGCCGCCACCGAGGTGCGCAGCCGCACCGAGCCCCGCAGCGCCCCGCCTCCCGGGCCGGCCACCCTAGGCACCGCCGTCCGCCGCCAGCCGGTAGCCGGCCCCGCGCACGGTGGTGATCGAGCGCCGTCCGAACGGGGCGTCGATCTTGCGGCGCAGGGCGCTGATGTAGACCTCGACGATGTTGGGGTCGCCCTCGTAGGCGAAGTCCCACACGTGCTCCAGGATCTCCGACTTGGACACCACCTGCCCCGCCCGCACCGCGAGCTGCTCCAGCACCGCGAACTCCTTCGCCGTGAGCCCGATCTCCCGCTCCCCGCGCAGGCAGCGCCGGGCGCCCGGGTCCACGGTCAGGTCGCCCAGGCGCAGCACGGTGGCGCCGCCGCGGGTCCTGCGGCGCAGCAGGGCGCGGACCCGGGCGAGCAGCACCACGTAGGAGAACGGCTTGGTCAGGTAGTCGTCGGCGCCGGTGTCCAGGCCCTCGGCCTCGTCGTACTCGCCGTCCTTGGCGGTGAGCATGAGCACCGGCGTCTCGTCCCCGGCCGCGCGCAGGGCGGCGCAGACGCGGTAGCCGTTCATGCCCGGCAGCATGATGTCGAGGACGATCAGGTCGTAGTCCTGGGTGGTGGCCAGGTGCAGGCCCTCGGTGCCGTCGTGCGCGACGTCCACGGCGAAGCCCTCGGCGGCCAGGCCGCGGGCCAGCGCGGCGGCGAGGCGCTTCTCGTCCTCCACGATCAGCAGGCGCATGCGTCAAGACTCGCAGAACCACCCTGAAGGGATCTTCAGGTTGCTTCAGGGTCCCTTCAGCGAGCGCGGCGCAGGGTGGGTGGTGAAAACGCGGACCGACACCTCACAACGGGAGGCACCATGAAGCCCCGCAAGTTCCTGATCAGCGCGATCGCCGTGGCCACGCTCGCCGGCGGCGGCAGCGCGTACGCCCTGGCGGCCGGGGACGACGGCGGGGCGGCGCCCGTGGTGAGCGCGGACACCCGGCAGGCGGGCGACGACGACCGCGACGACCGCCGTGACGACGCGCGCGACGACGCCGGGAACGACGACCGGGACGACGCCCGCGAGGACGCCCGCGAGGCGCGCGCCGCGAAGGTGAGCGCGGTGGACGCCGCCCGGGCCGCGGCCCGCGCCGTGCCCGGCACCGCGTACTCGGCCGACCTGGACGGCGACGGCCGACCGGTGTGGGAGGTGGACGTCCGCGCGAAGGACGGCACCTGGCACGACGTGACCGTGGACGCGCGCGACGGCGGCGTGGTGCGGGACCGGGTGGACGAGGACGAGGACGAGAACACCGCCTCGCGGATCACCCTGGAGCGGGCCGCGAACGCCGCCACCAGGGCCGTGCCCGGCACCGTGACCTCGATCGACCTCGACGACAACGGCTGGGACGTGGAGATCGCGGGCAAGGACGGCAGGCACCACGAGGTGGCGGTCGACCCGTCCACGGCCAAGGCCACCGCGACCCGCGACGACCGCGACGACGGCGGCAAGGGCGACCACGACGACGGCGACGGCGACGGCGACGAGCACGGCGCCGACGAGCACGACGACTGACCCCGCACCGGCCCGCCCCCACGGGGCCGGGTGCGGCGGCCCCGGTCACGCGCGCGTGGACGCGCGGGGCCGGGGCCGGCTCGTCCTCCGCTCCCGGCGCGCGGGCGGTCCCGTCCGGTCAGGACTGGTCCCGCAGCCCCCGCAGCAGTTCGTCGGCCGCCGTGTACGGGTCCAGCCCACCGGCGGTGATGCGGTCGGCCAGGGCGTCCAGGCGCCGGTCGCCGTGCAGGTCGCCGATGCGCTCCCGCAGGGCCGTCAGCGCGATCGTCTCGACCTCGCCCGCCGCCCTGCGGCGCCGGCGCTCCGCGAGCACGCCGCGCTCCTCCATCCACGCCCGGTGCTTCTCCAGCGCCTCCACGACCTCGTCCACGCCCTCGCCGCGCGCCGCGACCGTCTTCACGATCGGCGGGCGCCAGTCCCCGGGCGCGCGGGACTCGCCCAGGCCCAGCATGTGGTTCAGC
Organism: Streptomyces capparidis; assembly: GCF_054782095.1. Classification (NCBI taxonomy): domain Bacteria; kingdom Bacillati; phylum Actinomycetota; class Actinomycetes; order Kitasatosporales; family Streptomycetaceae; genus Streptomyces; species Streptomyces capparidis. The sequence continues at coordinate 90,335 of NZ_BAAGTD010000021.1, read as the reverse complement.
TCCCGGACGGTGGAGTCGGCGCCGTCCCGGTCTGCCTTGTTGACCACGTACACGTCCCCGATCTCCAGGATCCCGGCCTTGGCCGCCTGGATCCCGTCGCCCATGCCGGGCGCGAGCAGCACCACCGAGGTGTCCGCCCGCTCCGCGATCTCCACCTCGGACTGCCCGACGCCGACGGTCTCCACCAGGATCACGTCGCACCCGGCCGCGTCCAGCACCCGCACCGCCTGGGGCGCGGCCCACGCCAGGCCCCCGAGGTGGCCGCGGGTGGCCATGGAGCGGATGTAGACGTCCGGGTCCCCGGAGTGCTCCTGCATCCGCACCCGGTCCCCGAGCAGCGCACCGCCGGAGAACGGCGAGGACGGGTCCACCGCGAGCACGCCCACCCGCTTGCCCTGCCGCCGGTAGGCGCCCACCAGCGCGGAGGTGGACGTGGACTTGCCGACGCCCGGCGAGCCGGTCAGGCCCACCACGTACGCGTTGCCGGTCAGCGGGGCGAGCGCGGCCATGACCTCGCGCAGCAGCGGGGAGGCCCCCTCCACCAGGGAGATCAGCCGGGCGACGGCGCGGGGGCGGCCCGCCCTCGCCTGCTCGACGAGGGCGGGGACGTCCCAAGTCCTGGTTGTCACTTGTCTCCTTAGCCGTAGGACCTGGCCGGGGCGCGCGCCGGTCAGGTGCGCGGCACCCGCACGATCAGTGCGTCGCCCTGCCCGCCGCCGCCGCACAGCGCGGCGGCGCCGGTGCCGCCGCCGCGCCGCCTCAGCTCCAGCGCCAGGTGCAGCGCGATCCGGGCGCCCGACATGCCGATGGGGTGGCCCAGGGCGATCGCGCCACCGTTGACATTCACCTTTTCGAGGGAAATCCCCAGTTCCTTGGCGGACTGCACCACCACGGCGGCGAACGCCTCGTTGATCTCCACCAGGTCCAGGTCGCCGACGGTGAGGCCCTCGCGCTCCAGCGCCCGCGCGATCGCGTTGGCCGGCTGGGACTGGAGGGAGTTGTCCGGCCCGGCGACCACGCCGTGCGCGCCGATCTCGGCGAGCCACTCCAGGCCGAGCTCCTCGGCCTTGGCCCGGCTCATCACCACCACGGCGGCGGCGCCGTCGGAGATCGGCGAGGAGGAGCCCGCGGTGATCGTGCCGTCCTTGGTGAACGCCGGGCGCAGCTTCGCCAGCACCTCGGGGGTGGTGTCGGGGCGGATGCCCTCGTCGGTGCTGACCAGCAGCGGGTCGCCCTTGCGCTGCGGCACCTCCACGGGCACGATCTCCGCCTCGAACAGGCCGTTCTGCTGCGCCTTGGCCGCCCGCTGGTGGGAGGCGGCGGCCACCTCGTCCTGCACCTCGCGGGAGATGCCCAGCCGCGTGTTGTGCCGGTCGGTGGACTCGCCCATGGCCACGTGGTCGAAGGCGTCGGTCAGCCCGTCGTACGCCATGGAGTCCAGCACCTCGAGGGCGCCGTACTTGTAGCCGCCGCGGGAGCCGGGCAGCAGGTGCGGGGCGTTGGTCATCGACTCCTGGCCGCCGGCGACGACGACGTCGAACTCGCCGGCGCGGATGAGCTGGTCCGCCAGGGCGATGGCGTCGAGCCCGGACAGGCACACCTTGTTGATCGTCAGCGCGGGCACGCCCATCGGGATGCCGGCCTTCACCGCGGCCTGGCGGGCGGGGATCTGCCCGGCCCCGGCCTGGAGCACCTGGCCCATGATCACGTACTGCACCTGCTCGCCGGAGATGCCGGCGCGCTCCAGCGCGGCCTTGATCGCCACGGCGCCGAGCTCCGCCCCGGAGAAGCCCTTGAGCTGCCCGAGCAGGCGGCCCATCGGTGTGCGTGCGCCCGCGACGATCACGGAGGTGGTCTGGTTGGCGGTCATGGCGCGGCCCCTTCCTCAACGCTGAGGGTGGCGGTTGTGAGGGTTTCCGCCCAAGATACTGAGCGGTACGGACCGCGTCACCGGCGCCGCGGTGTGATCGCGGGCACGTTGCGTGACGGCGTGTGCGCACGGTGGACTTTGAGCGTGGGCCGCCGTTCCGGCGTATGGAACGGAATGAAGATGTTCAACGGCCCGTTGTCCACCGGCGCCGCCCACGGGTGCAGGGTGGACGGCGGCGGGAACGCGCCGGGCTCCGGCGGCCGTGCGGTCCGCACGACTCCCCCGCCCGCCCTCACCGGAAGGCCACCGCATGCTGTCGCGCATCGACCACATCGGCATCGCCTGCTTCGACCTGGACAAGACGGTCGAGTTCTACCGCACGACCTACGGCTTCGAAGTCTTCCACACGGAGGTGAACGAGGAGCAGGGCGTCCGCGAGGCCATGTTGAAGATCAACGAGACCTCCGACGGCGGCGCCTCCTACCTCCAGTTGCTCCAGCCGGTCCGCGAGGACTCCGTGGTCGCGAAGTGGCTGGCGAAGAACGGCGAGGGCGTGCACCACATCGCGTTCGGCACCGCGGACGTGGACGCCGACGCGGAGGCCGTCCGGGGCAAGGGGGTGCGGGTGCTGTACGACGAGCCGCGCCGCGGCTCGATGGGCTCGCGCATCACCTTCCTCCACCCCAAGGACTGCGGCGGCGTCCTCACCGAGCTGGTCACCTCCGCCCCGCGGGGGGCGCACGACGGGCAGGAGGACGTCCCGGAGGAGCCCGAGGCGCGCTGAACCGGCCCGCGCGCGGGTACCACGTCCCGCCGCCGCCGCGAGCGCGGACCGAATACGCTGGTCCCACACGTCCCGGCGGATCGGCTGTCCCCGGTAGAGTGCACTGTCGGCGCGACTTGGGCTTCCGGAGAACGACTGGATCTGCCGGTGCGGATCGGCTGCCGCGGACCGACCGGGCGCCGGGTCGGTCCGCGCGGAGGGCGGTGGCGGGATACGGGTGGCCGGTGCGCCGGAGGACGGGCCACGCCCCGCGGTTGATCTGACACCATTCTCCGGAAGGCCATGTTCATTCGGGAAGGCTCACCCGGACGGCGGAGCGGGGACCACCGCCGCCCGGCCGAGGGCCCGCGACCAGGAGACGGATGGGACCGCGCAGTGCGGGGCTACGACCGCTACGAGGTTGACGACCACCTCTCTCAGTTCGAAGCCGAGATGGAACGGCTTCGCACCGAGCGGAACAAGGCCGTCGATCACGCCGAGGACCTTGCCTACCAGGTGGAGGTCCTGCGCGCCAAGCTGCACGAGGCCCGCCGCCAGCTCGCCCAGCCGCGCGCCTACGACAGCGTCGGCCACCAGGCCGAGCAGCTCCTGCGCAACGCCCAGATCCAGGCCGAGCAGATGCGCGCCGACGCCGAGCGCGAGCTGCGCGAGGCCCGCGCCGCGGGCCAGCGGCTGCTCCAGGAGGCCGCGGAGCGCCAGTCGCAGCTCGAGGCCGAGTGGCACACGGAGGCCGTCCGCAGGCGCCGCCGGCTGGACGAGGAGCTGGCCGAGCGCCGCAGCACCGTCGAGAGCCACGTCAACGACAACGTCGCCTGGGCCGAGCAGTTGCGGGCCCGCACCGAGGCGCAGGCCCGCCGGCTGATGGAGGAGTCGCGGGCGGAGGCCGAGGCCACCCTGGCCGGCGCCCGCGCCGAGGCGCAGCGCCTCGCCGAGCAGGCCCGCGAGCGCGTCGCCGCCGACGCCGAGTCCGCGCGCACCGAGGCGGACGCCCTGCTGCGCCGGGCCCGCGCCGAGGCCGAGCGGCTGCTGGCCGCCGCGTCCGCGCAGGCCCAGGAGGCCACCGAGCAGGCCGAGCAGTTGCGCGGCGACGCCCTGGGCGAGGCCGAGCGCACCCGCCGCGAGGTGGGCGAGCTCACCCGGGCCGCGCAGACCCGCAAGGAGGAGGCCGAGGCGCTGCTGCGGGAGGCCCGCGCCGAGGCCGAGCGGCTGCGCGAGGAGACCGCGGCCGCCGCGGCCAAGCGCCTGGCCGCCGTCGAGGCCGAGGGCGAGCAGCGCACCCGCACCGCCCGCACCGAGGTGGCCCGCCTGGTCGCCGAGGCCACCAAGGAGGCCGAGGCCCTCAAGGCGGAGGCCGAGCAACTGCGCGCGGACGCCGCGAGCGAGGCCGAGCGCATCCGCACCGAGGCCGCGGAGGCCGCCCGCGCCGCCGCGTCCGAGGACGCCGCCGCCCAGTTGGCCAAGGCCGCCAAGGCCGCCGAGGAGATCCTCGGCAAGGCGTCCGACGACGCCCGCGCCGCCACCCGGTCCGCCTCCGACGAGGCCGAGCGCATCCGCGCCGAGGCCGAGGCGGAGGCGGAGCGGATCCGCGCCGAGGCCGCCGAGACCGCCGCCCAGGTGCAGAGCGCGGCGCAGGACGACACCAAGGAGTTCCGCGAGCGCACCACCCGCCTCCAGGAGGAGGCGCGCCGGCTGCGCGGCGAGGCCGAGCAGCTCCGGTCGGACGCCGTCGCCGAGGGCGAGCGGATCCGCACCGAGGCCCGCCGCCAGGCCATGCAGCAGATCGAGGAGGCCGCCCGCACCGCGGAGGACCTGCTCACCAGGGCCAAGGCCGACGCCGACGAGCTGCGCCGGGGCGCCGCCGCCGAGACCGAGCGGGTCCGCGCCGACGCCGCGGAGCGCGCCGCCGCCGCCCGCGCCCAGGCCGAGGAGCTGCTCACCCAGGCCAGGGCCGAGGCCGACGAGATGCGCGCCGACGGCCGCCACCAGGCGGAGGAGCAGATCCGCGAGGCCGAGCGCGAGGCCCGCCGGGTGCGCGCCGAAGCCGACCAGGCCGCCACCAGGATCGCCGCGGAGACCGCGGAGGACGTCGCCCGGCGCAGGGCGGAGGCCGAGGAGCGGCTGGCCGCGGCCGAGCGGGAGCTGGCCGACGCCAAGGCGCAGGCGGAGCGGCTGCGCGCCGACGCCGTCGCCGAGGCCGAGCGGCTGCGCGCCGAGGCCGCCGAGCGGGCCCGGGCGCTGACCGAGCAGGCCGAGGCGGAGGCCGGACGGGTCCGCGACGCCGCCGCGGCCGACGCCGCCGCGGCCCGCGCCGAGGGCGAGTCGTTCGCGGTGCGGCTGCGCGGCGAGGCCGCGGCCGAGGCCGAGCAGTTGCGCACCGAGGCGCAGACCGAGGCGGACCGGCTGCGCACCGAGGCCCAGTCGGTGCGGGAGCGCGCCGACTCCGAGGCCGCGCAGGAGCTGTCCGCGGCCGCGGAGGAAGCCGCGCGGCGCCGCCGGGAGGCGGAGGAGCTGCTGGGCGCGGCCCGCACCGAGGCGGACGCCGAGCGCACCGCGGCCCGCCGGGAGAGCGAGGAGCTGCTCGCCGCCGCCCGCACCCGGGTGGAGGAGGCGGGCGCCGAGGCGGACCGCCTCGTCGGCGAGGCCGACCGGCGCGCGGCCGAGCTGGTGGCGGCCGCCGAGAGCCACGCGCAGGCGGTGCGCGACTCGGTGGCCGGGCTGCGGGAGGCCGCCGAGGAGGAGATCACCGGGCTGCGGTCGGCCGCGGAGCACGCGGCGCGGCGCCTGACCGAGGAGAGCGAGCGGGACGCGGAGCAACTGCGCCTCGCGGCCGCCGTCGAGCGGGAGCGGGCCGCCGAGGACGCGGCGCGGATCCGCGCGGACGCGGCCGAGGAGGCCGCCGCCGCGAAGGCGCTCGCCGAGCGCACCGTCAACGACGCCATCGCCGAGTCCGAGCGGGCCCGCGCCGAGGCGCGCGACGAGGCCAACCGCCGCCGCGTGGAGGCGGCCGAGCAGGCCGACGCGCTGGTGTCGGAGGCGAGCGGCGAGGCGGAGCGGCTGGTCACCGACGCCAGGGAGCAGGCGACGCGGATCACCGCGTCCGCCGAGGAGCGGGCCGACGCGATGGTGGCCGCCGCCCGCAAGGAGGCAGAGCGCCTGGTGTCCGAGGCGACGGTGGAGGGCAACGCCTTGGTGGAGCGGGCCCGCACCGACGCCGACACGATGCTCGGCGAGGCCAGGCGCGACGCGACCGCGATCCGCAGGCGCGCCGAGGAGCTGCGCGAGCGGGTGGAGTCCGAGGTCGAGCAGTTGCACGAGCGGGCCCGCAAGGAGGCCGCGGAGGCGATGAAGTCCGCGGGCGAGCGCGTCGACAAGCTGGTGGCCGCGGCCACCGAGCAGCTCACCGAGGCCGAGGAGCGGGCGCGCACCCTGGTCGCCGAGGCCGAGGAGAAGGCCGCCGAGGTGTCGTCGAAGGCCCAGTCCGAGGCGAGCAAGGTGCGCATCGCCGCGGTGAAGAAGGCGGAGGCGCTGCTGAAGGAGGCCGAGCAGAAGAAGGCCGCGATCGAGCAGGAGGCCGAGCGCACCCGCGAGGAGGCCCAGGACGAGGCCCGGCGGATGGTCGCCGAGGGCAAGCGGGAGCTGGATCTGCTGGTGCGCAGGCGCAAGGACATCAACGCCGAGATCGCCAGGGTCCAGGACGTCCTGGAGGCCCTGGAGTCGTTCGAGGCGCCGTCCAACGGGAGCGGCGGCGGCAAGGGCGGCGTCAAAGCCGGGGCCGGAGCGGGCTCCACACGTTCGGGTGGGAGGCGGTCCGACGATCCCTCACTCGATTGAGTGGGCCATTCTCCAGATTCCCAGTGCGATGACTCGATGACACGCCGCTGTCACGCCTAGGATTCCCCCTATCACTATCACCTCACCGGTCTACGACGTCTCAGCGACAGGAACCCCATGAGCGACACTTCCTCCCCCTTCGGCTTCGAACTCGTGCGGCGCGGGTACGACCGCACGCAGGTGGACGAGCGCATCACGAAGCTGGTCGCCGACCGCGACAGTGCCCTCAGCCGGATCACTCAGCTTGAGAAGCGGATCGAGGAGCTGCACCTCGAGACGCAGAACGCGCAGGCACAGCTCGCCGACTCGGAGCCGTCCTACGCCGGTCTTGGTGCCCGTGTCGAGAAGATCCTGCGCCTCGCCGAGGAAGAGGCGAAGGACCTGCGCGAGGAGGCGCGCCGCGCCGCCGAGCAGCACCGGGAGCTGGCGGAGAGCGCCGCCGCCCAGGTGCGGGCCGACGCCGAGTCCTACGCCGCGGAGCGCAAGGCCAAGGCCGAGGACGAGGGCGCGCGCATCATCGAGAAGGCCAAGAGCGAGGCCGCCTCGCTGCGCGCCGACGCCAACAAGGACGCGCAGACCAAGCGTGAGGAGGCCGACGCGCTCTTCGAGGAGACCCGCGCCAAGGCCGCGCAGGCCGCCGCGGACTTCGAGACGAACCTGGCCAAGCGCCGCGAGCAGTCCGAGCGCGACCTGGCCGCGCGTCAGGCCAAGGCGGAGAAGCGCCTGGCGGAGATCGAGCACCGCGCCGAGCAGCTCCGCCTGGAGGCGGAGAAGCTGCGCACCGACGCCGAGCGCCGGGCCCGCCAGACGGTGGAGACCGCGCAGCGTCAGGCCGAGGACATCGTCGCGGACGCGAACGCCAAGGCCGACCGGATCCGCAGCGAGTCCGAGCGCGAGCTCGCGGCGCTGACGAACCGTCGCGACAGCATCAACGCGCAGCTCACCAACGTGCGCGAGATGCTGGCCACCCTCACCGGTGCCGCCGTCGCCGCCGCCCCCGACGACGACTCGCTGACCCGCGGGGTGCCGGCGCAGCAGTCCCGTTGATCGTCCGCTCCCTCCCGTAGATACGGGGTTCGGCCCCGGAGGGTTCACCGTCGCCCGCCACTTTTTTCGAAGTGGCGGGCGACGGCGTGTCCGGGCCGGCGGGGAGGGCCGTCCCGCCCGGAGGCACGGCGCCTCCACCGGCCGCGCCGGGTGCCGACGCGGCGCCCTCCGGTCCACCGGCTCCGCCCCCGGGCCCGCGCCCGGGCTCCCGGCGCGAGTGGCGGGTGGGGAGGTGTCCGTTTAGCGTGGTTTCGTGATTCAGGTGGAGGGACTGACCAAGCGGTACGGGGAGAAGCTGGCCGTGGACCGGCTGAGCTTCACCGTCCGGCCCGGCGTGGTCACCGGGTTCCTCGGGCCCAACGGCGCCGGCAAGTCCACCACCATGCGGATGATGCTGGGGCTCGACCACCCCACCGCGGGTGGGGTCCGCATCGACGGCCGCCTCTACGACGAGCTGCGGGAGCCGCTGCGCTACATCGGCGCGCTGCTGGAGTCCAAGGCGGTGCACCCCGGCCGCAGCGCCTACCACCATCTGCTGTGCCTGGCCGAGAGCAACGAGATCCCGCCCGCCCGCGTCCGCGAGGTGCTCGACCTGGTGGGGCTGACGGGGGTGGCGCGCAAGCGCACCCGGGGCTTCTCCATGGGCATGGGCCAGCGGCTGGGCATCGCCGCCGCGCTGCTGGGCGACCCGCGGATCCTGCTGTTCGACGAGCCCGTCAACGGCCTGGACCCGGAGGGCATCCACTGGATCCGCACCCTGATGCGCTCTCTGGCCGCCGAGGGCCGCACGGTGTTCGTCTCCAGCCACCTGATGAGCGAGATGGCGCTCACCGCCGACCACCTCATCGTCATCGGCCAGGGCCGGCTGCTCGCCGACACCACGATGGCCGACTTCATCGCCCGCAACTCCCGCGCGTTCGTGCGGGTCCGCACCCCGGAGCCGGAGCGGCTGACGGAACTGCTCACGGCCGAGGGCGTGGTGCCCCGCCCGTCCGACGACGGGGCGTACGAGGTCTCCGGTGTGCCGGCGGCCGCGATCGGCGAGCTGGCGGCGCGGCACCGCCTGGTCCTGCACGAGCTGAGCGAGCAGCGTGCTTCCCTGGAGGAGGCGTTCATGCGGATGACGGCCACGGCCGTGGAGTACCACGCCCACACACCGCTGGACCCGGAGCCCGCGGGTGCGGGCGAGGACCTGCCGCGGTGGGGCGCCGGGTGGCCCCGGTCCCGCGCGCGGCGCGGCGGCGAGCGGGGGGAGGCCCCGTGACGGTCGCCCCCGCGGTGCTGCGCTCGGAGTGGACGAAAGTGCGGACGGTCAACTCCACGGTGTGGACGCTGGTGTCCGCGTTCGTGGTCACGGTGGTCGTCAGCGCGCTGCTGTGCGCCCTGATGAACGCCAACTTCGAGGATCTGACGCCCATGGAGCGGGCCACGTTCGACCCGGCGGGGCTGAGCTTCTCCGGGATGTTCCTCGGGCAGCTCGCGGTGATCGTCTTCGGGGTGCTGGTGGTCGGCAGCGAGTACAGCACGGGCACCATCCGCGCCTCGCTCGCCGCCGTGCCGCAGCGGGAGGTGTTCCTGGCCTGCAAGGTGGCGGTGGCGTCGCTGCTGGTGCTGCTGGTGGGGGTGGCCACCAGCGTGGCGTCGTTCTTCCTCGGACAGGAGCTGCTCGGGCCGCACCGCACGTCCTTCGGCGACCCGGGCGTGGCCCGCGCGGTGTTCGGCGCGGCGCTGTACATGACGCTGATGGCGGTGTTCGCCATGGGGGTGGCGGCGATGCTGCGCGGCCCGATCCTGGCGCTCGGCGTGCTGATGCCGTTCTTCTTCCTGGTCTCCTCGATCCTGGCGAACGTGCCGGGCGCGCGGGAGGTCGCCCGGTACTTCCCCGACCAGGCGGGCGGCCGGATCATGCAGGTGGTGCCGGACAGCGACCCGGCGCCGTACTCGCCGTGGCAGGGCCTGGGGATCATGGTGCTGTGGGCGGCGGCGGCGCTCGCGGGCGGCTTTGCGGCGCTGGCCAGGAGAGATGCCTGAGGCAACGGTCCCGACCCGCGCCGCGCGGAACCGTTTCCCGCTTAGTACCCTCTCACTTTCACGGGGGCGGTGCCCCAATGTCGTGACATCCGATGAGGGGCGGAAAGACGTGATCGAGGCAGTCGGCCTCACCAAGCGCTACGGCGCGAAGACAGCCGTCAACAATTTGTCGTTCCAGGTCAGGCCGGGCGCGGTGACCGGCTTCCTGGGCCCGAACGGCTCGGGCAAGTCCACCACCATGCGCATGATCCTGGGCCTGGACGCGCCCACGGCCGGCCGGGTGACCGTGGGCGGCCGCCCGTTCCGCGACCTGGCGAACGCGCCCCGCCAGGTCGGCGCGCTGCTGGACGCCAAGGCGGTGCACGGCGGGCGCAGCGCGCGGCAGCACCTGCTGTGCCTGGCGCAGTTGTCCGGCATCCCGGCGCGGCGCGTGGACGAGGTCCTCGGCGTGGTGGGCCTCCAGGGCGTGGCCAGGAAGCGGTCCAAGGGCTTCTCCCTCGGCATGGGCCAGCGGCTGGGCATCGCCGCGGCGCTGCTCGGCGACCCGCCGGTGCTGCTCTTCGACGAGCCGGTCAACGGCCTGGACCCGGAGGGCATCCACTGGGTGCGCAACCTGATGCGGAAGCTGGCCGCCGAGGGCCGCACCGTGTTCGTCTCCAGCCACCTGATGAGCGAGATGGCGCTCACCGCCGACCACCTCATCGTGATCGGCCAGGGCCGGCTGCTCGCCGACATGAGCGTGCGGGACTTCATCGCCTACAACTCCACCGGGTTCGCCCGGGTCCGCACCCCCGACGCCGGGCAGGGCGAGAAGCTGGCGCGGGTGCTCGCCGAGGCGGGCGGGCAGGTGCTGCCCGAGCAGGACGGCGCCCTGCGGGTCACCGGCCTCGAGCTGCCGCGGATCAGCGACCTCGCGCACGGCGCGGACGTCCGCCTGTGGGAGCTCTCCCCGCATCAGGCCTCGCTGGAGGAGGCGTACATGCGGATGACGCAGGGCCTGGTGGAGTACCGGTCCACCCAGGACATGCGGGCCGGGCTCCAGCAGCCCGCCGCCCCGTTCCCCGGCGGCGCCCCCGGCGGGTTCCCGCCCGGCGTGCCGGGCGGCCCCCAGCCGCAGGGCCCGTGGCAGGGCGGCCCCGTGCCGCCGCAGCAGCCCCCGCACCTCCAGCAGCCGCACCCCCAGCCCCAGCCGCAGCAGCCGCAGCAGCCATGGGCGCCGCAGGCCCCGGCCGCGCAGGGCTTCGGCGCCCCGCCGCAGCAGGCTCCCGCCCAGGCCCCCGCCCCGCAGCCGGGCTACGCGCCGACGGCACTGGCCACTCCGGCCGCTCCCCCGCCGCCCGCCGCGCCGCCGCAGCAGCAGGCCGCCGCCCCCGACCTCACCAAGCGCGAGAGCGAGTCGTGACCGTGAACCCGTACCCGGCTCCAGCAGCCCCTCCGGCCCAGGGCCCGGCCGGCCCGCCCCAGCCGCCCGCCCAGCCCGTCTTCACCTCCCCGATCCCGGCCCGGCCGACCCACCTCGGGCACGCGCTCGCCTCGGAGTGGACGAAGATCCGCACCGTGCGCTCCACCATGTGGTCGCTCGGGGTCATGGTGGTGCTGGTCGTCGGCATCGGCCTGCTGATGACGTTCACCGTGGGCGAGGACGAGTTCGACGACTCGCCGATCCTCAGCTTCGGCCTGCCCGGCGTGCTGCTCGGGCAGTTGTGCGTGGTGACCCTCGGGGTGCTGGTGGTCACCTCCGAGTACAGCACGGGAATGATCCGCACCACCCTCACCGCCTGCCCGAAGCGGGGCCGGATGCTCACCGCGAAGGCGCTGGTGTTCACCACCGTGGCGCTGGTGCTTTCCACCGCGTCCGCCGGTCTGGTGGCGCTGGTCAACTACGCCCAGTTCGACGGCCGCGACGCCACGCCCGACTACGTCGTCGCCGACGAGTTGGGCCGGCCGGACTTCGTGGCGCACGCCGCGGAGGCGACCACCGGCGAGATCGTCCGGGCCACGCTCGGCGTCGGCCTGTACATGGCGCTGCTCGGTCTGCTCTCCCTGGCCGTCGGCGTGCTGCTGCGGCACACCGCGGGCGCGGTGACGGTAATGCTCGGCGTGATCCTGCTGCCGCTGCTGATCTCGCTGTTCATCCCGGCGGAGGACGTGCGCGAGAAGATCCAGGAGTACTCCTCCATCAACATCGTGGCGCAGTTGTACGAGATCCCGATGGTGGGCGACGCGAACGGCTGGGGTCTGCTCGGCGGTCTCGCGGGCGTGACCCTGGTGGTGCTCGGCGGGGCCTACGCGGCGCTCAACGCCCGCGACGTGTAGGCGCGCACCGCGCGCACCGGCGCGCACGGCACGAGGAGCACGAGGAAGGGGCCCGGCCCCGCGCACGACGCGCGGGGCCGGGCCCCTTCCCGTCGTGCGGCCGCGGTCAGTGGCGCGGCGCGTTGCGGGCCCGCAGGACGTCGGCGCGGCGCCGGTCGCGGGCGTTCCAGCAGCCGCGGTGCCAGTGCCTGCGGTCGTCCACGCCGCCGAAGCTCGGCCACGCCACGACATGGCCCACCCCGGGCGGGATCTCCTGCTCGCAGCCGGGGCAGCGGTAGCGCTTGCCCGCGGCGCCGGCCACCGGGCGCACCACCCAGTCCTCGCCCCGCCAGCTCTCGGTCCGCTCCAGGCCGAACCCCGGCCCGGGGCCGGTCCGCTGGGGCTGCGGCGGTTCCGCCCGCCGTGGGCGGTTGCGGCGCGGGGACACGCGGCTGCCCTTTCGTTCGCTGGGTACGGCCCTGCGCTGGCCGCCCCACCAGGGTACGCGCCCGCGCCGCGGCCGGGCCCGGCGTCCGCCCCCGATGCACTCGTTGGGGGTGCCGCGGGCAGGTGTCCACATTGACGCACGGGCGCGCTCCCGCGCCCGTGCCCCCGGGGACGCCAACACCGTTGAGGGATGGACGCGTTCACGAAAGGAGCGGCAGATGCGTGTGGGAGCGTTCCTCCTCGCCGCCCAGTTCCCCGGCCAGGGGCACGGCGAGGCGCTGCACCGGGCGGTGTCCGCCGCGGTCGCCGCCGAGCGGGCCGGGCTCGACGACGTCTGGCTGGCGGAGCACCACTTCGTGCCGTACGGGGTGTGCCCGTCGGCGGTCACCCTCGCGGCGCTGCTGCTGGGCCGCACCCGTCGGATCGGGGTGGGCACCGCGGTCAGCGTGCTGCCGACCGCCCACCCGGTGGCGCTCGGCGAGCAGGCGGCGCTGCTGCACCTGGTGTCGGGCGGGCGGTTCACGCTCGGGGTGGGGCGGGGCGGGCCCTGGGTGGACCTGGAGGTGTTCGGGGCGGGCCTCGCGGCGTACGACAGCGCCTTCCCCGAGTCGCTGGAGCTGCTGCTGCGGTGGCTGACCCGGCCCGCGGTGGCCGGGCACGGGCCGCGCCACCGGTTCCGCGAGGTGCCGGTGGTGCCCCGCGCCGAGGAGGCCGCGGCGGACGCGCCCGCGCCTCCCGTCGTCGTCGCCTGCACCTCCCCCGGCACGGTCGCGCTCGCCGCCCGGCACGGGCTGCCGATGCTGCTCGGCATGCACTGCGGGGACGGCGAGAAGGCCGAGATGGTCGCCGCCTGGCGGGCGCAGGCCCTCGCCGCGGGCCGCCCGCCCGCCGCGGTGGACCGGGTCGAGCACGTCTCCGCCGGCGTGGTGCAGGTCGCCGACACCCGCGAGGAGGCGGTGGAGACGCTGACCAAGGCGATGCCGGGCTGGCTGCGGCAGGGCCTGGCCGCCCACGTCACCGTGGACGGCCGGAAGCGGACCATGCGGGACCCGCGCGCCTACACCGAGCTGCTGTGCGACCTGCACCCGGTGGGCCCGCCCCGGCTGTGCGCCGGGCAACTGGCGGCCACCGCCGAGCGGACCGGCATCCGCCGCTTCGCCCTGCTGGTGGAGGGGTCGGGCGACCTGGCCGCCACGCAGCGGAACGTGGCCAGGCTCGGCGAGGAGGTGCTGCCGCTGCTGCGCTGAGCGGCCGCGTCAGCAGTCCCGCAGCACCGGGGACTGGTTGAGCACCTGGGCCCGCACCGTCCTGAACCGCGCGTAGCTCTCGTCGCCCTCCGGGCCCGGCGGGAACACGGCCACCCGGTGGCAGTTCTGGAACGCCAGCCGCACCCCGAAGTGGCGCTCCAGCGCGCCCCTGATCGCGTCGCTCGCCAGCGCCCGCAGCAACTGGCCGCGGGCCTGCTCGTCCGGTGGCGGGACCTGGTTGTCGGCGAACGCCCCGCCGTCCACGCCCAGCCGCGCCACCAGCGAGCTGACCATCTCCCAGGCGTACGGCAGGGAGACGCGGACGCAGTCGACGAACCGCGCCTCGTCGACCTCGCCCCGCTCCGCCTGTTCCAGCAGCTCCGGTGAGACGTCGAGCGACATGGGTTCTCCTCTCGCGGCCCGCTGCGGGCAGCGGGCGTGACGGACGCGCGGTCCCCGACCGGCCCGGACGGGGGGACGGGCGGGGAGGGACGGGTGCGTGCCGGTGCCGGGCGGTGCGCGGGCGAAGCGGACGGGCGCCGGGGAGGGCCGAGCGGGAGCAGGGACGGCGCCGCGGCGCGGCCCGGCCCCGTCCGGTGGCGCGCCCCGCAGGCAAACCGTAGGCCAGTGGCGCACAGCGCGAACAGACAGGCCCCAGCCACACATCCGGCGCCTTCCGGGCGGGCCCCGCGCGGCCGCTCCTTCGCGCTCGGATCGCCCGCGCGGGGTCGCATCGACTAGCCTGGCCGACCGTGCGTCTCGTCATTGCCCGCTGCTCCGTGGACTACGCAGGCCGGCTCACCGCCCACCTGCCCCCGGCGCCGCGCCTCATCCTCGTCAAAGCCGACAACTCGGTGTCCATCCACGCGGACGACCGCGCCTACAAGCCGCTCAACTGGATGTCCCCGCCGTGCACCCTCAAGGAGGAGGGGGACGTGTGGACGGTGGTGAACAAGGCCGGGGAGAAGCTGATCATCACCATGGAGGAGGTGATGCACGACTCCTCCCACGAGCTGGGCGTGGACCCGGGACTGATCAAGGACGGGGTCGAGGCGCACCTCCAGGAGCTGCTCGCCGACCGCATGGAGGTGCTCGGCGCCGGCTGGTCGCTGATCCGCCGCGAGTACCCCACGGCCATCGGCCCGGTGGACATCCTGTGCCGGGACGCGGACGGCGTCACCGTCGCGGTGGAGATCAAGCGCCGCGGCGAGATCGACGGCGTGGAGCAGCTCACCCGCTATCTGGAGCTGCTCAACCGGGACCCGCTCCTGGCCCCCGTCAAGGGCGTCTTCGCCGCGCAGGAGATCAAGCCGCAGGCGCGGGTGCTCGCCACCGACCGGGGCATCTCCTGCGTGACGCTCGACTACGACGCGCTGCGCGGCATCGAGGACGACAAGCTGCGGCTGTTCTGAGCCGGCCGCCCGTGCCACGGCCCGCCCCGGGAGCGCCCCGGGGCGGGCCGTCGCCGTCAGGCCGCGCCCGCCCCGCCCGCCGGGGGCTGGGCCGGCTGCTCGGGCTGTGCGGGCTGGCCGGGCTGCTCCGGCTGGGACGGGCCGGCCGCGGAGCCGGAGGCGTCCGGCGGGGTGCCGGGGTCCTGCGGCGGGGGCTCGGAGGACTCCGGCGGGGTGGACGGCCCGCTCGGCGGCGGCGAGGAGCTTTCGGACTGCGAGGGGTCGGGGCTGGCGGAGCCCGACTCGGAGCCCTCGTCCGGCGGCGCGGACGGGCTGGACGGCTCGGTCTGCCCGCCGCCCGGGGCCGTGCTCTCCCGCCCGGGCGCCGAGGCGGAGGGCGAGTCGGGGGCGGTGCCGCCGCCGGGGCGGCCGGTGGTGCCGAGGGCGGGCGGCACGGCGGAGGAGGTGGACGGGTCCGGCGCCACGGCGGGGCCGCCGCCGCGCGGGGCCGGGGTGTCCCGCGCCGGGCCCTCGGTGTCCGGGGTGTCCGGCCGTTCCGGTGCGCGCTGCGGGTCGCCGTTGTCGGCCGGGGCGACGTTCATCGGGGACTTGGGGGTGTGCCCGGTCTCCGAGGCGCTGCCGAGGGTGACGACGGTGCCGAGCACGGCGGCGATCAGCACCCCGGCGCCGGCCGCCGCGAGGTTCCGGCGGGAGCCGCGCGGCGCGAGCGTGCGCGGGCCGCCCGCCGACGCCAGGCGCCTGCCGACGGCGCCCGCGGCGCCGGCGACGCGCGGCCCGCCGGTGATCCGGGGCAGCGGCGCGGTGCCCGCGGCCCTGGGCAGCACGGTGGTGGGCGCCTCCGCCGGGTCCCGCTGGTCCGGCAGCAGCGCCAGCACCCGCCGTCCCGCGGCGGTGCCCGCCCGGTCGGCGAGCGCCCCGCGCAGCGCGACGGACGCCTCCAGCTCGGCGCGCGCCCGGTCGGGGTTGCCCGTGCACAGCGCGAGCACGCCGAGCTCGTGGTGGAAGTAGGCCTCCAGCGCCACGTCGCCCGCCAGGCGCGCCGACTCCTGGCCGGTGCGCAGGGCCCGCTCCCAGGCGCCCCAGTGCAGGGCGGCGGCGAACGCGGGCGCGGCGGCGCGGGCGAGGTCGGCGGCGACCCGAGGGTCGCCCTCCTCCTTGGCCGCGGCCATGGCGGCGAGGACGGGCTCGGCCTCGGCGGCGACCCGCTCCGCGGGCACCGACGGGTGAGCGGCCCACCAGGTGTAGTGGCGGGCCGCGGTGCAGGCGTACCCGGCCCGGTCCGCGGGCCGCGCCAACTGGGCGTGGACGCCCGCGGCGAGCCGGTAGTGGGAGGCGACGGGCACGGCCAGGCCCCGGGCCACCAGGTCGGCGAGCGCGGCGTCGCCGTGGGTGTCGCCGACCAGGGCGGGCAGGTGGGCCGCCGCGGGGCACTCCCCGCCGAGGGCGACGGCGAACCGCAGGGCGTCGCGCGCGGAGTCGTCCAGCTCGGCGGCGAACCTGGCGGCGGGCGCCGCGCTCTCCGCGAGGGAGGGCAGCGGCACCTCGTGCGCGGGGGCGGGGGCGGGCGGGCCGTCGGTGTGGCGGTCGTCCTCGTCGTCATCCGCGGCGACGCCGAACGGGTTGCGGTCGGCCGCGGCCAACTGGGCGGCGAGTTCGGCGCGCCGGGCGTCGCGCCGCCGCAGCAGGGCCCCGGCCTGGACGAACCGCAGCGGCAGCCCCTCGGACTCGAACCACAGGTCGGCCGCCCACGCGGTCTCGTCCTCCTCCAGCGGCCGGCCCACGGCGTGCCGGAGCAGCTCGAGGCAGGTCTCGCGGCCGAGCCCGGTGAGCGCGACCTCCTCGAAGGCGGAGCCGGGGGCGGCGGCGGGCGCGCCCGGGTTGGCGGCGACGAGGAAGGCGCACTCCGGCGCGGAGGCGGCCAGCTCCTCCAGCGCGGCGCCGCCGAACTCGGCGTCGTCCACGACCACCACCGCGCCGACCGCGCGCAGCAGCTCCAGCAGGCGCTGCCGGTCGGGGCGGTAGCCGGGGGCGCGGAAGACGGCGGCGAACAGGGCGTACAGCAGGTCGGCCGGGGTGCGGCGGTGGCCGGACAGCTCGACGACGCCGTCGGGCGCGACGTCCGCGCAGGCCGCGGCGACCGCGCGGAGCAGCGAGGTGCGGCCCACCCCGGAGGGGCCGGTGAGCCGCACGCAGTGGCCGCGGGAGAGCAGCCGGACCAACCGGTCGCGGACCTCGTCCCGCTCCAGCAGGGGCAGGTCGGGGCCGGCGTTCCCGGCGGGCACGGGCGGGCGGGCGGCGCGCGCGGCGCGGGCCCGCTCCGCGGCGTCGCGCTTCTCCGGGACGGGCCGGGAGCCGGGCGGGCAGGGCCCGACCTCGCTGCCCGTGGCCGGGCCCACGGTGAGCAGGTGGTGGCCGGCGAGGATCTCGGTGTGCCGGGCGGCGCCGCGCGGGGCGGTCTCCTCCCCGGCGCCCAGGGGCGGGCGGGGCGGGCGCGCGACGGGCGCGGGCAGGGCGGCCCGGCCGGGCGGCGGGGAGGCGGGCACGGCGGGCTCCCGGCGCCCGCGGGGCACCGGGAGCCGGCTGGAGTCGGCGGCCCCGTGCGGGCCCGCGCCGAATCTCGACTCTTCGGAATATGGGTCCATGGTGGTTCCGCCCCCTGTCGCGGCGCTTCGGGGTCCTGGCGGGTGCTGTCGGCAGGCACCGGCCGGTTCGGGGTCGGCCCGGTGCCCGGGGTCGTCCTGCTCTCGCGGCCCGCTCGCGCTCGCCGGCCGCGCCGCGGGACGTCCGCACTCTACTGCGGTTCAGCGGGCGGCGGGGAAGGCGCCCTCCACGGCGACCCCGCCCTCCACCGCCAGGACCCGGTGCAGCCCGGTGGCGACCAGCAGCCGCTGCATCCGGGGCGGCACCGCGCGCAGCACCAGCCTCCTGCCGCACCGCCCGGCCCTGCGGTGCACGCCCATGATCACGCCGAGGCCCGTCGCGTCGAAGGACTCCAGCTCGCCGAGGTCGAGCACGAGGTCCCCGGTGCCCTCGTCCACGGCGGCGTGGAGGATCGTTCGGGCGTCCGCCGCGCTCCGGACGTCGAGGCGGCCCCCGACAGTGAGCTCGGCGTGGTCGCCCCTGATGTGCATAAGCGCTCCCGGAGATAGGGCGGGCCGCTCCTCGTCGAACGGCCGCTTTTCCGACGGTCAAAGTTGACGGTCAAGCACACGCCAATTCAGCCAAGCGTTCAGGAATTGACGAAGAAATCACCCGTAAGAGTGAAGGTGGCCGGGTGTTGTCCCCGGCCACTTCGCCCTCGGGTGCGGGCGGAGCCGTCTGGCCGCGTCCGCTCGTTCATCTGATGTACCCAAAGCGGCCCGCGCCGACCGCCGGAAGGCACCTGTCCGCGGCCCGCGGACCCGTCGGCGCGGCCGGCGGGCCCGGGCGGGCCGGGGGCGCTCAGTAGGAGTAGAAGCCCCGCCCGCTCTTGCGCCCGAGGTCGCCCGCGTCCACCATCCGGCGCATCAGCTCCGGCGGGGCGAACTTCTCGTCCTGCGTCTCGGTGTAGATGTTGCCCGTGGCGTGGGCGAGGATGTCCACACCGGTCAGGTCCGCGGTGGCCAGCGGGCCCATGGCGTGGCCGAAGCCCAGCTTGCAGGCGATGTCGATGTCCTCGGCCGAGGCCACGCCGGACTCGTACAGCTTCACCGCCTCCACCACCAGGGCGGAGATCAGCCGGGTCGTCACGAAGCCCGCCACGTCCCGGTTCACCACGACGACGGTCTTGCCGACGCCCTCGGCGAAGGAGCGCGCCGCTTCCAGGGTGGCGTCGTCCGTCTTGTACCCGCGCACCAGCTCGCACAGCTTCATCAGCGGCACGGGCGAGAAGAAGTGGGTGCCCACGACCTGCTCCGGACGCCCCGTCACCGCGGCGATCTTGGTGATCGGGATGGCCGAGGTGTTCGAGGCGAGCACCGCGCCGTCCTTGCACAGCCGGTCGAGCTCGCGGAAGATCTCCTGCTTGACCTCAAGCTTCTCGAACACCGCCTCCACCACCACGTCGGCGTCGGCCGCCGCCTGGAGGTCGGTGGTGGTCGTGATCCGCGCGAGCGCCGCCTCGGCGTCCTTCTCCTCGAGCTTGCCCTTGGCGACGAACTTCTCGTAGGAGCCGCGGATCCCGTCGCGGGCCCGGCCCAGCGCCTCGTCGGTGAGGTCGCGCAGCACGACCTCGTACCCGGCCTGCGCAGCGACCTGCGCGATCCCCGAGCCCATCAGACCGGCCCCGATGACGGCGAGCTTCTTCGCCACGTGCCTTCCCTTCGCCTGGCGGTTGTCCCAGCGGGCCGACCTTAACGCCCGTTCACCTCCCGCGGCACCCTGACGAGGCGAGGGTCACGTCACGGTTTGACGGCGTACGCCAGCACCCGCTCGCCGAGCAGGGACACCGCCGCGTCCAGCCTGGCCGTCGCCAGGGCCGCGGCCTGCTCCCGGGTGCGGCCGGCGAACGTCGCCTCGGCGATGGTGCACGCCACCTCGTCGGCCACCCAGCCGAGCTGCCCGGCCACCAGCCCGGGCAGCGGGTCGTCCGGGTCGGCACCCGCCTCCTCGCGCAGGGTGCGGGTGAGCTCCAGGACGTTCTCCCGCTGAATGACCATCACCCGGGCGGTGAGGGCCTGGCTCTCCCGGATCGCCCGCAGGAAACGCTCGTAGCCCTCGACCAGGCCCAGGTCGGGCGAGCACTCGGCCAGGTCGGCGCGCGTCCTGCGCACCAGCGCCGCGGCGGCGGACTCCCCGGGCGCGCGTTCGCGGACGATGCGCGACAGCCGTCCCACGACCTCGGCCTCCCGGTCGAAGAACAGGCTCTCCTTGTCCGGGAAGTAGTTGTAGAGGGTGTTGACGGACACCTCCGCCGCCTCGGCGATCTCCGCCATGGTCACCGCGTCGAAGCCGCGCTCCAGGAACAGGCCGGTGGCCACGTCCGAGATGTGCAGGCGGGTCCGGCGCTTCTTGCGCTCCCGCAGCCCTTCCGCGCGAACCGTCTCCGTCATGGACCCATGCTAACCACGGGGCCAAACTTGGGGGCGTTGCAAACTTTGTTGGCATGTGTTTCTGTAGACACCCCAAGCAGGCGCCCCGGGCACGCGTCCCGAGCAGGCGTCCCAGCGGTCGGCCGCCGCCGTCTGCCGCGCGTCGCCCAGGACCGCCGCCGCCCCACCCCACCCGCAGGAGCCCCATGCCCACCCCAGCCCGGAACCCGGTCATCACCACCAGCGCGCTCGCCCGCTCCTTCACCACCCGGCGCGGCACCGTCGAGGCCGTGCGCGGCATCGACCTCACCGTCGCGCCCGGCGAGATCCTCGGCCTGCTCGGCCCCAACGGCGCGGGCAAGACCACCACCCTGCGGATGCTCACCACCCTGCTGCCGCCCACCGGCGGCGAGGCCGTGATCGCCGGGCACGACCTGCGGCGCGACCCGGCCGGGGTGCGGCGCCGCATCGGCCACGTCGCCCAGTCCGGCGGGGTGGACCCGGCGGTCGGCGTCCGCGAGGAGCTGTTCACCCAGGCCCGCCTGTACCGCCTGGACCGGCGCCGGGCGCGGGAGCGCACCGCCGACCTCGCCCGCGACCTGGGCCTGCTCGACCTCCTCGACCGGCCCGCCGGCGCCCTGTCCGGCGGGCAGCGCCGCCGCCTGGACATCGCCATGGCCCTCACCCACCGCCCCGAGGTGCTCTTCCTCGACGAGCCCACCACCGGCCTCGACCCGGGCGGCCGCGCCGCCCTGTGGGACCTGGTCCGCCGGGTGCGCGACGAGTGGGGCACCACCGTCGTGCTGACCACCCACTACCTGGACGAGGCCGACGCCCTCGCCGACCGACTGGTGATCGTGGACGGCGGCCGGGTCGTCGCCGAGGGCACCCCCGCCGCGCTCAAGGCCGAGCACGCCGGATCGCCCGGCGCCTCACTCCAGGAGGCGTTCCTCGCCGTGACCGGCCGCCCCGCGCCCGCCGCCCCCCTCGCCGTCTGACGCCCCCCGCCGCCCTCTCCCCCGGAGCCCGTCCATGCCCCTGACCCACTTCCTCACCGACACCGGGCTGATCTTCGGCCGCTGCCTGCGCCAGACCCTCCGCTCCTGGGTGGGCCTGCTCATCGGCGTGCTCCAGCCGCTGCTCTACCTGCTCCTGTTCGGGCCGCTGCTTCGGCACGTCCCGCTGGGCGGCGAGGGCGACCCGTGGCAGGTGCTGGTGCCCGGGCTGCTGGTGCAGCTCGGGCTGTTCAGCGCGGCGTTCGCCGGGTTCGGCATCCTGATCGAGAAGCACCACGGGGTGGTGGACCGGATGCGGGTCACCCCGGTCAGCCGCCCGGCGCTGCTGCTCGGCCGGGTGCTGCGCGACGTGGTGGTGCTGCTGGCGCAGTCCGCGCTGCTGGTCCTGGCCGGGGTGGCGATGGGGCTGCGGGCGCCGCTGGCCGGGGTGCTGATCGGCTTCGCGTTCGTCGCGGCGCTGACGGTCTCGCTGGCGTCCCTGTCCTACGCGCTGGCCATGCGGGTGGACTCCCCGCAGGAGTTCGCACCGGTGGTCAACACGGTGAACATGCCCGCGATGCTGCTGTCCGGCATCCTGCTGCCAATGGCGCTGGCCCCCGGCTGGCTGGACGCGCTCTCCCGCTGCGTGCCGTTCCGCCATGTGGTGGACGCCGTCCGCGCCGCCTTCCTCGGCCGCTACACCGACGGGACGGTGGGCACGGGAGCCCTGGTCGCGGCGGGCCTGGCGGCGGTGTCCCTCGCCGTGGGCACCCGCCTGTTCCGGCGCGCGGGAGCATGAGGCCCCGCCCCCGCGGACCGGAACAGGCGCGGCGCGGCCCTCAGAGCCGGACGAGCCGGGTGTCGGGGTGGTACAGCTTCCAGGAGAACCAGAACTCGTCGGAGATCGGCAGGGGCGTGAGGTCCGACGCGGGCTCCCCGCCGACCCGCCGGCCCAGCAGGTTCCACACCGCGCCGCCGGTGAGGTCGCGCAGCAGCAGGTCGTCGTCGAGGACGAGCTTGGTGTCCCGCCCGTCCACCTCGGCCCGGAAGCCGTTGACCGCGCCGTTCACCGCGACCAGGTAGTAGCCGCCCTCCTCGTCCTTCACCACGCGGCGCTCCAGCAGCTCGTTCCTGAGGTACACCTTGGGCTCACGGCCCGAGGGCTCCAGGATGCCGACGACCCGGGTGCGCGGAGGGAAGGTGTTGTCGCGCCTCCGGCGCGGCAGGCCGAGCGTGTGGTCGCCGTTCATGAGCCTGTTGAAGGTGCCCGGTACAGGGAAGTCCATCGGCTTCAGGTCCCGCATGGTGACATGCGCGATTTGCGGGAGCGGGTCGAGGCGTTTCACATCCGTCCAGGACAGGATCTGGAAGGGCAGCATCCTCAGCGTGTGGGGGTGAAGTTTCCCCAGGATCGACTCGAACGTGGCCTGCTGGAAGAACGTCTTCGTGCGGCGGTCGGCCACGATCATGTTGGTGTTCTTGAACGAGCCGACGAACAGCGGGCCGATGTCGGTGACGTCGAACGGAATGATGCTCCGGCAGTGGGCGCAGTAGGTGAGCGAGACGATCGAGTCGCCGAACCGGTCGTTGACGATGTGGTGATGGATGACGTAGTCGAGGGGATACGCCTTCGTGACACCCCGGTGTTCGATGACGGCCAGGTGCATTTCCCCGCGCAGCGGCAGGTTCAGAGGGTCGTCCGACATCGCCGGGAAGTCCACGGCGGGAAACAGCGTCTCCTGGTGGAACCAATAGGTGAGGTAGACCGCGGCCCCCAGGACGGCGAGCGGACCGATCATGGAGAGGGAGAAGGCGCCCTGCTCGACGGTGTCCCACGCGGCGAGGCCGACACCGGCGGCGACCAGCGTCCAGACGGCGGGCTTGCGGATGAAATAGTGATAATAGAGCCATGAGACGGGAAATGGAGGGATCATCGCCATGTAGAATGCCGCCGCGCCGATGGCCAGCGCCACGACAGCGACGGTGTACGTCAGGGCTAAGAGCATGATTCCTTCTCCTCCGGTAAGGAAGGCCGGGGTCGGCCGCCGCACGGTGCCGTCGAGGCGGAGTCCGGTACCGGAAACACCTCGACCCGGTCCTGAGAAACTCCGTACGGCGCGGGACGCGTTCCACGGGACGTATCCGGGACGGCGCGGGAATTTCCGCGCGGCGTTTCCCGGCGAGCGGCCCTGGGCGGACCTGCGTGCGGTCTTCTGCGGCGTGTCGGATGCATGGTGGGACTCCTTTCGAGCGAGCACCTTAGCGTAGGCGGAACGACGCCGCGCCGAACAGCGGTCGCGGTCGTGTAAATGGCGCCGGGGACGCGCGGTCGAGTAATTCTCGTGCGGTGGCTGACATTCCGATGAGAATTCCGTGGAGCGAGGGGAGCGGCCGTGGCCGCCACCCCGGGCGGCCGGGCGCGGCGCAGGCCCGTGGAGAGGCCCGCGAAAAGGGGGTGCGGGACGGCGTGCGGCAGGTGTTCGATGAGCGGCATGGTGTCCACCGACCGGTTGCTCGCGTTCGCCGCCATGTCGTTCCTGCTGATCATCGTGCCCGGCCCCAGTGTGCTGTTCGTGGTCGGGCGCGCGCTGGCGCAGGGCCGCCGCGCCGCGCTGACCACGGTGGTGGGCAACGCCCTCGGGGCGTATGTGCTCGTGGTGGCCGTGGCGCTCGGGGTGGGCACCCTGGTGGAGCGCTCCGCGGTGGTCTTCACCACCCTCAAGCTGGTGGGCGCCGCGTATCTGGTGTACCTGGGCATCAAGGCGATACGGCAGCGCCACGCGCTGCACGCCGAGGTCACCGGAGACGGGCCCGAACGCGGCGGGCTGCGCACGCTGTGGGAGGGGTTCGCGGTCGGCGTGACCAACCCCAAGACCACCGTGTTCTTCGCCGCGGTGCTCCCCCAGTTCGTCGACCGGGAGCAGGGGCACGTCGCCCTTCAGATGCTGCTGCTCGGCCTGGTCTTCAACGTCCTGGCGCTGTTCTGCGACAGCGTGTGGGGCCTGGTCGCGGCCACCGCGCGCGGCTGGTTCGTCAGCTCCCCGCGGCGGCTGGCCATGACCGGCGGGGCGGGCGGGCTGACGATGATCGGCCTGGGCGTCACCGTCGCCGTGACCGGACGCAAGGACTGACTCCCGCCGGGGCCCGGCTCAGCCCGTCCTGGCCGCGGTGAACGACTTCCGGCAGTGCCCCAGCAGCTCCCGCAGCGCGGGGCTGTGCGTGCCCTTCCAGACCAGGGCGAGCAGGCCGGGCGTCGTCACGTCGTCGATGAGGCGGGCGGTGAGGCGGTCCTCGTGGCACGGGGCCATCGACTCGCACAGGACGCCGACGCCCAGGCCCCTGGCGGCGAGGTCGGCGACCGCCTCCGGGGCGCTGGCCTGGAGGGCGATCAGCGGGCGCAGGCCCTGAGCCGCGCAGGCCCCGTCGAGGACGGTGCGCAGCCCCGTGCCCGGGGGCATGCACACCAGCGGGTGCGCGGACAGCTCGCGCAGGGTCAGGCGCTCCCCCGCCGCCAGCGGGTGGCCGGGCGGGAACACCGCGATCAGGCGCTCGCTGGCGACCGTCCACGCGTCCAGGCCCTCCGGTTCCGCGGTCGCGGTGCCGACGAGGGCCAGATCGACGTTGCCGGAGCGGACCCGCTCCATGAGCTGGTCGGCGGTGTCCTCGAGCAGGGCGAGCTCCACCCCGGGGTGCGCGCGGTGGAACGCCGCGAGGGCCTCGAACAGCGGGGTGACGGTGCATCCGGTCACCATCCCCACCGCGAGCCGCCCCCGGATCACGCTGCTGACCTCGCCCACCGCCTGCCCGACCGACTCGGCGGCGGCCAGCGCGGCGCGGGCGTGCTCCAGCGCGGCCTTGCCCGCGACGGTGAGGGTGACGCAGCGGGCGGAGCGGTCGAACAGCTCGGCGCCGAGCTCCCGCTCCAACTGCCGGATCTGGGCGCTGACCCCGGACTGGCTGATGTGGACCCGCTCCGCGGCCCGGGTGAAGTTGCGCTCCTCGGCGACGGCGACGAAGTACTCGAGCTGCCTCAGTTCCATGACTGCCTCAGTTCCATGACTGAGGATTCTAGTATCCAGCAATAGCATCTGTTGGACTTCTGATCAGGGTGGGGCGAGCCTGGAGGCAGCACCGGGGAGGGACGGCGACCGGGGCCCGGCCGCCGCCGCGGCGGTCACCGGCCGCCCGCTCCCCCGGGAATCCCGCATCCGACCCCCGCAAGGAGACAGCCGTGCCCGACTACGACCGGTACGAGAAGGCCATGCGCCCCGAGGACATCACCCGCCTGTTCGTCGAGCGCTCCAACGCCGGCGACGCCGCCGGGGTCGCCGCCCTGTACGAGCGGGACGCGGTGCTGGCCTACCCGCCCGGCCGGCAGACCGTCGGCCGCGAGGCGATCCGCGAACTGTGGGAGAAGGTGCTGGCCAACCGCCCCCGCTTCGAGCCGGAGCAGCCCCTGCCCACGCTGGTCAGCGGCGACATCGCGCTGACGTCCACCCCGCCGGGGGACGGCGCGGGCGCCCGCGCCCAGGTCGTCCGCCGCCAGCCCGACGGGAGCTGGCTCCGCCTGCTCGACCAGCCCGAGTTCCTCCCGCCCACCGGCGACGCGTCCGCCTCGCCCGCCCGCTGAGCAGCGGCCCGCCGGAACCGAAGGAACAGGTACGCAGATGCGCAAGTGGCTGCCGCTGACCACGGTCTGCCTGGGCACGTTCATGCTGCTGACCGACGTCACCATCGTGAACGTCGCCCTGCCGGACATGGTGGGCGACCTGGACGCGTCGTTCGGCGCCCTCCAGTGGGTCGTCGACGCCTACGCCCTCGCCCTGGCCGCGCTGGTGCTCGGCGCCGGGGCGATCGCCGACCGCACCGGGCACCGCCGGGCCTACGTCGCCGGACTCGTCCTGTTCGCCGCCTCCTCCCTGGCGTGCGGGCTCGCCCCCGGCCCCGGCGTGCTGATCGCGGCCCGCGCGGTGCAGGGCGTCGGCGCCGCGGCCATGTTCGCCACCACCTTCGCCCTGCTCAACAGCGCCTACACCGGGCGGGACCGGGGCACCGCCTACGGCGTGTGGGGCGCGGTGGCGGGCGCGTCCGCCGCGGTCGGCCCGATCCTCGGCGGCCTGCTCACCGAGGGCGTGTCCTGGCGGTGGATCTTCTTCGTCAACCTGCCGGTGAGCGCGCTCGCGGTGGTGCTGTGCGTCACCACGCTCACCGACGCCCACGCCCCCGTCCGCGGCCGGGTGGACATCGCCGGCATCGCCGCGTTCAGCACCGCCGCGGCCTGCGCCACCTACGCACTGATCCGCGCCAACGAGGAGGGCTGGACGGACCCCGCGGTGTGGGTACTGCTCGCGCTCGCCGCGGTGCTGCTGGCCGCCTTCGCCGCGGTCGAGGCCCGCTCGCCGCACCCGCTGCTGGACCTCGCGCTGCTGCGCCACCGCTCGTTCACCGGGGTGCTGCTCGCCGGGTTCCTGCTGACGTTCGCCGCGTACGCCGTGTTCACCTACACCTCGGTGTGGCTCCAGTCGGTGCTGGGCCTCAGCGCGCTGGAGACCGGTCTGACGGGGCTGCCGATGTCGGTGATGGCGTTCGGCGTCTCGGCGGCGCTGGGCCGGGCGCTGCACGGGCGGCGGCCCGACCTGGTCGTCGGGGGCGGTCTCGCCTGCGTCGGGCTCGGCGGGCTGCTGACGGCCGTGCTCGTGGACGCGTCCGCGGACTGGACGGCGCTGATGCCGGGGCTCACGCTGGTCGGCGTCGGGGTGGGGCTCGCCACGCCGGTGCTGGGCTCGCTGCCGATGTCCCTGGTGCCGCCCGAGCGCGGCGGCATGGCCGCGGGCGCCGTCAACACCACCCGGCAGCTCGGCTACGCCTTCGGCATCGCCGCGCTGGGCAGCGTCTTCACCGCCGGAGCGCGGGGCAGCCTGGCCGACCGCGGCGTCCCGGACGCGGCACGGGCCGCCCACGCGGTCGCGGGCGGGCGCACCCCGGAGCTGCTGCGGGCCGCGCCGCCCGGCGGGCGGGAGTTCCTCGACGCGGCGGCGCCGGGAGCGGCGGCCGGTGGCGCGCAGGCGGCGTTCGCGGTCGCCGGGGCGCTCGGCGCGCTCGGCGCCGCGGCGGTGCTCGTCCTGCTGCGCCCGGCCGCGCCCCGCCCGGCGGCGGAGGCCGCGGCCCCGGCCGGGGTCCCGCGGTCCGGGGCGGTGCGGTGACGCCCGGCGGCGCCGCCTACCCCGCGCTCTCCCGGTCGATCGTGGCGCCGAGCCCGCGCAGATGGGCCAGCAGGCCCGCGTAGCCGCGGTCGATGTGGTGGATCTCCGAGACGGTGGTCTCGCCCTCGGCGACGAGCCCCGCGAGCAGCAGCCCCGCGCCCGCCCGCACATCGCTGGCCCGGACCGGGGCGCCCGTGAGCCGGTCCACGCCCCGCACCACCGCGTGGTGCCCGTCGGTCTCGATCCGGGCGCCCATCCGGGACAGCTCCCGCAGGAAGACGAAACGGGCCTCGAAGATGTTCTCGGTCACCATCGCCGACCCCTCCGCCACCGCGTTCAGCGCGGCGAACTGCGGCTGGAGGTCGGTGGCGAACCCCGGGTACGGCAGCGTGACCACGTCCACCGCCCGGGGCCGCCGCTCCATCCGCACCCGGAAGCCGTCCGGCACCCGGTCCACCTCGGCGCCCGCCCGCGCCAGCTTGTCCAGGGCGATCTCCAGGTGCTCCGGCCTGGCCCGGCGCACCGTCACGTCGCCGGCCGTCATCACCGCGCCCACCGCGTACGTGCCGGCGACGATCCGGTCCGGCACCGTCTCGTACACCACCGGGGACAGCCACTCCACGCCCTGCACCTCGATGGTGGAGGTGCCCGCGCCGCCGATCTTGGCGCCCATCTCCTGGAGCATCGTGCACAGGTCGACGATCTCCGGCTCGCGCGCCGCGTTGTCGATGACCGTGGCGCCGCGCGCGGTCGCCGCCGCCATCAGGATGTTCTCCGTCGCGCCGACGCTGGGGAAGTCGAGCGCCACCGCGCTGCCCCGCAGGCCCCGCGGTGCCCGCGCCACCAGGTGCTCCCCCTCGGTGGTGACGTCCGCGCCGAGCCGCACCAGCCCGTTCATGTGCATGTCCAGGCCGCGCGCGCCGATCGCGTCGCCGCCCGGCAGCGCGATCCGCGCCTCCCCGCAGCGGGCCAGCAGCGGTCCGAGCACGCTGATGGAGGCCCGCATCCGCCGCGCCACCGACGCCTCCACCCGGTGGCCCGGACGCTCGGGGACGGTGATCCACGCCACCCCCGAGTGGCCGCCGTCGCCGGTCCACTCGAAGTCCGCCAGGCAGCCCGCGCCGCGCAGCAGGTCGGCCATGATCTCGACGTCCAGGATGCGCGGGACGTTGCCCAGGCGGGTGGTGCCCTCCGCCAGCAGGGCGGCGGCCATCAGCTTCAGGGCGCTGTTCTTGGCCCCGGGAACCGTGACGCCGCCCGCGAGCCGCGCTCCGCCCTTGACTCGGAACCGTTCCATCCGGGAATCGTATGACCGTATCGGCTCCGAACCCGGCACCGACGCCCCTGCCCGCCCGGTCCCCGCCTCGTTAGGCTCGCCGCATGGTCAACCTCACCCGCATCTACACCCGCACCGGCGACGACGGCACCACGGCGCTGGGCGACATGAGCCGCACCGCCAAGACCGACCCCAGGATCGCCGCCTACGCGGACGCCAACGAGGCGAACGCCGCCATCGGTGTGGCCATCGCCCTCGGCGGGCTGCCGGAGGAGGTCGTCACCGTGCTCACCCGCGTCCAGAACGACCTGTTCGACGTGGGGGCGGACCTGGCCACCCCGGTCGCCGAGAACCCGAAGTTCCCGCCGCTGCGGGTGGAGCAGGGCTACATCGACCGCCTGGAGGCCGACTGCGACCGGTTCCTCGCCGACCTGGACAAGCTCCGCAGCTTCATCCTCCCCGGCGGCACCCCCGGGGCGGCGCTGCTGCACCAGGCGTGCACGGTCGTCCGCCGGGCGGAGCGGTCCACCTGGGCGGCGTTCGACACCCACGGCGAGACGATGAACCCGCTCACCGCGACCTACCTCAACCGCCTGTCGGACCTGCTGTTCATCCTGGCCAGGACGGCGAACAAGGAGCGCGGCGACGTCCTGTGGGTCCCGGGCGAGAACCGCTGAGCCGCGCGGGGCGGGGGCGGGCGCGCCCCCGCCCGGCCGGACCCGGCCTCCCCCGGCACCGGGCCCCGGGCCACGCCCTCAGATGCCCGCCTTGCGGCGGGACTCCGCGAGGTCCGCGGGCTTGTCCCCGGCCTCGTCCCCGGCCTGCTCCGGAGCCTTCTCCGAGGGCTTCTTCGGCCAGATGGTGTACGTCGCCGCGATGATCAGGTGGATCATCGCCGCCCGCACCATCGTCCCCTGCCACCCCTCGAGCTGCTCCGTGCGCCGGGGGGCGTCCACCCACCACACGGCGACCTGGAGCAGTCCGACGGCGATGGCCGCCGCCAGCGCGGTGCGCAGCCACAGCCGCCACTCGTACCGCGCGCGGGCCATCCCGTACTTCGGCGGCTTCGGCGGCGGGGGCCCGCCCGCGAAGCGGTGCGCGAACCTGGCGTCCGCCCACTTCACCATCGAGTGGCCGTACGCCACCGAGAAGCCGATGTACGCCGCGGCCAGCCCGTGCTGGAACTCGGCCGTGGCACCCCGCCGCAGGTCCACGGCGGTGGCGATCAGCAGCACCACGTCCACCAGCGGCACGCACACCAGCACGGCCGCGCTCGTCCGCCGCCACCGCAGCAGGTAGCGCAGGGCCAGGCCCAGCGTCAGCAGTACCCAGAAGCCGATCTCGCAGGCGACGACGACCTTGAGGACCATGGCTCCTCCTCTCTCACGCGACTCCCCCCGACCCTCTCCCGCCCGCCCCCGCCCGCGCATCGCCCCCAGTGCCGAGCCGTCCCTGCATCGTTCGATGTACGCGGCCCGCCCCCGGACCCGCCGCGCCGCCGACGTGCGCGCCCGGCGCCGATGATGGGATGGTCACCGTCGGGAGGATCATGAAAGAGCTGCTCGGACGCCTGCCGCGCCCGCACCGGGACGACGCGCTCATCGCCGCCACCGGGCTGCTTGGCGGGCTCGTCCTGTGGGCGCTCGGCCTGGTCAGCAACCCCTGGCTGCCCGACCTCGGCGTCGGCCTGCCCGATCCCGGGGCGCTGCCGCTGGCCCCGCTGCTGGTCATGTGCGGCGCGGAGCTGCTGCGCCGCTCCGCGCCGCGGGTGGCCCTGCCGGTGGGCACCGTCGCCCTGGCCGCCGACCAGCTCACCGGCTCGCTGATCGCGTCGGTCGCCATGTACGCGGACCTGGTCTACGCGTCCGTGCTGTACGGCTCGCCCGCCGCGGCCCGCCGGGTCCCGCGCAACAGCCTGATCGTGACGGTGCTGGCCACGATCGTCCCGCTCGCCGTGCTCCGCGCCCCCGAGGCCCTGCTGTTCGGCTTCGCCACCGCCGTGGTCGGCCCCGGCTCGGCGTGGAGCGGGCTCGCCGTCCGCAACCACAGGGACGCCGCGGCGGCGGCCCGGCTCCGCGCCGAGCAGACCACGCTCCTGGCCGAGCTGGACCGGCGCGCCGCGATCGGCCAGGAACGGGCCAGGATGGCCAGGGAGCTGCACGACCTGGTCGCCAACCACCTGTCGGCGATCGCCATCCACTCCTCCGCTGCGCTGTCGGTGACCGGCGACGACCCGCGCGCCACCCGGCGGGCGCTGTCGGTGATCCGGGAGAGCAGCGTGCAGGGGCTGGCCGAGATGCGCCGCCTGATCGAGCTGCTGCGCACCGCCGGCGAGGAGGAGCCCGCGCCCGCGCCCCGGCTCGAGGCGCTGGACTCGGTGCTGGAGCGGGCCGGCTCGGCGGGGGCCGCGGGCGGCCTCGCGTTCGAGCTGCGGGACGAGCGGCCGGGCGGGGCCGCGCTGCCCGCGCCGGTGGAGCTGGCGGCCTACCGGATCGTCCAGGAGTCGCTCACCAACGCGCTCAAGCACGCCGCCCCCGGCACCGTCACCGTCCGCCTGACGGAGTCCGCGGGCACCCTCAGCGTGATCGTGGACAGCCCGTACCTCGCCGAGCCGGGGCCGCGCGCACCGGGCGCGGGCGCGGGTCTGGTGGGCATGGCCGAGCGGACGGCGCTGCTCGGCGGCGCGTTCGAGGCGGGCCCGCTCCCGGAGGGACCGGGCCCGGGCACCGGCACCGGCTCAGGGCTGTGGCGGGTGCGCGCCGATCTGCCCGTCACCCGAGACGAAGGGACCACCCAGCCGTGACCATCCGTGTCGTCGTCGCCGAGGACCAGGCCGCCGTCCGCGCGGGCCTGCTGCTGATCCTCGGGTCGGCCCCCGACATCACCGTGGTCGGCGAGGCCGCCGACGGGGAGGAGGCGGTGCGGCTCGCCCGGGAGCTGCGCCCGGACGTCGTGGTCATGGACGTGCAGATGCCCCGGCTCGACGGGGTCGCGGCGACCCGCCGGGTGGTGGGCGAGGGCCTGGCCGACGTGCTGGTGCTGACCACGTTCGACCTGGACGAGTACGTCTTCGGCGCGCTGCGCGCGGGCGCGGCCGGGTTCCTGCTGAAGGACACCGACGCCGAGCAACTGGTGGAGGGGGTGCGCGTGGTGGCGCGGGGCGAGGGCCTGGTGGCGCCCGCGGTGACCCGGCGGCTGATCTCGGCGTTCGCGACCCGCCGTCCCGTCGCGGGCGGGGAGGCTTCGGCGGCGGTGGAGTCGCTGACCCCGCGGGAGCGCGAGGTGCTGGCGTGCCTCGGGGAGGGCCTGTCGAACGCGGACATCGCCGAGCGGCTGCGGATGGCGGAAGCGACGACGAAGACGCACGTCAGCCGGATCCTGGCGAAGCTGGGCCTGCGCAGCAGGGTGCAGGCGGCGGTGCTGGCGCAGGAACTCGGGCTGACCTCGCCGTGAGGAGGGCCGGTTCGCTCAGGCCACGTTGACGCGCTGCCCGGGGGGCGCGGCCTCCAGCCAGGCGAGGAACCCCGTCAGGGCGTCCTCGCTCATGGCGAGCTCCAGCAGGGTGCCGCGATGGCGGCAGGTGAGCACGACGGCGCCGGACAGCAGCGCCACCTCCTCCTGGCCGCGCGGGGTCCGGCGCCGCAGCACCTCGATCTCGCCGCGCTCCAAGAGCTGGCGGGGACGGGGGGCGTAGGAGAAGACGCGGAACCACTCGACGCGGTCGCCGCTGTAGCGGGCGACGCCGAAGATCCAGCCCTTGCCCCCGGGGTCGGGGGCGTCGGCGGGCTCACCGGGACCGCCCTCGGCGCCGGACCGCTCCGCCTCGGGCGGCAGGCGGAGCCGCAGGGAGCAGTCGAACGTTCCGCCGGAGCGCTGGATGAGCCGTCTGCGCAGCCCGAACACGAACAGCCCCAGCAGGGCGAGCCCCACCACGGCGCCGCACACCTGAAGAGCGAGGATCACGCCCACCGACCTCCTCGCTCGCGTATGCCGTTCTCCACCTGCCCCGTTTGTGGTGCCCCCGCCGCCCGGGCAGCCGGTGCCCGGCGGCCCGCGGTTCGGCGACCGGTCAGCGCGCGCCGACCGTGGCGGCGCGCAGCCGTACCTCGGCACGCCGCTCCGCGGCGGCGTCCTCCTCGGACTTCGCGCGCTCCAGCGCCCGCTCGGCGCGTTCGACGTCGATCTCGTCGGCCAGCTCGGCGACCTCGGCGAGGATCGACAGCTTGTCGTCCGCGAACGAGAGGAAGCCTCCGTGCACGGCGGCGACGACGGTGCCGCCGTCGGACGTGCGGACGGTCACGGGCCCGGACGTCAGCACGCCCAGCAGCGGCTGGTGGCCCGGCATGACACCGATGTCGCCCGACGTGGTGCGCGCGACGACGATCGTGGCCTCGCCCGACCAGACCTTGCGGTCGGCGGCGACCAGCTCGACGTGCAGCTCAGCCAAGACGGCTCCTTGGGTTCGCACCAGCCTGGTGTGGCTGGTGTGTGTCAAAGAATAACGGGAGTGCGGGTGAGGGGCGGGCCGGGGCCCGCCCCTCACCCGGGATGCACCGCGGACCGGAAGGCGGGCGTCAGGAGACGCCGAGCTCCCGGGCGTTGCGCTCGAGGTCCTCGATGCCACCGCACATGAAGAACGCCTGCTCGGGGAAGTGGTCGTACTTCCCGTCCGCGATGGCGTTGAACGCGGCGATGGACTCGTCCAGCGGCACGTCCGAGCCGTCGATACCGGTGAACTGCTTCGCCGCGTGGGTGTTCTGCGACAGGAAGCGCTCGATCCGGCGGGCGCGGTGGACGGTGAGCTTGTCCTCCTCGCCGAGCTCGTCGATGCCGAGGATGGCGATGATGTCCTGGAGGTCCTTGTACTTCTGGAGGATCCCCTTGACCCGGGTGGCGCACTCGTAGTGCTCCTGCGTGATGTACCGCGGGTCCAGGATCCGGGAGGTGGAGTCCAGCGGGTCCACCGCCGGGTAGATGCCCTTCTCCGAGATCGGCCGGGAGAGCACCGTGGTCGCGTCGAGGTGCGCGAACGTGGTGGCCGGGGCCGGGTCGGTCAGGTCGTCCGCCGGAACGTAGATCGCCTGCATCGAGGTGATCGAGTGGCCGCGGGTGGAGGTGATGCGCTCCTGGAGGATGCCCATCTCGTCCGCGAGGTTCGGCTGGTAGCCCACCGCCGACGGCATGCGGCCGAGCAGGGTGGACACCTCGGAGCCCGCCTGGGTGAAGCGGAAGATGTTGTCGATGAACAGCAGCACGTCCTGCTTCTGCACATCGCGGAAGTACTCCGCCATGGTCAGCGCGGACAGCGCGACCCGCAGACGGGTGCCCGGGGGCTCGTCCATCTGGCCGAAGACCAGCGCGGTCTTGTCGAGCACGCCGGACTCGGTCATCTCGTCGATGAGGTCGTTGCCCTCACGGGTGCGCTCGCCGACGCCGGCGAACACCGACACACCCTCGTGCAGGTTGGCGACACGCATGATCATCTCTTGGATGAGCACGGTCTTGCCCACGCCCGCGCCGCCGAACAGGCCGATCTTGCCGCCCTTGACGTACGGGGTCAGCAGGTCGATGACCTTCAGGCCGGTCTCGAACATCTCGGTCTTGGACTCGAGCTGGTCGAAGGCCGGGGCCTTGCGGTGGATCGGCCAGCGCTCGGTGATCTGGAGGGACGCGGTGTCCTCCACGTTCATCACCTCACCGAGGGCGTTGAACACCTTGCCCTTGGTGACGTCGCCGACCGGGACGGAGATCGCCGCGCCGGTGTCGCTCACCGGGGCCGAGCGGACCAGGCCGTCGGTGGGCTGCATGGAGATCGCGCGCACCAGGCCGTCGCCGAGGTGCTGGGCGACCTCGAGGGTCAGGGTCTTCGTGACGCCCTGCTCCGCCGGGTCGGCGACCTCGACGTGCAGCGCGTTGTAGATCTCCGGCATCGCGTCGACGGGGAACTCCACGTCGACGACCGGGCCGATGACCCGGGCGACGCGCCCCGTCGCGGCGGCCGTCTCAACAGTGGTGGTCATATCTGTCAGTCACTCCCCGCGGTCGCGTCGGCCAGGGCGTTCGCGCCACCGACGATCTCGCTGATTTCCTGGGTGATGTCGGCCTGGCGGGCCGCGTTGGCAAGCCGCGTGAGCGACTTGATGATCTCTTCCGCGTTGTCGGTGGCCGACTTCATCGCGCGGCGCCGGGCCGCGTGCTCGGAGGCGGCCGACTGGAGCAGCGCGTTGTAGATCCTGCTCTCGACGTACCGCGGCAGCAGGGCGTCGAGGACGCCCTCCGCCGACGGCTCGAACTCGTACAGCGGCAGCACCTCGCCCTTGGCCGGCGCCTCCTGCTCGCTCTCCTCCAGGGAGAGGGGCAGCAGCCGCTTGCCCACCGGCGTCTGGGTGATCATCGAGACGAACTCGGTGAACACCATGTGCAGCTCGTCCACCCCGCCCTCGGAGGTCTCCGTGGTGAAGGCCTCGATGAGGGCGGAGGCGACCTCCTTGGCGTCGGCGTAGGTCGGCTTGTCGGTGAAGCCGGTCCACGACCGCTCGACCGGCCGGTTGCGGAAGGAGTAGTAACCCGCGCCCTTGCGGCCGACGACGAAGCTGACGACCTCCTTGCCCTCGGCGCGCAGCCGCTGCGTGAGCTGGTCCGCGGCCTTGATGGCGTTGGAGGAGTACCCGCCCGCGAGCCCGCGGTCGCTCGTGATGAGCAGGACCGCGGCCCGGGTCGGGTTCTCCGCCTCCGTGGTCAGCGGGTGCCGGGTGTTCGAGCCGGTCGCCACCGCCGTCACCGCGTGGGTGAGCTCGTTCGCGTACGGCGTCGACGCCGCCACCTGGCGCTGCGCCTTGGCGATGCGCGATGCGGAGATCATCTCCATCGCCTTGGTGATCTTCTTGGTGGCGGTGACCGTCTTGATGCGGCGCTTGTAGACCCGAAGCTGGGATCCCATGGGTTCAGCAGGTCCCTTCGGTCTACTTGGAGGTGCCGGCCCGCGGCGTGTCGTCGCCCAGAAGCTGGCCGTCCGAGGTCTCGAACTGCCGCTTGAAGGTGGTGACGGCCTCGGTCAGCGCCTCGGTGGTCTCGTCCGGGAGCTGGCCCGTCTCGGCGATGCCGGTGAGCAGGTCCTTCTTCTCCCGCTTCAGGTAGTCGATGAACTCGCGCTCGAAGCGGCGCACGTCCTCGACCGGCACGTCGTCCATCTTGCCGGTGGTGCCGGCCCAGATGGAGACGACCTGCTCCTCCGCCGGGAACGGCGAGTACTGCGGCTGCTTGAGCAGCTCGACCATGCGCCGGCCGCGCTCGAGCTGCGCCTTGGAGGCCGCGTCCAGGTCGGAGCCGAAGGCGGCGAACGCCTCCAGCTCGCGGAACTGGGCGAGGTCCACGCGCAGTCGGCCCGCGACCTTCCGCATCGCCTTGATCTGCGCCGAGCCACCCACGCGGGAGACGGAGATACCGACGTTCAGCGCCGGGCGCTGGCCCGCGTTGAACAGGTCGGACTCCAGGAAGCACTGGCCGTCGGTGATGGAGATGACGTTGGTGGGGATGAACGCGGAGACGTCGTTGGCCTTGGTCTCCACGATCGGCAGACCCGTCATCGAGCCGGCGCCCATCTCGTCCGACAGCTTCGCGCAGCGCTCCAGCAGGCGGGAGTGCAGGTAGAAGACGTCACCCGGGTAGGCCTCGCGGCCCGGCGGGCGGCGCAGCAGCAGGGACACGGCGCGGTAGGCGTCGGCCTGCTTGGACAGGTCGTCGAAGACGATCAGGACGTGCTTGCCGTCGTACATCCAGTGCTGGCCGATGGCCGAGCCGGTGTACGGGGCGAGGTACTTGAAGCCCGCCGGGTCCGACGCCGGGGCGGCGACGATCGTGGTGTACTCCAGGGCCCCGGCCTCCTCCAGCGCGCCGCGCACGGACGCGATGGTGGAGCCCTTCTGGCCGATGGCCACGTAGATGCAGCGGACCTGCCGCTTCGGGTCGCCGGAGCGCCAGTTGTCCCGCTGGTT
This sequence comes from Streptomyces capparidis, assembly GCF_054782095.1. Taxonomy (NCBI): domain Bacteria; kingdom Bacillati; phylum Actinomycetota; class Actinomycetes; order Kitasatosporales; family Streptomycetaceae; genus Streptomyces; species Streptomyces capparidis. The sequence continues at coordinate 53,894 of NZ_BAAGTD010000021.1, read as the reverse complement.
GATGATCGTGTCGATCGCGAGGGCGGTCTTGCCGGTCTGCCGGTCGCCGATGATGAGCTGGCGCTGGCCGCGGCCGATCGGGGTCATCGAGTCGACGGCCTTCAGGCCGGTCTGGAGCGGCTCGTGGACGCTCTTGCGCTGCATCACCGTGGGGGCCTGGAGCTCCAGGGCACGGCGGCCGGACGTCTCGATCTCGCCCAGGCCGTCGATCGGGTTGCCCAGCGGGTCCACCACGCGGCCGAGGTACCCCTCGCCCACGGGGACCGAGAGCACCTCGCCGGTCCTGCGGACCGTCTGGCCCTCCTCGATGCCGCTGAACTCGCCGAGGATCACGACACCGATCTCCCGCTCCTCGAGGTTGAGGGCGAGGCCGAGGGTGCCGTCCTCGAACTTCAGCAGTTCGTTGGCCATGGCCGAGGGCAGACCCTCGACCTTGGCGATGCCGTCACCGGCCTCGGTGACGGTACCGACCTCCTCGCGCGAGGCCGCGTCCGGCTTGTACGACTGGACGAAGTTCTCCAGCGCGTCCCGGATCTCCTCCGGCCGGATCGTGAGCTCCGCCATCTGGTGTCCCTGCTCTCCCTAGTTGGGCCCGGATCGCCGTCCCCGGCGACCGCGTAACTGGCACGGCCCAACTCGGGCCGCATCTCTCCATGCTTGTTGAGTTGTGGGGCCGGGGCCCCGAGGGGGCCGGCCCTACGGCGCCGGCGTCCCGGTCAGCCGGCCAGGCCGCGGGTCGCGCCCTCCAGGCGGCTGGCGACCGTCCCGTCGATGACCTCGTCGCCGATCCGCACCCGGATCCCGCCGCGGACCTCGGGGTCCACGTCCAGGTTCAGGTGCACCTCGCGGCCGTACATCCTGCCCAGGGCGGCGCCCAGCCGGCTCTTCTGCCGGTCGGTGAGCGGCACGGCCGAGGTGACCACGGCCACGACGCGCCCGCGCCGGGCGGCTGCGAGCTTGGAGTAGCCCTCCAGGCCCACATCCAGGCTACGGCCACGCGGATGTGCCACGAGCCGGGCGATCAGCCGCTCCGTGACCGGGTGCGCCCGCCCGCCGAGCAGCGAGTGGACCAGCTCCGACCGGGAGGCGGGCGGCGCCGCGCGGTCGGCCAGCGCCTGCCGCAGCTCGGGCGAGGACTGCACGATCCGGCCGAACCGGAACAGCTCGTCCTCCACGTCGTCCAGCCGGTTCTCCCGCTCGGCCACGACGAGCTCGGCGATCGCCGCCAGCTCCTCCACGGCGTCCGCCAGGTCGCGCGGCTGCGACCAGCGGGAGCGGACCAGGCCGCCGAGCAGGTCGAGCGTGGGACCGCCGACCTGGCCGGACAGCAGCCGGGCGGTGAGGTCCGCCTTGGCCTGCCCGTCCTTCGCGGGGTCGGTCAGCACCCGGCGCAGCGCGACCTCGCGGTCGAGCAGGTGCCCGACGGAGGCCAGCTCCGCCGACAGCTCGCCGGCGTCCACGGCGGTCCCGGCCAGCAGCGCGTCCAGCCGCTCGCGAGCGGAGGCCAGCGCCTCACGGCTAGCGCCGTTCATCGGCGGCCCTCCTTCCGTCCAAGGCCACGCCCGGCCGCGTCAACGACCGCCCCACGGCACGCCGTCGGGGTGTTCATCGCGCGGCACCTTCCTCGGCCCGCTCCTCGAGCTCGTCGAGGAACCGGTCGATGATCCGGCTCTGCCGGGCGTGGTCCTCCAGGGACTCGCCGACGATGCGGCCGGCCAGCTCGGTGGCGAGCTTGCCCACGTCCTGCCGCAGCAGCGCGGCGGCCTGCTTGCGGTCGGCCTCGAGCTGGGCGTGGCCCGCCTCGACGACGGCCTCCCTCTGCCGCTGGCCCTCGGCGCGCATCTCCGCGATGAGCGCCGCGCCCTGCTCCTGCGCCTCCTGGCGCAGCCGAGCGGCTTCGTGGCGGGCGTCGGCGAGCTGCTCGCGGTACTCCTCGAGCACCCGCTGAGCCTCCGCCTGCGCCTGCTCGGCCTTCTCGATCCCGCCCTCGATGGCCTCACGCCGCTCCTCGAGCACCTTGTTGATGCTGGGGAGGAGCTTGGAGTAGAAGAGCCAGAAGACGATGGCGAAGGCGAGCAGGCCGACGACGAACTCCGGAACCGGAGGGATCAGAGGGTTCTGCTCCTCGTCCTCCGCCGCGATCAGCAGGAGATTCACGTCTGGACCTTCCTCTGGTTGTTGCCTGGGATCCGGATCAGGTGCCGAACACGAACGGCATGACGATGCCGATCAGGGCGAGCGCCTCACACAGGGCGAAGCCGAGGATCTGGTTCTGACGGATCAGACCGGCCGCCTCGGGCTGGCGGGCCAGCGCCTGGGTGCCGTTGCCGAAGATGATGCCGACGCCGATGCCGGGGCCGATGGCGGCGAGGCCGTAACCGATGGAGGCGAGGGAGCCGGAGACCTCGGAGGCGGCGAGGGTCTGGAGAGCGGACATGCCGTTTCTTCCTTCTTCTTCATGAGCCGGTGGGGGTTGGCCACCGGACGTCTCTCGTACGGGGCGGATGCGGCGGCTGTCAGTGGTCCGCGTGCAGCGCACCCTGAATGTAGCTACAGGCCAGCAGGACGAAGACGTACGCCTGGAGCCCCTGGATGAACAGCTCGAACATCGTCATGATGATCACCATGACGAACGACACGGCCGCGTAGGCGATGCCGATGCCGTTCAGCAGGTACCAACTGGCGATGGTGAAGATCAGCAGCAGCAGGTGTCCGGCGAACATGTTCGCGAACAGCCGCACCGCGTGCGTGAAGGGCCGGACGAACACGTTCGACAGGAACTCGATCGGGATGAGGATCGGGTAGATCGCCTTCGGCAGCCCCGGCATGTAGCACAGGTTCTTGAACCCGCCCGCGAAGCCGTGCTTCTTGAAGTTGATCGTCAGCCAGGTGATCCACACCAGCAGGGCGAGACCCGCCGGGAAGGCGATGATCGAGGTCACCGGGAACTGGGCGAACGGCACGATGGACCAGAGGTTCATGATCCATACGAAGAAGAACAGCGAGACCATCAGCGGGACGTACTTCTCGCCGTCCTTCTTGCCGATCGTCTCGTACACGATGCCGCGGCGCACGAAGTCGTACCCGGCCTCGCCGACCATCTGGAGCTTGCCGGGGACGACCTTCGGCTTGGCGAACGCCGCCCAGAAGAAGCCGATCACCAGCAGCGTGGTCAGCAGCGCGAGCAGGATCGGCTTGTTGAACTCGATCCCGCCGACCGTGAACATCGGCTTGAACATGAAGGAGTGCAGGCCCGGTGAGGGGAAGCCGCACCCGTCGAAGATGTGGCAGTCGGTCTCAAAGGCGAGCACCTGGCCATTACTCACCGGGAGCTCCTTCGGCGTGACGCATGGGTACGGCAACCTCGTTGTGTCGGCGCGACGTCGAGCCGCGGAACGGCACTGGACTGGTTATGCAGATCAGGAGCGGGCCGAAGGGCCCGGAAGGCGCATGCGGCATGGGCAGCCTTGTCCGTCCCGAGGACCGAAGGCCACCTGCGCCCGCTGAGCCGTAGTTGGCACCGGACGATAGCAGGAGCCGGCGCGTGCCCCGACTCCACCCCCGGTCTCATGCCCGGGACTCCGGCGTCTTGGGCGCCCCGCTCCCGGCCGCGGCCGGGTCCACGTAGAGGATCTTGGCCTTCATGTGCCCGCGGACCTGGGCCGTGACCCAGACGACGGTGCACCCGAGCAGGGTGAGGGCCATCGCCCGGAGGTCGAACGCGTCCGTCTCGCGGAACAGCATGAGCACCAGCATCAACAGCAGCAACTGCGTGGTGTAGACCAGCAGGCCCATCGCCTGGAACAGGTGGGGCAGCGCCCTGGCGGTGCGCTGGAGCGCCACCAGGCCGGCGGCGAAGAACGCGATCACCAGTGCCGCGCCGACAGCCGCGCCGATGGCGCCCTCGGATCCCGCCACCGGCGCGCTGACCCCGACGGCCACGAGGCCGAGGGCAGCGGTGGGGACAGCGGCGCTCAGAAGGATCCGGGCGTCGTTGGACTGCATGCGGGCAGCTCCGGGGTTGTGGACGTGCAGTGCGGGGTGACGGGCGCCGGCCCGCGGCATGCGGGCGAACGCCGATCAGGAGGGTGTGACCAAGGGGCGATGTCCGCCTCAGCCGGAAGACCCTCTCGTGTGGTCTTTCGGCTTGCCCCCGTCGTTCGTGAACGGTATCACAAACTATTTGATGAGAGCTTTACCTATTTGCTGTGCTCCACGTCACACTTACGGGTTACTGGGCGCACGATTGCGCTGTTAGCGAAACAATGCCCCCTACCCTTCGCGGCGGCCCTCTCGCACGGCCCCGAACTCACGACTCCCCGCCCTGTGACCCGGCCGTCGAGCCCGCCCCGGAGTGGGCGTGCGAGCGGCGGGCGAAGCGGTGGCGGTCGCCGACCGCGGAGGCGCCGTTGGCCCGGTGCGGCGCGCCCGCGGGGCGGGCGTCCTGCCCCTCGGCGGGCGCCGCGGCCTCGTGGGCGGCGCCGCGACGGCGGCGGCTGCCCCGGTACCGCGGCGGGACGACGGCCTCCGCCCACTCGGGCGCCTTGGGCCGGAACCGCGGCAGCATCAGCACCACCAGGCCGATCGCGCACAGCACCAGCACGGCGAGCAGCAGCACCGTGGTGTTGGACTGCACCGAGAACGCCACCGTGCCGAGCGCGATCAGCGCCGACCAGAAGTACATGATCAGCACGGCGCGGCTGTGCGAGTGGCCGATCTCCAGCAGCCGGTGGTGCAGGTGCTGCTTGTCGGCGGCGAACGGCGACTGGCCGTTCCAGGTGCGGCGGACCACGGCGAGGATCAGGTCCGTCATCGGCACCGCGATCACCGTCAGCGGCAGCAGCAGCGGGATGTAGACCGGCACCATCTCCTGCACGGCCTGCCGCTGGGAGCCGCCGAACTCGGCGAGGTCGTCCAGCTCGACCTGGCCGGTGATGGAGATCGCCGAGGCGGACAGCATCAGCCCGATGAGCATCGAGCCGGAGTCGCCCATGAAGATCCGCGCCGGGTGCATGTTGTGCGGCAGGAAGCCCAGGCACATGCCGATGAGGATGGCGCTGAACAGGGTGGCGGGCGCGGCGCCCTCGATGCCGTGGCCGAACCACAGGCGGTAGGCGTAGATGAAGAACGCGACGGCGGCGATGCAGACCATGCCGGAGGCCAGGCCGTCCAGGCCGTCCACGAAGTTCACCGCGTTGATCGTGACGACGACCAGGGCCACGGTCAGCAACTGGCCCTGGATCGGGGTCAGGGTGAGGGTGCCGACACCGGGGACGGGCAGCGAGATGATCTGGAGGCCCTGGAAGACCATGACGCCCGCGGCGACCATCTGCCCGCCGAGCTTGAGCAGGGCGTCCACGCCCCACTTGTCGTCCAGCACCCCGAGCAGCCAGATCAGCCCGGCCCCGGCGAGTACCGCGCGGGGCTCGTCGGTGCTGGTGAAGACGACGCCGATGTGCGGCAACTGCGAGGCCACCAGCAGGCCCGCGCACAGTCCGCCGAACATGGCGATGCCGCCCAGCCGGGGGGTGGGCTCGCGGTGCACGTCGCGCGCGCGGATCTCGGGCATGGCGCCGGCCGCGATGGCGAACTTCCGCACCGGCCCGGTCAGCATGTAGGTGACGGCCGCGGTCACCAGGAGGGTCAGCAGGTATTCACGCACGGCGGCCCCTGGTCCGGTGGCAGGTCTCGCTGGTCCTCACGCGTCACACCCTATTCGCGTCCTTCCCCCCTGAGCGAACAGCCGAGGTGATCGGCCGCGGTGGCGGTGCGACAGAAGGGACGAAGGTGACCCCGCCGCGTTCCGGCGCGGCGGGACGTGGACACGGGAGGAGACTCCGCGGACGCCGGGAAGGTTGCACACGCGACCCCGGCCGCCGGCGGGCGGGCCGCCCCGCGGGGCCGGGCTCAGCCGGCCGGGTACGCCGGGAAGCCCTCCAGCAGCGCCGCCACCGCCGAGGTGAGCTCCGCGCGGTGGCGCCCGTCCGGGTCGCGCAGGGCGCGGGCGATCAGGCGGGCCGTCCCGGCCAACTGCTCCTCCCCCATGCCCTGGGTCGTCACCGACGAGGTGCCGGCCCTGACCCCGGAGCCCGCTTCCACCGGGCGCTCGTCATACGGCAGGCAGCTCTTGTCCAGCACGATGCCCGCCCGGGCGCACCGGGAGCGGGCCTCCAGGCCGTCCAGGCCGAGCCCCAGCGTGCTCGCCGTCACCAGGTGGGTGTCCGTGCCCCCGGTCAGCGGCTCGACGCCCTCCTCCGCCAGCCCCCGCGCCAGCGCCCGCGCGTTGCGCACCACCTGCCGGGTGTACGCGGCGTACTCCGGGGTGGCGGCCTCGGCGAAGGCGACGGCCTTGGCGGCCACGCTGTTCATGTGCGGGCCGCCCTGCGAGAACGGGAACACGGCGCGGTCGATGCGCCGGGCCAGGGCCTGCCCGCACAGGATCAGCCCGCCGCGCGGCCCGCGCAGCACCTTGTGGGTGGTGGCGCACACCACGTCCGCCCAGGGCACGGGGCTGGGCGCCACCCCGCCGGCGACCAGGCCGATGGTGTGCGCGGCGTCCACGATCAGGTAGGCGTCCACCTCGTCGGCGATCGCGCGGAACGCCGCGTAGTCCAGGTGCCTGGGGTGGGCGATGGAGCCGCACACGATCGCCTTGGGGCGGCGGGCCAGGGCCAGGTCGCGGACCTGGTCGTAGTCCACCTCGCCGGTGTCCCGCCGCACCCCGTACCCGTGGAAGCGGAACCACCGGCCGGAGAAGTTCGCGGACGAGCCGTGGGTGAGGTGGCCGCCGTGCTCCAGGGACATGGCCAGCACCGTGTCCCCGGGCACGAGCAGGGCGGCGTAGGCGGCCAGGTTCGCCGAGGAGCCGGAGTAGGGCTGGACGTTGGCGTGGGCCACCCCGAACAGTTGTTTGGCCCGCTCCACGGCGAGCTGCTCGGCGACGTCCACCACCTCGCACCCGCCGTGGTGGCGGCGGCCCGGGTAGCCCTCGGCGTACTTGTTGGCCAGCGGGCTGCCCAGGACTGTGAGCACGGCCGGGGAGGTGAGGTTCTCCCCGGCGACGAGCTGGATCCTGCGGCGCTGCCGGGCCAGCTCGGCGAGCACCACCTCGGCGATCCGCGGGTCAGCGCCCCGCAGCGCCTCCATGCCCGCGCCCCAGGACCCGGCCTCCGGCCCGGCCGCGCCCCGCGGGGCCGGATCCCGGGCGGTGCCGCCCTGCGCGGCGCGGCCCCCGGCCCGCGCGGCGCGGCCTGGGGGTGTGCGCTCTTCGGGTGTGCTGCCCTGCGCGGTGTTGCCCGCAGGGGGCGGGCCGGCGACCGTCATCGGGACTCCCGGACGGGAGGAGGCGGGTACTCAGTCCCACTTTAGGTGGGCTTCCCGGGATACGCCGGTCAAAGCGGTCACCACCGGATCGAGGGCGTGGTAGATCTCGTCGCCGCAGTTGCGGAAGACGGTGATGGGCGCGCCGTAGGGGTCGTACACCTCGTCCGCGTCCGGGGTGGGCGCCAGCAGCCAGCCCCGCAGCGCGGCGGCGGCCCGCACCAGGGAGCGGGCGCGCTCGATCACGCCGCCCTCCTCCGCGTGGGGCAGCGTGGCGGGGTCTATGGCCCGCACCAGCCGGGTGAACTCCTTCAGCGTGAACGTCCGCAGCCCGGCGGCGTGGCCCATGGAGATCACCTGGGCGCGGTGGTCCCGGGTCGCGGTCAGCACCAGGTCCGCCTCGATGACGTGGTCGTCGAGCAGCTCGCGGCCGGTGAAGCCGTCCGCGTCGGCGCCGTACTCGGCGAGCACGGCGGCGGCGTTGGTCTCCATCGGGGCGCCCTCGTGCCCCCAGGTGCCCGCGCTCTCCACGACGATCCCGGCGGCCTGGTCGCCGAGACGCTTGCGCAGCTCGTGCCGCGTCAGCCGCTCGGCCATGGGCGAGCGGCAGACGTTGCCGGTGCACACGTGGAGGATGCGGAAACGGTCACCCGAGGGGGCCTGGTCCGATATGCCCCGCTCGTGGTCCGTGTACCCGCACGCCGGCCCCCGGGGCGCGGTCAACTGGCCGCCCCCAGGCCCGGTACGACCTTGCGCAGCTCCTCCAGCGACAGCGCGCCCGCGCGCAGCAGCACCGGGACGCGGCCGGTCACGTCCACGATCGAGGACGGCACGTTGTCCAGCGTGCGCCCGCCGTCGAGGTAGACCGACACCGAGTCGCCGAGCATCTCCTGCGCGGCGTCGCAGTCCTGCGGGGCCGGGTGGCCGGTGAGGTTCGCGCTGCTGACGGCCATCGGCCCGGTCTCGTTGAGCAGCTCGATCGCGACCGGGTGCAGCGGCATGCGCACCGCGACCGTGCCGCGGGTGTCGCCGAGGTCCCAGCGCAGGGAGGGCTGGTGGCGGGCGACCAGGGTCAGGGCGCCCGGCCAGAAGGCGTCCACCAGCTCCCACGCCTGCTCGGAGAAGTCGGTGACCAGGCCGTGCAGCACGGTCGGCGAACCCACCAGGACCGGGGAGGGCATGTTGCGGCCCCGGCCCTTGGCCTCGAGCAGATCCCCCACGGCCTCGGCGGAGAACGCGTCCGCGCCGATGCCGTACACGGTGTCCGTGGGCAGCACGACCAGCTCACCGCGGCGTACCGCGGACGCGGCCTCGCGCAGTCCGATCGCCCGGTCGGACGCGTCGGAGCAGTCGTAGCGGCGTGCCATCGTCAGGGCCTCCTGGTTCGAAGAATGGGCCTAGCGGCGTTCATGGCATGACCTTGCGGGCTGTGGCGAACCGGGGCCGGTTGTTCAGGTCCCGGTGGTCGGCGGCGTCCGTCCAGCCCGCGTCCTCGTTGAAGATCCAGGGGACCTGGCCGCCCTGTGTGTCGGCGTGCTCGACGACGACGACGCCGCCGGGCCGCAGCAGGCGGGAGGCGGTGCGCTCCAGGCCCCGGATGACGTCCAGGCCGTCGCGGCCCGAGAACAGCGCGATCTGCGGATCGTGGTCGCGCGCCTCGGGGGCGACGTTCTCCCACTCCTCGAGCGGGATGTACGGGGGGTTGCTGATGACCAGGTCCACCTGGCCGTTGAGCTCCGGCAGGGCGGCGAGCGCGTCCCCGTGGTGCAGCGCCACGCGGCTGCCCTCGGTGTTGCGGCGGGCCCAGGCCAGCGCGGTCTCGTCCAGCTCCACGGCGTGCACGGTGCTGCGCGGCACCTCCTGGGCGAGCGCCAGCGCGATGGCGCCCGAGCCGGTGCACAGGTCCACCACCAGCGGCTCGGCCACGTCCATGGCCCGCAGCGCGTCTATCGCCCAGCCGACGACGGACTCGGTCTCCGGCCGGGGCACGAACACGCCCGGGCCGACGGCCAGCTCCAGGTAGCGGAAGAACGCCCGGCCGGTGATGTGCTGGAGCGGCTCGCGGGCCTCGCGGCGCGCCACGGCCTCCCAGTAGCGGGCGTCGAAGTCGGAGTCGGGCACGGTGTGCAGCTCGCCCCGCTTCACGCCGTGCACGTACGCGGCCAGCTCCTCGGCGTCGAAGCGCGGGGACGGCACGCCGGCGTCCGCGAGCCGCTGGGTGGCCTGGGCCACCTCGGCGAGCAACAGGTTCACTCGGGCCCTCCTCGCGGTGTTCTCGGGGCTGGGGTCTTCTCGTGGTGGGGGCGCGGCGGGGTGCGCCGGGTCCAAGCGTGGCAGGCGCGTCATCCGGCCGCGGCCAGCTTGGCCGCGGAGTCGGCGTCCACGCAGGCCTGGATCACCGTGTCGAGATCGCCGTCGAGCACCTGGTCGAGGTTGTACGCCTTGAAGCCCACCCGGTGGTCCGAGATGCGGTTCTCGGGGAAGTTGTACGTCCTGATGCGCTCGGAGCGGTCCACGGTGCGCACCTGGCTGCGCCGGGCGTCGGACGCCTCCTTCTCGGCCTCCTCCTGGGCGGCGGCAAGCAGCCTGGCCCGCAGGATGCGCAGCGCCTGCTCCTTGTTCTGCAACTGGCTCTTCTCGTTCTGGCAGGAGACGACGATGCCGGTGGGCAGGTGGGTGATGCGCACCGCGGAGTCGGTGGTGTTCACCGACTGGCCGCCGGGGCCCGAGGAGCGGTAGACGTCGATCCGCAGGTCGCTGGGGTTGATCTCCACGTCCACGTCCTCCGCCTCGGGCAGCACCAGCACGCCCGCGGCCGAGGTGTGGATGCGGCCCTGGGACTCGGTGGCGGGCACGCGCTGCACCCGGTGCACCCCGCCCTCGTACTTCAGGCGCGCCCACACGCCGCCGCCCGGCTCGGTCCGGCCGCGGCTCTTGACCGCCACGGAGACGTCCTTGTAGCCGCCGAGGTCGGACTCGTTGGCCTCGATGATCTCGGTGCGCCAGCCGACCCGCTCGGCGTAGCGCAGGTACATGCGCAGCAGGTCGCCGGCGAACAGCGCGGACTCCTCGCCGCCCTCGCCCGCCTTGATCTCCAGGATGACGTCCTTGTCGTCGCTGGGGTCGCGCGGGACCAGCAGCAGCCGCAGCCGCTCGGTGAGCTCCTCGCGCCGCTGTTCGAACGCCTTGACCTCGGCGGCGAAGTCGGGGTCCTCGGCGCCCAGCTCACGCGCGGTGGTGATGTCGTCCCCCGTCCGCAGCCACTCCCGGTACGCCTCGACGATCGGGGTGAGCTCCGCGTACCGCTTGTGGAGCCTGCGGGCCTCGGCCTGGTCGGCGTGGACGGATGGGTCGGCCAGCCGCTTCTCGAGGTCGGCGTGCTCGCCGATCAGGTCCTGGACCGCCTCGAACATGGTGGGGCACCCCTTCGTGGTTGCTGCTGGGGTTGACGCGATGGGGGACGACAAAGCGCCGGTCCGGCCGCCCCTGCGCGGGAGCGGCCCTGGACCGGCGCTGACGTGTGGCTACTTCTTCGCGGACCCGGCGCGCTTGCCGAAGCGGGCCTCGAACCGGGCGACGCGGCCACCGGTGTCGAGGATCTTCTGCTTGCCCGTGTAGAACGGGTGGCACTGCGAGCAGATGTCCGCGCGGATCACGCCGTCCTTCGCCGTGCTGCGGGTGGTGAAGGAGTTGCCGCAGGTGCAGGTGACCTGGGTCTCGACGTACGTGGGGTGGATGTCGGGCTTCACAGGGATCTCTCCAATGACTCGGGAGGGCACCGGGTCGGGCGGCGGGCTGCCGCTCCGTGAACCGGGGCCGACGCACCAGTCTGCCAGGACAGGCACGCAACGACCAAAACGCGGCCCGGGGCCCTGGATATTCCGGGGGCCCCGCGCCCGGCCGGCAGGGCGCCTGCGCAGGGCCGCCTCAGCGGGTGCTCGGGGCCAGCCTGGGCATCGAGGGGGCGGACGGCGTGTCCACGGGGACGGTGGCCACGCCGGGGCCGCCCTCCGTGGCCGACCTGGGCACCGGGCGGTCCGCGCGCAGCGCCGCCCACACCTGGCCCGCCTGCGGCTGCCTGGGCACCACGCGGTTGCGGTCGGCCGCGTCGTAGTCCACCGGCAGCACGACCATGGTCACGTCCCGCGCGTCGATCCGCCCCAGGCTGTCCGCCAGCTTGGTGACGCCGCCGATGGAGGCGATCTCCGAGTCGGTGGTCAGCGCCCCGGAGGCGGCCCTGGCCACCCGGTACAGCTTCGCCGGGTTGGTCAGCACGCCCAGGTCGTGCACCTGGGTGAGCAGCGCGGTCAGGAAGCGCTGCTGGAGCTCTATGCGGCCCAGGTCGCTGCCGTCGCCGACGCCGTGCCGGGTGCGGACGAAGCCGAGCGAGCGCTCGCCGTCCAGGTGGTGGGTGCCCGCCCGCAGGTCCAGGCCGGACTCCCGGTCGTGGATCGGCCGGTCCACGCGGACGGTCACCCCGCCGAGGGCGTCCACCAGCTTGGTGAACCCGGCGAAGTCGATCTCCAGGTAGTGGTCCATGCGGATGCCCGTCATCGCCTCGACGGTCTTCACCGAGCAGGCCGGGCCGCCGATCCGGTACGCCTCGTTGAACATCGAACGGGCCCGCGCGGGCGCCGTGCCGCCGACGCCGTCGGTGCGCCGGCACGCCGGGCGGTCGACCAGCGTGTCCCGCGGGATGCTCACCACCGTGGCCTTGCGGTGGCCGGCCTCGACGTGGACGACCATCGCGGTGTCCGAGCGCGCGCCGCCGGCTCCCCCGCCGTACGCCGAGTTGGCGCCGGCGCGGGAGTCGGAACCGAGGACGAGGAGGTCCATCGAGCCGTTGTCGACGTCCCGCGGCCGGTCCCCGCCCAGTTGCGCGTCGAGGTCGATGCCGCGCAGGTCCCCGCTGAGCACGAGGTAGACGAACGCGAGCCCGCCGACGCCGAGCACGGCGGCGGCGGTCACGATCCAGGTGGTGACCCGCAGGACGGCCCGCCGCAGCGGACCCGGTGTCCCGGAGTGGTCTCGCGTGCCCATGCTCTTCCCGCTCCTGAAGGCAGCTTCCCCCTACCACCGGATTCCCCCGGAGGAGCGGGTGAAGCCTTCGGATGCCCAGGAGAAACAACCAGGGACCCTTCCTTCCGAAGGACTCGGAGAGAAGGGCCCCTGGGCGGGAGGCAGGAGTGCGGCCCCGAAGGACCGCGGGGCCCGGGGGCGCGGCCCCCGGCGGGGTCCGGGGAGCCGAAGCCCCTGCCCCTCCGGAGGACCCGCGTCCCCGGGCCCCCTGTGCCCGGCGCGGCCGGTCAGTCGTTGTTGCCCATGCCCGGCGTCGTCTTCGCGATCTGCATGAGGAACTCGGCGTTGCTCTTGGTCTGCTTCATCTTGTCCAGCAGCAGCTCGATCGCCTGCTGCTGGTCCAGCGCGTGCAGCACCCGGCGGAGCTTCCAGACGATGTTCAGCTCCTCGCCCGCCATGAGGATCTCCTCCTTGCGGGTGCTGGACGCGTCCACGTCCACCGCCGGGAAGATCCGCTTGTCGGAGAGCTTCCGGTCGAGCTTGAGCTCCATGTTGCCGGTGCCCTTGAACTCCTCGAAGATCACCTCGTCCATCCGCGAGCCGGTCTCGACCAGCGCGGTGGCCAGGATGGTCAGTGAGCCGCCGTCCTCGATGTTGCGGGCGGCGCCGAAGAACTTCTTCGGCGGGTACAGGGCGGTGGAGTCCACACCACCGGACAGGATGCGCCCGGACGCCGGGGCCGCCAGGTTGTAGGCGCGGCCCAGACGGGTGATGGAGTCCAGCAGGACGACCACGTCGTGGCCGAGCTCCACCAGGCGCTTGGCGCGCTCGATGGCCAGCTCCGCGACGGTGGTGTGGTCCTCGGCGGGCCGGTCGAAGGTCGAGGAGATGACCTCGCCCTTCACCGACCGCTGCATGTCGGTGACCTCCTCCGGACGCTCGTCCACCAGGACGACCATCAGGTGGCACTCGGGGCTGTTGCGGGTGATCGCGTTGGCGATGGACTGGAGGACCATCGTCTTGCCGGTCTTCGGCGGGGCGACGATCAGACCGCGCTGGCCCTTGCCGATCGGCGACACCAGGTCGATGATCCGCGTGGTCAGCACGCCCGGCTCGGACTCCAGGCGCAGCCGCTCCTGCGGGTACAGGGGGGTGAGCTTGCCGAACTCGGGGCGGCCGCGGCCGCTCTCCGGCGCCATGCCGTTGACGGAGTCCAGGCGCACCAGCGCGTTGAACTTCTCCCGGCGCTCGCCCTCGCGGGGCTGGCGCACCGCGCCGGTGACGTGGTCGCCCTTGCGCAGGCCGTTCTTGCGGACCTGGGCGAGGGAGACGTACACGTCGTTCGGCCCGGGCAGGTAGCCCGAGGTGCGGATGAACGCGTAGTTGTCGAGGATGTCCAGGATGCCGGCGACGGGGATGAGGACGTCGTCCTCGGCGATCTGCGGCTCGTTGCCGAACTCCTCGCGGCCCCTGCTGCGGCCCCTGCGGTCCCGGTAGCGGCCCCGGCGGCGGCGGCCGCCGCCGTCGAAGTCGTCGTCGTCCTGGGCCTGCTGCTGACCGGCGTTGCCGCGGTCGCGGTCGCGGCCCTGGCGGCCCTCGGCGGCCTCGTTCCCGGCGCCGTCGCCCTTGCGGCGGTCCCGGTCCCGGTCGCGGTCGCGCTGGCCGCGCTCCCTGCGGTCGCCCTTCTGGCCGCGGCGGCCGTCCTGGCGGTCGTCGCCCTTGGCCTCGGTCCTGCCCTCCGCGGTGTCCGCCGCGGCGGCGGCCTTGGCGTCCGCCTTGGCGGCCGGGGCCTGCGCGGGCTGCTCGGCGGCCTGCTCCCTGGCCTGCTCCTTGGACTGCTCCTTGGGCCGCTCCTGCTCCGCGGCGGGCTGCTCGGCCTCGCCGGGGCCGGCCTCCGGGGCCCCGGCGGGCGCGGTGGCGCGGCGGCGGCGGCGCTCGGTCGGCGGCTCCTCGGCGCTGGGCTGACCGGGGATGTCGATCTGCTGCTGGGCGCCGCCCTCGGCCTTGGGCTCGCCGGTGCGGGCCCGGGAGGTGGTCCTGCGCTTGGGCTTCTCCGGCGCCGTGGCCGGCTCGGCGGCCTTGTCCGCCGCGGCCTCGCCGCCGCCCTGCGCGGCCTGCCTCTCCTTGATCACCTCGATCAACTGGCTCTTGCGCATCCGCGCGGTGCCGCTGATGCCGAGCCCGGAGGCGAGCTGCTGGAGCTCGGCCAGGACCATGCCGTTGAGGCCGGTGCCCGACCGGCGGCGCCTGGGGGCAGCACCGGTGGCGGGCGCGGCGGGAGCGTCCGGGGCGGGCGCGGCGTCCGGGCGCACGCCCATCAGATCGGTGGTGTCGCTCACGAAGGGTCCTTCCCTGGAGCGGGCGTCGGCCTGTCTTGGCTCGGCGACCGGTTGTGCTGTCCGGGCCCGCTTCTGCGACTTGCGGGTCCGGGGCGGTGGGGTCCGCCCTGCGGCGGAGAGATCATTCACGTCCTGCCGATCGTGGAGCGACAGGCAGGAGACGCGAGGCGACGACGCGCTCGCGCCGGTTCCGGTACTGGACAGCCAGGCCACTCAGGCGTGAAGCACAGGTGGTGGGGTGGTTCCCGGAAGATTCGTCGTCCCGATGGCCGGGTCACCCCCGCTGCCGGGGTCCCCCTGGTGTCGGGACAGGGAGCACCGCGCCTTTCAGGGCGCCTGGTGCAGACATGAGGTTAACACTACCGGGTCCAACAAACATTCCCCCTCTCGCCGACCCCCAATCGTGTCGCCCGCCGGACGTCCCGGTCGGCCCCGCGCGTGTCCCGGAGCCTTGCGTTCCCGCGCCGGACGTGCTTTCAAACCCACTGGTCACGGCCTCACCCTCCCCCGCGCCGCCCGGTGTTCCCGCCGCTCGGCGGCGGTATCCGCGCGTAGCGGCTGCCTCGTCCGGGCCCGCGGTCTGGGCGGGGACCCGGCTGGAAACTGTCGTCCCGGTCGTCGCGGTGACTGCTGTGTCGTCCGACTCGATCCCCTTCTCCGTGGTACCGCAGGTACCTGCTGGTGCCGAGGACCCGGTCCCCGGCCCGTCCCCCCGTCCGGGCGCGTGCCCGGCGGTCACGCCCCCAGCGGGAGCACGCACGCCCCCGCCGGGTCGAACGCGAGGCGGTGCGCCGCCCACCCGTCGCCCGCGAGACGGGCGACCTTCTCGGCCGCGCCCTCCTCGGTCAGCGCCAGCACGGTCGGCCCCGCGCCCGAGACGACCGCGGGCACGCCCTCGGCCCGCAGCGCCGCCACGAGCTCCAGGCTGCGCGGCATCGCCGGCGCCCGGTAATCCTGGTGGAGGCGGTCCTCCGTGGCCGGCAGGAGCAGGTCGGGGCGGCGGGTGAGCGCCTCGACCAGCAGCGCGGCCCGCCCGGCGTTGACGGCCGCGTCCACGTGCGGGACGGTGCGCGGCAGCAGCCCGCGGGCGGTCTCCGTCCTGAGCTCCTCCGCGGGGACGAACACCACGGGGACCACGCTCGGGGCGGGGTCGAGCCGGACGGCGCGGGCCGCCCCGTTCTCCGTCCAGGCCAGGGTGAACCCGCCGAGCAGGCACGCCGCGACGTTGTCGGGGTGCCCCTCCAGCTCGGTGGCGAGCTCCAGCAGCGCCGCGTCGTCCAGCCGCTCGGGCCCGCCTATCGTGACCGAGCGGGCCGCGATGATCCCGGCGCAGATCGCGGCCGAGGACGAGCCGAGGCCGCGCCCGTGCGGGATGCGGTTGGCGCACACCACCTCCAGGCCGCGGGGCTGGCCGCCCAGGACGTCGAACGCGGCGCGCAGGGCCCGCACGATCAGGTGCTTGTCGTCCCGGGGCAGGGTGTCGGCGCCCTCGCCCGCGATGTCGATGTGCAGCCCCGAGTCGGCGACGCGGACCACCACGTCGTCGTACAGGCCGAGCGCCAGCCCGAAGGCGTCGAAGCCCGGGCCGAGGTTCGCGCTCGTCGCGGGCGTGCGCACGCGGACTGCGGCGGCGCGGAACGCGGGACCGGCCATACGCGGGGACTCTCCTCGATGTGGATCTGCCGAACCTCCCGCCCGGTGCGGGGCTGCCCTCGCCGCGGGCACCGGGCGATGCTGGGTGCTGCCGTGCTGCCGGGAGGGGCCTCGAGGGCCCAGTGCGCGGTCTGGTACCGACTCGCCGACTCGCGGCTGAGTCCCGTACTGGGCCTCGTACTGGCGCCTCGTACTGGCGCGGACTGTGGGACAGCGGCGTCCGTGACCCGGAAGCCTGACCCCGGCCGGGTGGTCCTGGACGGCGGAATATGCCGTCGGATGGGGACCAGCTTATCGAAGACAGGTTCCGCTGCGACATACGGCGCACGAACGGCGCACACCGCGTGTCGTGTGCACGGGCGTGCGCCCTCGCCGGCGGGGGCGGCTCACCCCGGGGCCGGGCCCCGGAGCGCGCCGCCGCCTCGCGGTGCCGTCACACCAGCCCGAGCTGCTTGGCCGCCAGATCGGCGTCCACCGGGACGGTGACGGGCTGCGGCGCGCCCGCCACGGCCCAGTCCGGGTCCTTCAGGCCGTTGCCGGTGACCGTGCACACGATGCGCTGCCCCCGGTCCACCAGGCCCTCGTCCGCGGCCTTGAGCAGCCCGGCCACGCTCGCGGCCGAGGCGGGCTCGACGAACACGCCCTCGCGGGAGGCCAGCAGCCGGTAGGCGGCCAGGATCTGACGGTCTGTCACCGCATCGATGAGGCCGCCGGACTCGTCCCTGGCCCGCTCGGCCGACTGCCAGGAGGCCGGGTTGCCGATGCGGATGGCGGTCGCGATGGTCTGCGGGCTGGTCACGGGCTCGCCGCGGACGATGGGGGCGGCGCCGGCCGCCTGGAAGCCCCACATCCGCGGGGTGCGCGCGGCCATGCCGTCGGCGGCGTACTCGCGGTAGCCCTTCCAGTAGGCGGTGATGTTGCCCGCGTTGCCCACCGGGAGCACATGGACGTCGGGGGCGTCCCCGAGGGCGTCCACGATCTCGAAGGCGGCCGTCTTCTGGCCCTCGATGCGGGAGGGGTTCACCGAGTTCACCAGCGCCACCGGGTAGTGCTCGGACAGGCCGCGGGCGAGGGTGAGGCAGTCGTCGAAGTTGCCGTCCACCTGGAGGATGCGCGAGCCGTGCACCAGCGCCTGGCCCATCTTGCCCAGCGCGATCTTGCCCTGCGGCACCAGCACCGCGCACACCATCCCGGCGCGCACGGCGTAGGCGGCGGCCGACGCCGAGGTGTTGCCGGTGGAGGCGCAGATGACGGCCTGCGCGCCCGCCGCCTTGGCGTGGGTGATGGCCATGGTCATCCCGCGGTCCTTGAAGGAACCGGTCGGGTTGGCGCCCTCGACCTTGAGGTACACCTCGCAGCCGGTGCGCTCGGAGAGCACCTGCGCGGGGACCAGCGGCGTGCCGCCCTCGAGCAGGGTGACGACCTGGGTGCCCGGGTCCACCGGCAGGCGTGTGCGGTACTCCTCGATGACGCCTCGCCACTGGTGGGTGGCGGCCCGGTTCGGCCTGTCGACGACGGCGTTCATTGCGCTACCCCTTTGGTGCTGCCTGTGTACCGTGCCGGTCACGGTGTGTGATCCGACGCGTGCTCTGCCGTGCGCGCCGTGCGCGCTGCCCGGGTACGGCGCGCCGTCGCGCCGCCCGCGCCGTTGCCCGCCCCCCGGCCGCCGTCGGGCGGCCAGGAGCGGGTCGGTCCCGCGGGGGCGGCCCGCCCCGGGAGGGAAGGGCCGGCCCCTCGGGACACGTCAGCCCCCCTCGACTCGCATGATGCTCGCCACGGCGCGCACCGTGTCCAGTTTGCGCAGCATCTCCACGGTGGCGGACAGGGCCGCGTCCGGCGCCCGGTGGGTGACGACGACCAGCGAGGCGTCGCCGTCCCTGCCCTGCTGCCGCACCGTGTCGATGGACACCCCGTGCTCGGCGAAGACCGCCGCGACCTGGGAGAGCACACCCGCCCGGTCGGCGACGTCCAGGCTGACGTGGTAGCGCGTGACGACCGCGCCCATGGAGCCCACCGGCAGTCGCGCGTACGCCGACTCACCCGGGCCCGTGGCCCCGCCGAGCCGGTTGCGGCACACCGCCACCAGGTCGCCGAGCACGGCGCTCGCGGTCGGGGCGCCGCCGGCGCCGGGCCCGTAGAACATCAGCCGGCCCGCGGCCTCCGCCTCCACGAACACCGCGTTGTACGCCTCGCGGACGGACGCCAGCGGGTGGCTGAGCGGGATCATCGCCGGGTGCACCCGGGCGGTGACCGCCTCCCCGTCCGCGGTGCGCTCGCAGATGGCGAGCAGCTTCACCACGCAGCCCATGCGCTTGGCGCTGGCGATGTCGGCGGAGGTGACCTCGGTGATGCCCTCGCGGTGCACGTCGGCGGCCGTGACCCGGGTGTGGAAGGCGATCCCGGCGAGGATGGCGGCCTTCGCCGCGGCGTCGAAGCCCTCCACGTCGGCGGTGGGGTCGGCCTCGGCGTAGCCCAGCGCGGTGGCCTCGTCCAGGGAGTCGGAGTAGCCGGCGCCGGTGGAGTCCATCCGGTCCAGGATGAAGTTGGTGGTGCCGTTGACGATGCCGAGGACCCGGTTGACCTTGTCCCCGGCCAGGGACTCGCGCAGCGGGCGCAGCAGCGGGATCGCCCCGGCGACGGCGGCCTCGTAGTACAGGTCCACGCCGTGTGCGGCGGCCGCGGCGTGCAGGGCGGCGCCGTCCTCGGCGAGCAGGGCCTTGTTGGCGCTGACCACGGACGCGCCGTGCGCCATGGCCGTGGTGATCAACTGGCGGGCCGGTTCGATGCCGCCGATCACCTCCACCACGACGTCGATGTCGTCGCGTTTGACCAGCTCCATGGCGTCGGTGGTGATCAGCTCGGCGGGCACGCCCGCCCGGACCCGGCCGGGCCTGCGCACGGCGATGCCGGCGAGCTCCACGGGGGCGCCGACGCGGGCGGCGAGGTCGTCCGCGTGCGCCGTCATCAGGCGCGCCACCTCGGAGCCGACGACCCCACAGCCCAGCAGCGCCACCCTCAGCGGACGCGTACGCATCATCCGACCTCGCTTCTCACCGGCACTCGTCGGGAACCAGTGTCGTCCACCACGCGGATGGATCTACGCCTGTTCCACGATCTGAGACTCATATCTCGTCATCCGACGTCCAGCCGCAGGAGATCCTCCTCGGTCTCCCGCCGCACGATCACCCGGGCCCGCCCGTCGCGGACGGCGACCACCGGCGGCCGCGGCACGTGGTTGTAGTTGCTGGCCATGGAGCGGCAGTACGCGCCGGTGGCCGGCACGGCGATCAGGTCGCCCGGCGCCAGGTCCCCGGGCAGGAACGCGTCGCGCACCACGATGTCCCCGGACTCGCAGTGCTTGCCGACGACCCGGCTCAGCATCGGCGGGGCGTCCGAGGCCCGGGAGACCAGCGCCACCGCGTACGCGGCGTCGTACAGCGCGGTGCGGATGTTGTCGGACATCCCCCCGTCCACGCTGACGTACGTCCGCAGGCCCTTCAGCGGCTTGACCGTGCCCACCTCGTACAGCGTGAACGCGGTCGGCCCGGCGATCGCCCGGCCCGGCTCCACCGACAGGCGCGGCACGGCGAGCCCCGCGGCCTCGCACTCGCGGGTGACGATCTCGGTGAGCGTCTTGGCGATCTCGTGCGGCTCGCGCGGGTCGTCGTCGGAGGTGTAGGCGATGCCGAGGCCGCCGCCGAGGTCGATCTCCGGCAGCTCGACGCCGTGCTCCTCGCGGATGCGCCGCAGCAGGCCGACCACCCGGTGCGCGGCGATCTCGAAGCCCGCCAGGTCGAAGATCTGCGAGCCGATGTGCGAGTGGATGCCCACCAGCTCCAGCGACGGCAGCTTCAGCACCCGCCGCACCGCCTCCTCGACGGCCCCGCCGAGCGACAGGCCGAACTTCTGGTCCTCGTGCGCGGTCGCGATGAACTCGTGGGTGTGCGCCTCGACGCCCACCGTCGCCCGCACCTGCACCCGCTGCCGCACCCCGTGCCGGGCGGCCGCGTCCGCGATCCGGGCGATCTCCACGTAGGAGTCGACGACGATCCGGCCGACCCCGGCCGCGACCGCGCGCTCCAGCTCGGCGACGGACTTGTTGTTGCCGTGGAAGGCGATCCGGTCGGCCGGCATCCCCGCGGACAGCGCGGTGGCCAGCTCGCCGCCGGAGCACACGTCGAGGTTCAGGCCCTCCTCGTGCACCCAGCGCACCACGGCGCGGCTGAGGAACGCCTTGCCGGCGTAGAAGACATCCGCGTCCCCGCCGAAGGCGTCGTGCCAGGAGCGGCAGCGGGCCCGGAAGTCGTCCTCGTCCAGGATGTACGCGGGCGTGCCGAACTCCTCGGCGAGCTCGCGCACGTCCAGCCCGGCGACCCGCACCACGCCGTCCTCGCCGCGGGCGACGGTGCGCGCCCACACCTTCGGGTCCAGCGCGTTGAGGTCGGCGGGCGGGGCGAGCAGGTGCCCCTCGGGCAGCACGTCGGCGTGGCGGGGGCCGGCCGGGTGGGCGGAGCGGCTCATGCGCGCACCGCCCCGGGGAAGGCTCCCGCCACCGGGCGGAATCCGGACATCTCATTCACTGCAACGTTCTCCCTACTCGTCCGCACCGACCCCGCCCCTGGGCTCCCCGCGTCACATCCGCTCGGGAGCGCTGACCCCCAGCAGCTCCAGACCGTTGGCCACCACCGTGCGGGTGGCCGCCGCGAGCCACATCCGCGCCCGGGTCAGGTCGGTCGCCTCCTCGTCGCCGAACGGCAGGATCCGGCAGGCGTCGTAGAAGCGGTGGTACCGGCCCGCCAGGTCCTCCAGGTAGCGCGCCACCCGGTGCGGCTCGCGCAGCTCGGCGGCCGTGGCGACGATGCGCGGGAACTCGGCGAGCGCGCCGAGCAGCTCGTTCTCCCGCTCGTGGGTGAGCAGCTCGGGCTTGAAGCCCTCCGCCGGCCCCTTGTCGATGCCCAGCGCCGCGGCCTGCCGCTCCACCCCGCACATCCGGGTGTGCGCGTACTGCACGTAGAAGACCGGGTTGTCGTTCTTCCGGCTGGTGAGGACGTCGATGTCGAGGGTGAGGGTGGAGTCCGTGCTGGACCGGGCGAGCGCGTACCTGGCGGCGTCCACGCCGATCCAGTCCACGACGTCGTCGATGGTGATGATGTTGCCGGCCCGCTTGGACATGCGGACCTCGTCGCCGTCCTTCATCATCTTGACGAACTGCCCGATGAGCACCTCGATGTGGTGCTCGGGGTCGTCGCCCGCGCAGGCCACGATCGCCTTCAGCCGCCCGACGTACCCGTGGTGGTCGGCGCCCAGCATGTAGACGCACGTCTCGTTGCCGCGGTCCCGCTTGTCCAGGTAGTAGGCGGCGTCGGAGGCGAAGTAGGTGGTGTCGCCGTCCGCCTTGACCAGCACCCGGTCCTTGTCGTCGCCGAAGTCGGTGGTGCGCAGCCAGATGGCGCCGTCCTTCTCGAAGACGTGCCCCTGCTCCCGCAGCCGCTCGATGGCCCGCTCGACCGCGCCGGACTCGTGCAGGCTCTTCTCGGAGAACCACACGTCGAAGTGCGTGCCGAACTCCTGCATCGACCGCTGGATCTCGTCGACCATCAGCCGCAGGCCCTCGGTCCTGAAGACCGTGCGCTGCTCCTCCTCGGGCCGCTCCAGCAGCCCCGGCTGCCCGGCGGTGATCCGGGCGGCGATGTCCTCGACGTACTGGCCCTTGTACCCGTCCTCGGGCACCGGCCGGCCGTTGGCCACGGCCAGCAGGGTGGCGGCGAACTTGTCGATCTGCACGCCGAAGTCGTTGATGTAGTACTCGGTGGTGACCTCGGCGCCGGAGGCCCGCAGGATCCGCGCCAGCGAGTCACCGACCGCGGCCCACCGCACACCCCCGATGTGGATGGGGCCCGTGGGGTTGGCGGAGACGAACTCCAGGTTGATCCGCAGCCCCTTCGCGGACTGCCCTCGCCCGTACTCCCGCCCGGCCTCGACGATCCTGCGGGCCAGGTCGCCCTGGGAGGCGGCGTCGAGCGTGATGTTGAGGAACCCCGGGCCCGCGACCTCCACCGAGGCCACGCCCGGCTGCTCGGCGAGGCGGCCCGCCAGGATCCCGGCGACCTCCCGCGGCGGCTTCCCGGCGGGCTTGGCCAACTGCAACGCCGCGTTCGTCGCGTAGTCGCCGTGCTCCCTGTTCTTGGGTCGCTCCACCGTCACCTGCTCGGGCACGGGAACGACCAGCTCGCCGGCCTCGACGGCGGAGCGGACGGCGGACAGGACTGCCTGGGAGAGCTCTGCGGGTGTCACGGGTCAAGCGTAGGGGAGGCGGGGGGCCCGACCGCCAACGGGTTTCACCCGCTGGGACGCCCGCCCCGGCGGGGCCGTCCGGTCACGGCCGTCCGGTCACGCCGGACGTTCCGCCTGCTCCATGTGCATCAGGCGGCGCACCAGCCGCACCAGCTCCACCGGCTCGAACGGCTTGCCGAGGTAGCCGTCCACTCCGACGGCCTCCCCCCGTTCGAGATCGAGGTGCGTACAGGCGCTGACGATCGCGATGCGCAGATCCCGCGTCCGCGGGTCGGCGCGCAGCCGCGCCGCCGTCCGCAGCCCGTCCAGCCTGGGCATGACGACATCGAGCGTGACGACGTCCGGCTGGACGTGCTGGACCATCTCCAGGCACTCCGCGCCGTCCGCCGCGGTCACCACCTCGAACCCCTCGAGCTCGAGATTGACCCTGATCAGCTGCCGGATCACCTTGCTGTCGTCCACCACAAGGACCCGACCGGACACCCCAGCCACAACGGAGAGCCTAGGGCGGCACCGGTGAGTGCGTCCGCGTTTTGCCCACTTCGGCCCCGTGAGGGGTACGCCCGCGCACAGAAAACCCTGTACACGGGCACCCCCGCGGAACTGGTAGTGTTCTGCACGTCGCAAGGACACGCCCCCGTAGCTCAGGGGATAGAGCAACGGCCTCCGGAGCCGTGTGCGCAGGTTCGAATCCTGCCGGGGGCACTTCGGCACCGGGCCCTGACCAGCAGAAATGCCGGTCGGGGCCTTTCTTGTGCGTCCCCGAACATGTCCCATCCCGCATAAGCACTTCACATGGGCCATGCGCGGGGCGGAGAGCCGCTGAGCGGAGCACCCACATGAAGCCGGTTGCGGTGATCTGCGTATTCGCTGGCGCCTTGGCGGCCTACTTGGCGATGTAGGCCACGACCACCGCTGCTGAGGCGTGCCCTCCGCATCCCGTCGGTACGAGGTAACCGGCGGCGCGTCGACCTGTGTGCCGAATCGCAGCACCCAGGCCCACGCTACGCGGCCAGGTGGCGGATTCCCGCCCGGCTCGGAGGCACCGCCGTGGCCTGGATCCCAATGGCCTCGACGGCGACGCCCCACGCCTCGAGCATCTTGGCCGTCTGTATGAGGGTGATCTGGGAGAAGGGGAACAACGTGTCGACGGTGAGGTCGGTTCCATTCTTCAGCAGGATCGCGAATACGACCCTCGACGGCCGGAAGCCCTCCGGCAAGACCCGGCCGGGCCGGGCCGCGGCCACCTTCCGGGCGAACCCGTCCATCGCCTCCGGCGAGTGCAGCAGGGCCTGAACGGCGACCACAGCCTGACCGAACAGATGGCTCAGCGCGTCGGAGCCCTTGGCCCGCTTCACCATGACCAGGACGTCGTCCGGGCTCAGCAGATCGCAGATCTCCACGCCATTGCCCCGGTGCAGCGACGTCCGGACGTTGTCACGGTCGAAGCAGACGTACCCGGGCCGCAGGTCGGGCACCGACTCGTTGTAGTCCCGCTCCTTGTCCCCGAGCACCCAGGCCGGGAGGTCGACCGAGGGCGTGTCGGTGATGAGCCGCTTCACCTGCGAGCGGATCGCCTCCAGATACGCCGCACCGATCTCGTACCACTGCCCGTCCAGCAGGAAGAACCGGCGGGCCCCGAGCGCCACCTCCACCTCGATCCACCGCAGCACGCTCGACGTCCAGATGACGTCAGCCTTCTCCGCCCGGGTGTGCGCGTAAAGGGTGACGGTGCCGTCCCGAAGCGCAGCCAAACGCGTTCCCGCCCTCTGCACGCGGGCCCGGTCAAGGACGTACTCCAGGCTGAAGTCATCGGTGAGGCGCGCCTCCGGGCTGTGCACCTTGGTGGCGAAGGCCTGTGCGACGCTGTAGTCGTCCCAGTGATCGGGCGGGACGGCGACCGCGATACGTCCGCCCGGTACCTCGCCCAGCATGTCGTCGAGCCGTTCCTCCAACCGCGTAACGAGGGCGGCGTCCTTGACAGGGACGATGTGCTCGACGAACTCCAGTTCTGGAACCGGGGCCTCGTCCCGAAGGACACGAGCGATGGCCCGGATGTCCGCGACCAAGTCTGCGGCGTCGATACCGAGGCGCATCCGCAGCCCGGTACCGCCCTCAACGCTGGAGATCTTCGCACGGTCCTCCTTAGCGATCGTCAGCTGAATCCCGTCCAGCCGACCGCCCAGCCGCCGCACGATCTGCGCGTGCTCCTGGACACCCAGGCTCCAGACCGGAGCGCCGCCGGGCACGAGGGTGATGTCGGTCCGGCCACCGCCCGGCGTATGGGAGACCATGTCCCGGATCTGGGCGGGGTCCACCCTGCGGATCACGAAACTCAGCCCGAACCGCCGGTCCTTGACCCGGTCGGGAACCAGGCGGAAGCCCTGGTCGTAGCCGATGGCGTACACCTCGCCGTCGACCACGAGCATCAGCAGCCCGGCCGACCGGTTCACCGGCCGCGAACCCTCACAACCGGTCGTGCGATTGACCTCGCCGCACCAGCTCGCGACCGGCTGCTCGAAGCTGCCAGTGACCAGCAGCGCCGGAACGCCCAACCGCTCCTCCGGGAAGTGCAGTTCCGCGTCAACGGCTTCAAGCCGAGCCGGGTCGAGGACGTCGAACATCGCGTCGACCGTGGGAGCGACACCCGTGAGCCGGTACAGGGTGCGCTTGGACGTGCCGGAAGTGCTGGTGGCCATGGTGCCGCTCCATTCGCATCGAAGTGTCGTGGGCAGGGGACCCCGGGAGGGCCGGGGAAGCTGGGCAGCCGAGCGAAAGCACAACCAGTAGAGCGATAACTGAAAGCGTTGTCAAACGCTTACATCGGTTGGGCATTGGTATAGAGTGAAGACGTCCAGTTCGCACACCCTCACGTCACCCGGCAGGAGCCCATGAACCAGCAGGCCAGTGCCCTCGTGACCGCCGCCGACATCTCCCGGCTGGCCGGAGTCACCCGCGCCACGGTGAGCAACTGGCGTCGTCGGCATCCGGACTTTCCGGCCCCTGCGGGAGGCACGGACACCAGCCCGACATACGACCTCGACGCCGTACGCGCCTGGCTCTCCGCCCGTGGCCAACTCCCTCAGGACACACCGGCGGACCAGCTTCGCACCGCGCTGCGCACCCACTCCGGCGACGCCGAACTGGCCATGCGCCTGCTCCCGGTGGTGCTCGCGGCCGCCCGGCTGGATCGGAGAGAGCGCGAAGCCCTTCCTGAACTGCGTGACGACGCACTGCTGCGATGGGTCCGGTCAGCTGCGGACGACGGAGCCCAGGACATCCCGGGAACCGAGGACGTCGCGTACGCCCCCGAAGCGGCCGAGCCGCTTCGGGCCTTGTTGCAGTGCGTCGTCATGGATGGCGCCGAGGCTGCGACGGATGTGTTGGCCGAAAGGCTGCTGGAGGACACGGGGGGCACCGGCACCTACCTCACGCCGCGCCCCTTGGCCGACCTCATGGCCCGGCTCCTCACCGATAGCGCGGGTGCCTTCCCCACGAGCGTTCTCGACCCCGCGTGCGGTACGGGGTCGCTGCTCGCCGCGGCGGCATCCGCGGGCGCGACCGCACTGCACGGCCAGGACGTGCTAGTCGCCCAAGTCGCCCAGGCCGCCGTGCGGCTCCGGCTGAACGCCCCCGAGGCGATGATCTCCGTACGTGTGGGGGACAGCCTGCGTGCCGATGCCTTCAAGAGCCTCACCGCGGACGCCGTCCTATGCAATCCCCCGTACGGAGTCCGTGCTTGGGGGCACGACGATCTGGCATACGACCAACGCTGGGCCTACGGCGTGCCTCCCAAGGGCGAACCCGAACTCGCCTGGGTCCAGCACTGCCTGGCCCACCTCACCCCCCGCGGCCGTGCCGTACTGCTCATGCCGCCCGCGGTCGCGGAGCGCACCGCCGGCCGGCGTATCCGGGCTCAGCTCGTACGCGACGGAGCCCTCCGCGCGGTCGTCACACTTCCCCAGGGCGCTGCCACCCCGCTCCACATCGGCCTGCACCTGTGGGTGCTCGAGCGCCCCGGGCCACAGGCGGAGGCCCCGGGTACGGTCCTGCTCGTCGATGCCGCCGCCGAAGTCCAGGAGCTCGACTGGGACGCCGTCAACGACACCGTGCTCACGGCGTGGCGGCCCTACCTCGACGACCAGGACGGCTTCACGGGAGCCCCAGGTATCGCCGCCGCCATGCCGGTCACCGACCTCCTGGACGAGACCGTCGACCTGACCCCGGCCCGCCGCATCCGGACGGCTTCCCGGCAAGCTCTCCGCCCCGCCCTGCTGGCCCGGCAGGCATCGGAGCTGTACGACCAACTCCGTAAAGGGGCAACAGATCTGGTCGGCCTCAGCGCCGACGGCGACTGGCCGCCAGCCGATGACCGGCCCCGCGACTGGCGCACCGCAACGGTTACGGACCTTCTGCGCGGCGGCGCTCTCAGTCTGCTCCACACCGCGCCCCCGGGCCGCCGGACCCGTAGCGGCCAACCGCAGCCTCGGCCCGAAACAGAACCCGGCGCACGAGCAGCACTCACGGCTGCCGACGTCTTCGAGGACCGGCCCGCCTCCGGAACAGAAGCGGATCTTCCCACCGGCATCGCCCTCCCCTCGATCCAGGCAAGTGACGTGCTTCTCACAGAGATCCTCCGCGTGGGTCGCACGGCCGCGGCCCGGGTCGTCGAGCCGGACGAGGCAGGTTGCCTCCTCGGACCCCACCTGCTGCTGTTCCGCCCGGATCGGCGTCGGCTCGACCCGTGGTTCCTCGCCGGGTTCCTCGCAGCGGAGCAGAACGTCAACGCCGCAGCCACCGGCACATCCATCATCCGGGTGGACCCCCGGCGACTACGCGTTCCCTTGCTCCCGCTCGCCGAGCAGCAGCGCTACGGCGCCGCCTTCCGCCGCCTGCATGAACTGCGTACTGCCGCCCGTCGTGCCGACCAGGCTGCCGAGGACGTCACACGTCTCCTCAACACCGGACTCACCGGCGGGGCGCTGTTGCCGCACGGTCACGGATCGGCTTGAAACGTGCGCCGCAGCACCGCGAACGACCAGACTTGACGTCTCTGTCCCGCTGGGATGGCGAACACCGGAAGGACACCGTTGAACAGCAGTAAGCACACGGAACTGGCGAACCACGCGTGGTCGGTCGCCGACCTCCTGCGCGGCGACTACCGGCAGCACGACTACGGCAAGGTGATCCTGCCGTTCACCGTGCTACGGCGCCTGGAGTGTGTCCTCGCCCCGACCAAGGACAAGGTGCTGGAGGTCGCCGCCCGCTTCAAGGACCAGGACATCAACCCCGACCGCTTCCTGCGCAAGGCGGCTGGCCACAGCTTCTACAACACCAGCATCTACACGCTGAAGGCCATCGCAGGCGACCCTGCACATGCCGCAAAGTACCTCAACGAGTACTACGGCGCCTTCTCCCCCAACGCTCGGGAAGTACTGGAGAGGTACGAGTTCGCCCAACAGATCAAGCGGCTGGACGCGGCGGACCTGCTGTACCAGGTGGTCGGACGGTTCGCCGACCTCGATCTGCGGCCGGTGAAGACGGACGCCGACGGCAAGGTAGTGCTCGGCGAGGACGGCAAGCCGGTCGAGATCGTCTCCAACCACCAGATGGGCTACATCTTCGAGGAGCTGATCCGGCGCTTCGCCGAACAGTCCAACGAGACGGCTGGTGAGCACTTCACGCCCCGGGAAGTCATCCGGCTGATGGTCAATTTGCTCATCGCGCCGGACAGCGACGCGCTGGCCCTGCCGGGCACCGTCCGCACGGTCATGGACCCGGCCTGCGGGACCGGCGGCATGCTCAGCGCGGCCGAGGAACACATCACGGCCCTCAACCCGGACGCCACGGTCAAGGTCTTCGGCCAAGAACTCAACCCCGAGTCCTGGGCCATCTGCCGGTCGGACATGATGATCAAGGGCCAGGACCCCGAGAACATCAAGTTCGGCAACTCCTTCAGCGACGACGGCCACACCGCCGCCACCTTCGACTACCTGCTGGCCAACCCACCGTTCGGCGTGGAATGGAAGAAAGTCAAGAACGCAGTTGAGGAGGAGCACGAACGCCTCGGTGAGAGCGGACGGTTCGGGGCCGGCCTGCCGCGCATCAACGACGGCTCGCTGCTGTTCCTCCAGCACATGATCTCGAAGATGAAGCCGGTGGACCCATCGGGTTCGGGCGGCAGCCGGATCGCGATCGTCTTCAACGGCTCACCGCTGTTCACAGGGGCGGCGGAGTCAGGCGAGTCCAAGATCCGGCAGTGGATCTTGGAGAACGACTGGCTGGAGGGCATCGTCGCCCTCCCCGACCAGCTCTTCTACAACACTGGCATTTCCACGTACTTCTGGGTGCTCAGCAACCGCAAGGCCAGGGACCGGCGCGGCAAGGTCGTCCTGCTGGACGCGCGCGACTACTGGCGCAAGATGCGGAAGTCACTCGGCGACAAGCGCAAGGAGCTGGGCGAGCAGCACATCTCCGAGATCACGCGGCTCTACACTGAGGCGCTGGCGGTACTCGACGCAGCGGAAAAGGGCGGCGGCCACGACCTGGCCGACCGGGCCGGAAAGATCAAGGTCTTCCGCAACGAGGACTTCGGTTATCGCCGAATCACCGTCGAGCGGCCGCTGAAGCTCCGCTTCGAGGTGACGGAGGAGACGCTGACGGCGATCACCGCGTCGAAGCCGATCACACGGGCCACGGACGCCGAGGCATTCGCAGCGGCACTGCGCCCGCTGGTCGGCAAGTCCTGGACGACGAAGTCCGACGCGTGGATCGACCTCAAGGACGCGGTCGTCGCGGCCGGCCTGCTGTGGCCGACGGGTGCGCCTTTCAGCAAGGCGCTACGGGAGGCGCTCGGCGTCCGTGACCCGGAGGGTGAGGTCCAGCGCATCAAGGGCCATCCGGAACCGGATCCGGAGCTGCGGGACTACGAAAACGTGCCGCTGGACGAGGACGTGGAGGAGTACCTGCGGCGGGAGGTTTTGCCGCATGTCCCGGACGCGTGGATCGACCACAGCAAGACGAAGATCGGCTACGAAATCCCGTTCACGCGGCATTTCTACGTATACAAGCCGCCGCGGCCGTTGGCGGAAATCGACGCGGAGCTGAAGGAGCTCGAGGCGGAGATCCAGGCGCTGCTTGGGGAGGTGGCGGAATGAGCACCGTGCGTCTGCGTCACCTTGCTGACGTCAATCCATTGACGCCGGCCTTCGATCGCCTGCCGAACGATGCGGAGCTCACTTTCCTCCCCATGGAAGCTGTATGGCCGGGAGAAAGACTAGACATCTCACGACGCCGGACCAAAAAATCGGTTGCCACTGGCTATACCCGCTTTCAGAACGACGACGTACTTGTGCCGAAGATCACGCCCACATTTGAGGCTGGACGGGCTGTGCTAGTTCACGGTCTCCATCAAGGCGTGGGCACGGGGAGTACGGAGCTTCACGTGCTCCGCCCTGGGCCGCTCATTGACCCCCGGTTCCTTCTGTACGTAGTGAATACGCACAGCTTCCTCAAAAAGGGGGAGGCTGAGATGTACGGCGTTGCAGGACAGCAACGTGTACCGGATTCCTTCCTACGCGACCTGCCAGTGAATCTACCGCCACTGGAAGAGCAGTGCCGCATCGCCGACTTTCTCGACGCCGAGACCTCCCGCATCGACGCTTTGAACGCGTCTCGGTCCGCGCAACTAAACCTCCTCGCAGAGCGCGAACGGGCCATGCTAGACCTTTCATTCCGAGAGGCGCGATCCGGCGCCCGGACGCGGCTCAAGTATCTATTCTCCGTGCGCCCGCGCTACGGCGTCCTGGTTCCGGTATTTACAGATGAGGGCGTCCCGTTCATCCGGGTCAATGACCTCCTAGACTTGGAAGGACGGGCCGATGGGTTGCGCAATATTCCGAGCGAATTGTCAGCACAATACGCCAGAAGCGTTGTCCGGCCCGGCGATCTACTGATGAGCGTTGTGGGAACACTCGGACGTGCAGCGATTGCCCCCGCAAGTTTGGCTGGCGCGAACATCGCGCGAGCCGTGTGTTCGATGCGTTTCAGGCCTGATGTGGAAGTGCAACTCGTAAAAGCCTGGCTCGATTCGAGCTCCTTTCACAAGCAGGCTCTAGTCGCGACGAGCACAGACACCGCCCAGCCAACACTCGGCATGGAAGACCTAGGGAACTTTTCCCTGACTTGGCCGTCGGACTTGCAGGAGCGGAAACACATGGTCCGAGAAATTGCCAGCATTCAGAGCTCCACGAGGGCTCTGAGAAAAAAACTCGAACGTCAAAAATCGGTTCTCGCCGAGCGCCGCCAAGCCCTGATCACCGCCGCCGTCACCGGCCAGATCGACGTGTCCACCGCCAGCGGACGAGGGATCTAGGAATGATCGCGCCATGAGCCCCGCCGCACCTTGCCGCCCACTGCCACTCATCACCCGTGTCCACGTCGTGACCTACAAATCCGTCGCTCAGCGTGCGCGACGGTGTGCGATACCGCCCGCGTGTGGACCAAGCAGCCCTTTCTGACGTCATCGATCTCGACCTTGCCCGCGTCAACTCCCCGCCCTTCGACAAGCTCTGCCACTACATCACCTATCTGGTCACCGGAAAGCGGGAGAATATCCGCTCATGCCCGTCCACGACGAAGCAGCATTCGGGAACGCCATAGTCACCGCCATGATGGAGCGCGGTTGGAGTGAAGGAAACCGGTCGCACTACCAGCCTCACCTCGGCCTGGACACAGCCCAGCTCTTCGAATTCATCGGCAAGACCCAAGCCGACGAATGGGCCGAACTGATCGCCCTCTACGGCGGGGACCCCAACACCGCCCAGGCCGGGTTCGCCAAGCGCGTGGACCAGGCGATCGCGACGGACGGTGTGCTGGACCTGCTCCGCAAGGGCGTGAAAGACCACGGCGTCCTGATCAGGCTCGCCTACTTCAAGCCCTCGCTCGTCGCCTCGGACGCCGTCCTGGACGACTATCGGGCGAACCGGCTCACCTTCGTCAAAGAGCTGGAGTACGCGGCCAAGCAGGCGGACAAGGGCAAGCGTCTCGATCTCACTCTCTTCCTCAACGGGATCCCGCTGGCGACCGCCGAGTTGAAGAACGCCCTCACGCGCCAGGGCGTGGAGGCCGCCAAGGAGCAGTACCGCACGGACCGCGACCCCACCGAGCTGATCTTCGCGCGGCGCGTGATCGCGAACTTCGCCATCGACACGGACCTGGTGTTCGTGGCACCAGAGCTACGGGGCAAGCCGACGCGGTTCCTGCCGTTCAACACCGGGTCGGCGGGCCCGGGGAAGCCCGGTGGCGCGGGGAATCCGGCGCCCACCGTCCCCGGGACGTACGCGACCTCGTACCTGTGGGAGCAGATTTGGGAGCGGGACACCTGGCTGGACCTGATCGAGCGGTTCGTGCACCTCAGCAAGGAGAAGGGCCCGGACGGGCGGACGCGGAAGAAGCTGATCTTCCCGCGCTACCACCAGTGGGACATCGTCAAGAAACTCACCGACCACGCGGCCCGCCACGGTGCCGGTCACAACTACCTCGGCATGGCCTCCGCCGGCTCGGGCAAGTCGAACACCATCGGGTGGCTGGCGCACCGCCTCTCGTCGCTGCACACCCCCACCGACCCCGCCGAGATCGCCCCCGAGGCACTGGCCGCCGGGCTCAAGCCGGGCGCGCCCGTATTCGACAAGGTCGTGATCATCACCGACCGCCGCAATCTTGACGCCCAGCTCCGCGAGACCGTCGGCAGTTTCGAGAAGACCGCTGGTCTGGTCGTGAAGATCGACGAGAAGCACGGCGCGAAATCCGACCAGCTCGCCAAGGCGCTGTCCCGGGAGACCGGGAAAATCATCACGGTCACGCTGCACACCTTCCCGGCCCTCATCGACTACCTGCGCCGCAACCCCACCGAGATTCAGGGCCACAACTTCGCGATCATCGTGGACGAGGCCCACTCCTCGCAGTCCGGCGACGCGGCGACCGCCGTCCGCGCGGCACTGCGTGACTTGGGCCTGGACTCCGACTCGGACGAGGCCGGAGCGACCGAGGCGCCGGCGGCCACCACCACCGATGCCAAGCTCATCCGTAAGGCCGCCCAGCGCAGCAAGGCCGCGAACCTGTCCTACTTCGCGTTCACCGCCACGCCCAAGGCCAAGACGCTCGAGCTCTTCGGCACCCTGGAAAGCGTCAACGGCAAGCCGACGTACGTCCCCTTCCACACGTACTCGATGCGCCAGGCCATCGAGGAAGGCTTCATCCTCGACCCCCTGCGCAACTACGTCACGTACAACACGTATTGGAAGCTGGTGAACAAGAACCCGGACGAGCGCGAGGTGGACCCGTCCAAGGCCAATGCGCTGCTCGCCCGGTACGCCCTCACGCACGACTCCACCGTGGCACAGCAGGCGCAGGTGATCGTCGAGCATTTCCGCACGCACACCGCCGGCCGGCTCGGCGGGCGTGCCAAGGCCATGGTGGTGACGGCCTCCCGACACAGCGCCGTGCAGATGACCCGCGCGATCAGGAAGTACGTCGACGACCAGGCATACGCCGACCCCGGCGTCCTGGTCGCGTTCTCCGGCAGCCTCACGTACGACGGCGAGGAGACGACCGAGCCGAAGGAGAACGGTGGCCTGCCCGAGTCCGCTCTGCCGAAGGCGTTCGCATACACGCGCAAGGACGACAAGGCGGTGCGCACCGGTGGGAAGGCGACGCAGCGCGAGTACCGGATCCTGGTCGTCGCCGAAAAGTACCAGACCGGCTTCGACCAGCCTCTCCTCACCACGATGTACGTGAACAAGAAGCTCGCGGGCATCAACGCCGTACAGACCCTCTCCCGCCTGAACCGCACCGCCGACCGCAAGTCACAGGCGGACCTGGCCGTACTGGACTTCGTCAACGACGCCGAGGACATCAAGGAGTCCTTTCGCCCGTACTTCGAGGAGGCGAACACCCTCCCCTCCGACCCCAACCTCCTCTACACGGCACAGAGCCGGGTCATGCAGCCCGACATCCTCGTCGAGGACGAGATGCGGGAATTCGCCGATGCCTATCTGGCAGCCGAGGAGAAGGCGGCGGGCTCGGTGGCCCGCTGGGAGAAGCTGCACGCCGAGCTGTACCGGCATCTCGGCCCCGCCGTCGAACGGTTCACCGAGCTGCTGGACCGCAAGGACGAGGCGGGCGACCCGGACCAGGATGCACGCGCAGCCGCTGAGCAGTTCCGCGCGGACCTCAACGACTACGTGCGGAAGTACGGCTTCCTCTCGCAGATCGTGCCCTACCACGACGCCGACCTCGAATGCCTCTATCTCTACGGCCGCCACCTGCTCAACCGTCTTCCGCGACGCGGGGACGGCGGCGTGGACATAGGGGACGTCGACCTCAGTCACTTGCGCATCCAGAAGACCGGCGAGCACGACCTCGCGCTGACCTCAGAGGGGCCGGCGGAGCTGCGCGGCTTCGGTGAGGGCTCGGGCGGCGCCAAGGAGCAGGAGAAGTCGCTGCTGTCGGAGCTGATCGAGAGGTTCAACGACAAGTTCGGCACCGACTTCACCGAGCAGGACGTGATCACGCCGTTCTCGGAGGCGAAGGCTGACCCGAAGGTCCGCGCGGCCGCGGTCAACGACGAGGAGAACTTCGGGCTCGTCTTCGACGAGGTTTTCGAGGACAAGATGGCCGAGCACATCGACACCATCGCGGACATGGGACGGCAGTACTTCAGCCACGACGACAGCTTCAAGCAGTCGCTCAACCAGAGTGCGCGCCGGGCGGCTTGGCGGATGATCCGCCGGGAGGAGAACATCGACGACGAGACGACCTGACCTGCCTGGCCTTCCGTCCCCTCCCTACCGACCGCTACGCCAGGTCAGCCTCCGTGGTGGAACGAGAGGCCCGCGATCACGGACGTTCCTCGCGTGGGCGGGTTCGAACGGCCCAGGCGGTGACAAGGCTGTCAACGAGGATGAGCCCCCGACCGCTCTCGGAGTCCGTCTCCGGGTGAGCCAGTGCCGGTTTGTCGGTACTCAGGTCGGAAACGGCGGGCCAGTAGTGTCCGTCGGCGGGCCACAGGACGAGTTCGATCAGTTCCTCGTCCTCCCGGCAAGCGCCGTGGCGGATCGCGTTGGTGACCAGCTCGGAGGTCAACAGGCCGAGGTCGTCGCAGAGGTGAGGTGGGCAGGGAAGCGCCAGTGGACGGGTACGAGGAGGATGTCGCGCATGGCGAACTCCACGGCTTTATGAGGGATCGGGGATCGCCGGCGGCCTACCGCCCTGGTCGCGAGCACACCCGTCCCAGGGCGCCGGGCACGCTCGCGCGCCACCCTTCCGGCTTCGCTATGTGTAGTGTGCGCAATACGCAGAGTAGATCCGCTGGGGGCACATGTGCTACCCAGTCCTGAGCGCCCGTTGGAACGAACTTCGCGCCACGGCGGACTGGGCCGCACACGACGAGAGGGAACGCATGCCGCCCGTGAGCAATCCGACCGGACGCCAGCAGCGGTCGGGCGCCGAGCTTCGCAAACTGCGGGAAGGGGCGGGACTGTCCACGGTGTCAGCCCCGAGCACGTCCGGCGCATTGCCTTCCGGTATGAGTGCACGGACCAAGCCCTGGTGGATGCGCTGGTCGCTATGTGCGGCGACCACACGAGCGGGTGGTAGGAGGAATACCGTGACATTCGTGGACATTGCCGAGTTGGAGTGACACGCCCAAGGCTTGTGCGTGAGCACGATGAGGACCACTACATCGCCGACTCCCTCGAAGCCCTGCGCACCCTCATCACCGACATCAAGGCGGGCAAGGCCGACCACCTGCTTAGGACCCGCCGCGCACGCCTCCGCCAGTCGGTACCGTGTACAGCAATCGACTGATGAGGCAGCAGCACGGCGGGGGCGCAGCGCGTGGCGCAGGCACGGAGAATCGGCGAGCAGGGCCGCTATGAGCTGATCGAGGAGATCGAGTCCGGCGGCATGGGCACGGTCTGGCGCGGCTACGACGCCGTCCTGGACCGGGAGATCGCGGTCAAGCTCATCCGGCCCGATGTCGTCGCATCGCCCGCGCAGGTGAAGGAATTCACCCGCCGCTTCGAGCGCGAGGCGCGTGTCACCGCACGTATCGGCCACCACGGCGTGCCGCAGGTGTTCGACGCGGTGTTGGACGAGGCGTCGTACGACCGGCTCTACCTGGTGATGGAGTATGTGCGCGGGATCTCTCTGCGCAGGGTGCTCACGGGCATGGGGGGCGGAGCGGCGGTGCGGCTCCCGGTGAGCTGGGCCGCGTCAATCGCCGCACAGATCTGCACGGTCCTGTCGTACGCCCACGCGATCCCGGTCGTGCACCGCGACCTCAAGCCGGACAACATCCTCATCGCCGCGGACGGCACGGTGAAGGTGCTGGACTTCGGCATCGCGAAGCTGCTGCGCACGGACGTCACCCGACTCACGGCCACCGGCAACCGAATCGGTACCAGCCGCTACATGCCGCCCGAGCAGATCGACGGCACGCAGATCACGCCGCTCAGCGACCTGTACGCACTTGGCTGCGTGCTGCACGAACTCCTCGCCGGTGAGCCGGTCTTCAGCGGCGACAACGAGTACCAGCTCCTGCACCAGCACATGGAAATGCCGCCGACGCCGTTGCGCGCCCTGCGGCCCGAGGTGCCGGAAGGCTTGGAGGCGCTGACCCTGGACCTGCTGGCCAAGGCGCCCGAGCAGCGTCCGGCCGAAGCTTACGCGGTGTACGAACGCCTGTCGCCGCACCTGCCGCAGCCGGGTTCAGCGGCTGACCCCGTGGTCTTCATCGACGGCGGCTCCCCTTCGGAGATGCCTGACCCGACGCTGGTCTACCGGCAGCCGAACGCACCCCTGCGGCGGACCACGGTGCCTACGCCTTCCGCCGAGCTGGTGGCTCCGGTGCCGGTCCCGGCGCGCGTCGACACCGCGCTTCGGGACGCGGTCCGGGACGCCTACGCCCGGTCCGCGGACCTCGCCGAGAGCGGGCGGTTCACCCAGGCCGCGGACGTCCTCAAGGCTGTGATCACCACGGCAGCCACTGCCCTCGGCGCGCACAACCCCCGGGTGCTCGGCCTGCGGCGGCAGCGCGCGGCGGTCCTCATGGCCGGCGAGGACTTCCGGCGCGCCTTAGCGGAGTTCGACGCGCTGGCCGCCATCTACGCCCGTACGGCGGGACCGTCCAGCGACAGCGCATTGGAGTGCCGCCGGCACGCCGCCCACTGCCGGGCCAACCTCGGCCAGGCCACCATCGCCCTGCGAGAGTTCCAGGAAGTCCTGGAGGTCGTGTCCGACGCGGATGGAGACGCCTCCGAGACCGCTCTCGAGCTACGCCACAGCATCGGCGTCCTCCTCTTCTCCGAAGGCCGCCGCAGCGAAGCCGAGGGCGTCCTCGACGCCCTCCACGAGGACATGTGCGTAATCCTCGGCGAGGACCATGAGGAGACCCGCGAGATCGCCGACCTCCTCGCCCGGCTGCACCGCCCGGAGGGTTCAGGCCCCTACTGACGTCCCACCGATACCGTCAGGCTTCGCCCTCTTCGTCCTCTTCGCTGTGGATGCGCTGCGCCAGATCCCACAGGCTGTGGCCATCCGCGAGGAACCAGCGAGCTGTCCCCTGGTTGGACACCGGCCGCTCGTCCCATTCGGCATCCGCCCACATCTTCGACACCAGCCCGGACGGCGAGTACTGCTGCTCGTCGTGCGCCCACAGGATCGGCTTGGTCCGGTGATTGACCCAGGTCGCCTGGCGTCGCCTTTCGTCTTCGACGAGCCACTCTTCCATCGCGTCACGCTCGGGAGCGTTCAGGGGCACGTACCGAAGGGGGGATCCGTCCTTGATGACACGGCGGTCGACCAGGAGCGGCACCGTGTTCCTGCGGCGTGGCTTGCGCTCCTTTGCGGGGGGTGCGGGAACGGCGACGCCGTCGGCCAGGTCGCCAAGAACGTGTTTCGCCAGCTCTCGGCATGTATCCGCGGTCTGGAAGGCGGTCCTGATCTGAGGGCGGGGTCCGTACCGAGTGACGATCAGGTGCGTCAGTCGGCGCACCAAGTCCGGTACGAGGGTGGGAATCTTTTCCAGGACCTCGCTGTCCCAGTCGAAGTCGGGGTCATCGATGCTCGTGGCCCCGAGATGCTGGAAGAGCAGGTGGGTGACGAGAAAGCCACCATGCTCCGCGGTCGCCGCCTCGCGGCTGTTCTGCCCACTGCCCAGTTCGTAGACGGCGCTCCGTGCTGCGCGCAGTGTGAGGACGGAGCGCCACACCTTCTGCGGAGAGGGTTCACGGTGGAACAGCACAGTGTGGCTGCCCTTGGGACCCTGCTCCCAGAGGTTCTCCGTGGAACTCGCGGCTCGGGCGGCCTGTTCGGCATCCGGGTACAGGCAAGCAAGGGCGAGGGCGAGTTCGTCCAGTGAACAACCGGTCTCTGGGGCAGCGACCGGCTCGCCCCGCTTGATCACGTACTGCTTGCGCAGTTCGGCGCGCAAGTTGGCTTTGATCGCTTGGTGCACGGGCTCGAGCGCGATGTGATCGCGCTGCTCGATGGCGTTCTGCCGGTTCGCCGCCTGCGAGACCTGTACGCCGAATTTCCGGTCCCCATGCGTATTGATGACCTTGATGCTCAGAGTAGCGTGGGCCGCAGCCTCACCGTCATCGTGCATGGCCCTGGCGATAGCCCGTACCGTCTGAGCGCCGTTGACGATGCTCGCCCCCGTCACGGTCAGAGTGGTCGGCCTGCTCTGCGGTGCCTTGGCACTGTCGTGCTTCGCCGTGAGCGAGTCACAGATCATGGTGATGCCGTTGTTCAGGTGCCAGAATTTTGTGGGGTCGGACGTAAGGGTCTGGCCGATCTCCGCGTTGGTGACGGTGGTCCCGAGCGGGGCCCGGAGATTCTGCTCGAACAGGCTGGTGCCGTACGTCTCGTACCATTCGGCGACACTTTCAGCGGAGATCGTGCCCTGAAAGGCCTCAAGTGGTCCCTTCTGTTGATACCACTCGTCAAGGCGCACGTCCAGACAGATGGGCTCCGGCCGAAGGTCAGCATGGATCTGGTCATGGAAGTCTGCGGCGTACAGCACCTCTACGCTCAAGCGGGCGCCGTGCTTGTTGAACTCGTCGAGAGCGTTGTTGAGAACCTCACGTGCGGGCGGCGATGGCTCCGTGGTGCCCATCAGTGCGATGACCAGGGTGGCTCGCCCGTTGACGATGAATGGTCTGGCCTGTAGGGCGAGGGCACCGGCACGCTGATTGAACTGGTCGTACAGCTCGTTCTCGATCCGGTTCAGGCCGTCCACCATGGCCTTGGCAGCGTCCACGTCGAAGGTCGCCGTGCCCTTGTCGCTCCACTTCGCCTGGACCAGCAGAGCGTGCCCGCTCTCCGGCAGGGGGGCAATGGCGTCCAATCCTTGGTCCGCGATGCCATCCGTAACGAACCGGGCCGCCTCGGCCACGCTGCATTTGGCTACGCGTCGTACCGCGAGGGCCGCGAGGGCGCGGGAGAGGAAGCGCTGCTCGTAGTTTCCCCCTCGGAAGTGGGCGATGTCACTGTCGTCTATCACCCCGTCGAATGTCTCGTGCAGTTGCTCGCGGACCTGCGTTACCTGGCGAGGTGTGTCCGCCCCCGAGGTGGCCATGAATGGTTGCCCTCCCACTGGTGGTGTCATGCGATGCCCTGGGCCCGCATCCCGATCCCTGAGCCGTTGCCACGCGGCCGGCTGCTGAAGTCGACGACCATCAAGGCGACACCGACCGTTTCAACAGTGGCGTCCACCCAGTCCAAGGCCACATCGA
The DNA here is from genome assembly GCF_054782095.1 of Streptomyces capparidis. Lineage (NCBI taxonomy): Bacteria > Bacillati > Actinomycetota > Actinomycetes > Kitasatosporales > Streptomycetaceae > Streptomyces > Streptomyces capparidis. The sequence goes on along the minus strand of NZ_BAAGTD010000021.1, from coordinate 14,473 downwards.
AGGGCACCTCGCGCGCACCGAACCAACCGTCGCGCACCAGCCGGGCGAAGTCGGTCGGTACCAGGTGGCGGGTGAGGGCATCGACGGGAGGACCTGAGAAACCGGCCTCCGCCGCGGCCGAGACCGCTGCCGCAATCTGGCCATAGGGGTAGATCGCGCCGGGACTCGTTCGATGCAGAGCAGTAGTGAAGGGCACCTGCTCGTGAATGCGAAGAAAGATTGGGTCGTCCAGCAGGCTGTAATCGTTGGCGCTGCGTCGAGCGGGTGTCGGCAGGCGGTGAACACGGCCGAGGAACTCGTCCAGGCTGTGACGGGCGTCGGACGACAAGAGCCCGTTCGGGCCAGGACGCAGGTAGCGCAGCATGACGAGCGTCCGGGTGCCGACGTGGTAGTAATAGGCGTCGAGAGAGCCCTCACCGCCGTCGACCACCCACCGATCAGTTATCGACGTGGCCTCAACGTCATAGCTTTGGCGGCCTCCGCCGCTCACGAACGCCTGGACGACGGTCTCACCGACGCCGCTGAACCTTTCCGCCGCCCGCCCACGGATGTCGTCGAGCATCGGCTGAACCGCAGTCCCGGTGAGCCCACTCAGGAAGCTTGCCCGGGCGGCTGTCCTGACCCAGCCGCGCACCGGAGCAAAGTCATTCGGGGCCAACCCAGCTACCTTGGCGAATAGCAGCAGAGCATCACGCTCATCGCGCCATCGGAGCTCCCGGTCGCTCCAGCCTTCACCTTCGTCGAGCAACGGCAACAGCCTCTGGACTTCCCTCTCAACGTCGGGGGAGATACGCTGAAGATTTGCGAACACAATGTCCGCGTCGACCGTGACAGGGCCGCTTGCCGGTAACGATCTGGCGAGTGCACCATCCCGCTCGCCGCCAGCGCACCAGAGCCCCGAGAAAGGCACCAGGCCTCGAATCCTTCGTGCACGGGAGATGACGACCTTCCGGTCCCGATCGGTCTCGTGAGCAGGACGCACAATGCCCAGTCCCCAGATCCGCTCTGATTGCTCCCGGCCACCTTCGTCACCCGGCTGGTCGACAGGAGCAACCAGGATCGCGAGGTGCGATTTAACCTCGGGCCAGTCACGACAGGGTTGGGAATAGGACCTTTCTTTGGTCTGGTCGGCGTCGAGCAGACGAAGCAAGTCATGGTCAGGGCGCAGAATCGCCAGCCGTGGCGACCCCACCGAAGACGTGGAATCTGGCTGCCTTGGTTGCACGAATCCCATCCACTCCCCCAAACCGCCTGCCACCACCCCGAGGTAGGCTTAGGGGGATGGTAGCGCGCCAGCTCCAACCTCCAGCGAGTGGGTTTGCGTGCGCACAGCAGGACGCGGGCGGGGGCAGCCCAGTGTCATTGATCACGCGATGACGGCGTGATGATTTTTGAAGGCGTCGCCGCAAGCCAGAGCGGGTTGTCTCCATCGGCCCTCGGCATGGCGCAAGCTTTGGATCGCTCCGGACTGCCATCTTGGCAGACAGGCCGCGCACAGCCCGTCCGTCCGCCGCGCCACAGGCTGGCCCCTTCCCCTCCGTTCGGGGCCCCCGCCGGGTAGGGAGAACGATTCCACCACGCGGGTCGTCCCCTCCGCTGATCAAGTGAGACGTTACGCGCCGTCCGGCCAGACCACATCCACCGGCAACCCGGCGGCGCGGGCTTGGACGACGGTGTCGGCGGTAACGCCGCCATTACCGGAAGGCGGGCTGCCGTCCCAGACGGCCACGAGCCTGTCGGCGCGCTTGAGGAGTTCTCTGTTTGCCGCCTCGTACGCCTGCCGGTTCGCCGTCTCGTGCGGTATCACGAGCACCTCGGCGGCGGCCTCGACCAGCCGGTAGAACACCGGGGCGTGGTCCGGCTTGACCTTCGCCTGGCGGTAGTCTCGCGACGGCACGACGACGACCAGACGACCACCGGCCTCCAGCACCGCCTCGGCGAACAACGAGTCCGCCCCGCGCGCGATGCACGAGACCCCGACCAGCTCCCCGTCGTTGTCGTTCCACTCCGCCAGCAGCGTGCGCAATGCGTCGCGCACGAGGGCGGCGGTCGCCGTGGTGAGATCCATATGTCCGGTCACGGCGAAGGTGGTCACCAGGCCATCCTTCCAGTCACGTCGCTGAGAGCCGGGAAGGCGCTCAGGCTTGCGCTTCCGCCTGCCACCGACACGTGCGGTCGGCGTCTTTGGGCCTTCTGCGTCAGTCGCGTCGGGCCCTCTCCGGCCAGATCACCCGAACCGGCACCCCGGTCCGCCGGGCATGGGCCACCACATCGGCGGTGCCGCCATAGCCGCGCGCCGGTTGGCCGTCCCAGACGGCGATCAGCTCGTCCACCAGGCCGACGAGGATCTCGCTTCCGGCCATGTGGGCCTGCGAGTCCGATGTGACGAGTCCTGTGGAGTGCACTTCCACCGCTCGGTGCAGCAGGGTGTCGTACGTGGCGTGGTGCTGCTTCGGGAGACCCTGCCGGTACTCGTGGGCGGGCACCACCGCTTCGAGTCGCCCTCCGTGGGCGAGGACCAGCTCGGCGAACCAGGAGTCGGGGCCGTCCGCCAGGCACGAGACACCCACGAGATCGTTCGGGCGGTGACGCTCCACTTCCTCCCGCAGGGCGCGGCGGACCAGGTGCTCGGTCTCTTCGCCCAGCCCTCGATGTCCCGTGATGCCCACGCGCATGTCCGCTCCTCCCGGCCCGGTCACAAGTACACCTCGTGCAGTCGCTCGTCGAACTCCCGCACGATCCGCGGTGGAGTGGGTGAGGTGCAGGCGCGGCGTAGCGCACGGGCCCGGTCCACCACCCGGCCGGAGCGGAAACGCAGACCCGTCTCCAGTGCCTGCGTGCCCAAGGTGAAGGCTCCGTCGAGTCGTCCGGCCGTCAAGTGGGCGAAGGCGAGGTCCAGGAGCAGCAGGGCGCGTTGCTTCTCGTGGCCTGCCGCCATCACGGAGCCCGCACCGTCCTGGGCGTCGAACACCCAGCGCGGCAGGCCGAGCCGTGCGCCGCAGGACACCCGGCTGGCGGCGACCTTGGCGTGGGTGAAGCTGAACACCCATGGCCAGGGTGGTGACTCCTCGTCCGCCACCGAATCCGTCAGGTGGGCCGCGGTCGTCAGCGCTTGGTCCGCTCCTTCGCTGTCCCCCACTGAGGCGTGTGCGAGCGCTTCCGCTGTGCACAACCACGCGTCCGCTATGGCCGGTCTTCGTGCTCCCAGCCGCTTCCGCGCCGCCTCGACCAGTCGCAGGGCGTGCGCCCCGTTGCCCGCATGGGCCTCGAACTGCGCGAAGCTGCCGAGTTGATAGGCGGACAGCAGCGGGTCGCGCGCGCTGTGGGCCGCCTTGATGGCGGTGCCGTACCAGGTGCGGGCCGAGCCGTGGTCTCCCATGTCCCACGCCAGCCAGCCCGCCAGCGAAGCGATCTCGCTGCCCACCGCGGCCAGGCGGGCCCGGCTCTTGTTCTCTGTTTCGGCGGCGAGGGTCTGGGTGAGCCGGAGGTGCGCCAGGACTGGTTCCGTCAGGTGCCGGGAGGGCGTTGAGCCCTCCATGCGGCGGAACGCGGTGGTGGCCAGTCGGAGGGTGGCGGTGTGGCCGCCGCTTGGGTGTGCGTCGTTTCCGGGAGGGGCCGCCAGGACCGGGGCGGTGACGACCGCTGCCGCTCCGGCCAGGAAGTTTCGCCGTTCCACTTCGGTTCCATCTACGCGGGCGGCGTCTGCCGCTGTGTGGTCGGCGAGGCCGACCAGGCGCGGGGGAATGCGCAGATGGGTGGCGGCTCTCGCCAGGAGTGTCATGTTGTAGGAGGCGGCGCCGCGGCCCTCCAGCCGTGAGATGGCGGACTGGCTGACTCCGCACGCCTCGGCGAGCTGCTTCTGCGAAACCCGGGCAGCGATGCGGGCCAGCTTCACGACGCGGCCGAAGTCGCCGACCCGGGAAGCCTCCCGAACACCTTGCACAGACCAGTTCACCGATGTTCGCCCCCGAGACCTTGGTACATCGCCTTCATCAATCCCCGGCCATGCATATGCGGGGTACGCATACGCATATGCGGTGAGCGGGTCGTCACTGGTTCCCGCAGTATGCCCTGCGCTTTCGTCTCCTCACTACCCGTGACAGGGAAGGGGACACATGGCGATCAATGCCACCACTCGGAAGGTGATGCCTCCGGTTCGCGGACGGCATCCTGCCCGTGGCCGAATGGACGACGCCGACCTCGCTGCGAGGCTCACCGGAGGGCGCGATGTTCTCGGTACGGCGCTGACGCGCAAGGGGCACCTGGCGCAGCGGCGCTGTCGCCTCACTTCGGTGGAGGACCGGTGAGCGCCCCCGTGCACCCCGCGGAGCAGTGGGTGCCGCCGACGGGGGACGAGGTGGAGATGGTGGTCGCAGGCCGATACTGGGACGCGGTGAAGGTCGGCAGCGTGCCGGTGGGTGAGGCGGCGTTGACCTGTCTGCGGCACCGCAGCGGGGCGGTCATCGCCGATCACTTCGGCGGAGCGATGTACTGGCTGGTCCGCTGCGGCGCGGCCACGGCTTGGCCCGCCCTGCCGACCGTCACCTTCCTGACGGCCACCCCGGACCGCGTCTGCCTCGTCGGGGTGCCTCCGGTGTCCCGCCGGGTGCGGCCTCTCCCGCACTGGCGCGTGCCCTTGGGGCCGTCCTGCTACCTCACCGACCCGGCCGCCTTGTTCACGGCCCTGTGCACCGCCACCCGCACCGTGTTGGAGCACCCGTGACCAGGACCGGGCTGGTCCTCGCCCCGCCGCCGCGGCCTGTGGTCCTGCTGTACGACCGGCACTGCACCACCGCCACCGACCCGACCGTGGCCCGGCTGGACGAACTGCACCGGCACGCCGACGCGCAGGGGTGGGACCGGGCCGGGGTCTGGGTGGATTGCGGCCGCCCCGCCCGCACCCCGCACCTGCGCCCCCGCCTGTACGACGCCCTGGCCGCCGTCCCCCGGCTGCGATGGTGCCGGGATGGGCGGGTGCGCCCCGTGCTCCTGCTGATCCACACCGAGGACCGGCTCAGCACCCACCCCCTGTGGGCCGCCCACCTCCGCGAGCACATCCGGTGGGCGGGAGCCCGCCTGGAAGTGTTCGCGGAGGACGCCCGGAACCACGTGTGCGAGCCCCCGGCCACGGGGGACGGCGACAGCCGATGAGCGCACCTGCGAGGCCACGCCCCCGGCGACGGTGCGAGCCACAGCGCTGAACTCGCCATGTGGGCTCTGGCTCCGGTGGGCGTTCGCGACGGTGAGGAGAGAGGGTGACAGTGCCTGTGGAACCGACCCCTGACCACTTCCGCGTGCGCCTCGGTGCCGCGGATGCGACTGCTCGCTCTTCGCCGGAGAGGCGCTCGGCGGGCGGCGTCCCCGACACGCGTGGAGACGGCCGCCCGCCTCCCGCTACTCGAAGAACTTCAACCCCCACCCGGTGTTCGTGTTCGCGCCGGGGACGTTGGCGCGGCTGTACGTGGTGTTGCCCCACCAGCAGAAGGTGCCGGTGTACCAGTAGCGGTTCTCCCAGGCGTACGGGGTGCCCTTGGGGACGGCGTGGAACATCATCGGGAACGTCGGGCCCGCGGGTGGGCTGGTGTTGATGTCGCCGTTGAGGAGGACGAAGGTGTGGTGGCCGGGGCCGTTGACGTGGAGCGTCGGGTCCCAGCCGGGCATCATCGTGGCGCGGTTGGAGCCGAAGAGGCAGCCGTTGGACTTGTACCAGTCCCACACGTACGTCGGGTCGCCGCCGGCGCGCAGCCGCAGGTCGGCCAGGCAGTACTGGTCGCTCCAACTGCCGTTGGCGGAGTAGACGATGTGGAGTTGGCCGTTGGGGTCCTTGATGGGCTCGGGGCCCTCGTTGATGTACGGGCTGCCGACCACCCGCTCCCAGGGTTCCCGCGGCTGGGAGATGATGTACCGGGCGCCGGTCGTCGTGGTGGGGCTGCTCATCCGGGCGATGTAGAGGTTCTGCTCGACGTTGTCGTTGCCCGCCCAGCCGGACCAGACGAACCAGCGCTGCCCGTTGAAGACGAACGGGACGCCGTCGATGGCCCACTTGTCGTCGGGCAGGGCCATTCGCTTCGCGGTGGAGTATCCGGTGTCCGGGCTGGTTGAGCTGATCACGTACATGCGGTGGTCCGCGGCGCGGCCGGCGGTGAAGTAGATGTAGTAGCGGCCGCCGTCCAGGACGATCTCGGGGGCCCAGACCTCACCGAGGTTGCCGGTGTCGGTCCAGACCGGGCGGGCGGGTGCCGTGGCCAGGGCGCCGGGCGAGGACGCCTGCCGCACGACGATGCCGCCGCCGGTGGACTGCACCCCGATGTAGGTGCCGCCGACCCGGAGCACGCTCGGGTCCGCGGCCCTGAGGCTGGTCTGCCCCGCCTGGGCGGGGCCGCCGAGGGACAGGGCGAGCACGGCGGCGAGGACGCCGGACAGGGTGATGGCGGCGGCGGAAAGACAGCGAGGAAGCTTCACGGTCCCTTCCCTGGTCGGGCTCCGCTTCGACGCCGGGGTCGACGAGGTGCGTCGGCGCTGAGACGGCGTCCGGGCGGGGCCGCGTCGGAGGGGGGTGGGGCGGCTCCGGCCGTCACGCTCCTTCGCTCCCGTGCGGGGACGCGGAGGGGAGGAGGGGCGTAGTCGCAGCATCGCGGGTGGGCGGGGGCATGTCAACGCGTGCTGTGGGTGGGTCGGTGTGAGGGGGAAGCGGGCGGGTGCCGTGGGGGTGGGCGCCAGGGCCCTGACGGATGGCACGGTTGGCATGGACATGGTTCTGTGACGGAGGTAAGCTCCGTGCCCATCTGATGAGAGCGCTCTCAACTAGTGGTTGTTCCACCCCCGACCTCGCCGGAACGACGAAGGGCAACCCCCCATGAGACGCAGCAGACTCAAGCACGCCGCCCTGGCCACCCTCCTCATGCTCGGCGGCTGGTCCGCGGCGAGCACGCTGCCCGCCTCGGCGTCCGACTCCGCCGCCGGCTCCCCCACCGCCGCCACCGCCGCCCCGGAGACCTCGCCCGGTCTGCTCGAGGCGATGCAGCGGGACCTTGGCCTCACCCGCGCCGAGGCCGAGGACCGGCTCGCGGACGAGCGCCGGGCCACCGACCTCGTGCCCACGGCGCGCCGGGCCGCGGGGAGCGCCTTCGGCGGCTCGTGGTTCGACGCCGAGCGGGGGCGGCTGACCGTGGCCGTCACCTCGGACGCGGCGCCCGCCACGGTTCAGGCCGTCCGCGCCACCGGGGCGCAGGTGCGGACCGTCGAGCACAGCGAGAAGGAGCTCAACGCCGCCAAGTCGCGCATCGACCGCCTGGAGGCGCCCGCCGGCGTCAGCAGTTGGCACGTCGATCCGGCCGCGAGCACGGTGGTGGTGAACGTGGTCGGCGACGCGCGCGCTGACAACGATGTCCAGCGGTTCGTGGACCAGGCCCGCGAGGCGGGTCCGGTCACCGTGCGGACGGTGGGGTCCGCACCGCGGACCTTCGCGGCGGGCACGGTCGGCGGCGACCCGTACTACACCGGCAACGTCCGCTGCTCCATCGGCTTCTCGGTGCACGGCGGGTTCGTCACCGCCGGGCACTGCGGCCGGGCCGGCGCGGCCGTCAGCGGCTGGGACCGCACCCACATCGGGACGTTCCAGGGCTCGTCGTTCCCGGACAACGACTACGCCTGGGTCAGCGTGGGCAGCGGCTGGTGGACGGTGCCGGTCGTCCTCGGCTGGGGCACGGTTCCCGACCAGCTCGTGCGCGGCTCGGCCGAGGCCCCGATCGGCGCCTCCATCTGCCGCTCCGGCTCCACCACCCGCTGGCACTGCGGCAGGGTGCTGGCCAAGAACGAGACCGTCAACTACAGCCAGGGCGCGGTGCACCAGATGACGAAGACCAGCGTCTGCGCCGAGCCCGGCGACTCCGGCGGCTCGTTCATCAGCGGCGACCAGGCGCAGGGCGTCACCTCCGGCGGCTGGGGCAACTGCTCGAGCGGCGGGGAGACGTGGTACCAGCCGGTCAACGAGATCCTCAACCGGTACGGGCTGAGGCTGCACACCGCCTGATCCGGGAAGGCCGGGAAGGTGAGGAGGGTTCCGCCGGGGCGGCGTCCGGCGGGACCCTTCGTGTTGCCGCGGGGATGGGCCGCCCTGTTCCGGCGGCGAGGGGGTCCGCGTCGCGGCGGGGCCACGCGCGCACCCGCACGGGCGACCTCGGTGGTATGAGAGGTAGCATAGGTAGTATGAGCGAGCCCACCGCCAAGTACTCGATCACCATGCCGCGAGACATCGCCGAAGCTGCCCGGACCCGCGGTGGTCCTTCCGGACTGTCCGCCTACGTCACCGCCGCGGTCGCCCGCCAGATCGAGCGCGACAACCTCAACGAACTCATCCAGGTCGCCGAGGCGGACCACGGGGCCGTCACCGACGAAGAGGTGCAGGCCCTGCGCGAGCAGCTCCTCCGGGCCCGCCGGGAGCAGACGGGCGGCGGGACCGACGCCGCGTGACCCGTTCCCCCGCCGCCCCCGGCGGCACCCTGGTCCTCGACAGCGGGGGGTTGGCCAAGGCCGTACTGCGGGACCGCGCGGTCACCGCCTGGCTCGCCCTGGCCCACGCCGATGACCTGCGCGTGATCACGTCAGCCGCCACTCTCGTCGAGGTGGTCCATCCCCGTATCAATCGCCCGGCCTTCGAGTGGACGTTGTCCCGCATCGTCGTGGAACCGGTCACCGAGGCGATCGCCCGCCAGGCCGCCGGCCTCCTCGCCGACGCCGGGCTGCACGGCCACGAGTACGCCATCGACGCGATGCTCGGCGCCACCGCCCTCGCCGCACCGGGGCCGACCACGATCCTGACCTCGGACCCGGAGGACTTGGCGGCGCTGTGCGGTGGGCGCGTCACCGTCATCAAGATCTGATCCGGGCCGGGCAGGCGTCAAGTGACGGCCGCCGGCCCGGCGTTCCGCGGAGGCGTCGTCCCGCTTGAACGCCAGTTCGCATGGATGTCTCCGGTCGGGGCAGCCGGTGGGGGCGGAGGTGGTGGGTGCCATGACGATGGTGGAGGAGTCGGCCGGGGGCAGAGCTCCGGGGGGTGTGTGCGCGGCGGCGGGTGAGCGGGAGGAGACGCCGCGGGAGCGGGTCAACCGGCGGTGGAACGAGATCCTCCAGGAGACGCGGGTCGCGCAGACGGGGGTGCAGATCCTCTTCGGGTTCCTGCTGAGCGTGGCGTTCACCCCGGCGTTCCGGGAGCTGGGCACGTTCGACCGTACGGTGTACGTCGTCACCGTGGTGCTGGGCGCGACGGCCACGGGAGCGCTGATCGCGCCCGTGTCCATCCACCGGTTCCTGTCCGGGCAGCGGATGAAGGACGACGTGGTGGAGGTCGCGGGGCGGCTGATGGTCTGCGGCATGGTGTTCCTCGCCCTGACCATCGGGTGCACGCTGCTGCTGATCCTGCATGTGGTGATCCCGGGGCTGCTCGCCGAGCTGCTGGTCGGCGGGGTCATGCTGTGGTTCGGGCTGTGCTGGTACGCGCTGCCGCTGTGGCTGCGGCGGCGGGCCGGGCGGCAGCCGGGGGCGGACGGGGAGTAGGCGGCGGCCCCGCCCGGGCGGGCGTATGGTTCCGATATGGGCGATTCGCCGCGGGCGCTGGACGAGGCGCTGGCCGCCACCGTCCGCGGCACCGGGGCCTCGGCCGGGGGCCTGTACCTGCTGGCGGCGGACGAGCCCGTGCTGAAACTGGTGGTGCTGTGCGGCGTGCCGACGGTGAGCGCGGCCCCGTGGTGGCGGGTTCCGCTGGTCGCGGGCGGGCCGATCTCCGGCGCGGTGTGCGAGGACCGGCTGGTGTGGGTGGGCCGGCAGGAGGAGATGGCGCGCGACTACCCGCGCGCCGCGGCGGGCCTGCCCTACCGGTTCGCGCTGGCGGTGGCCCCGCTCACCGGTGTCCGGCACCGCTGGGGCGCGCTGCTGCTGCTGTGGCCCGCGACGCGTCCGCCGGAGCTGACCCCGCGCGAGCGCGGCCACATCGTCTCCAGCGCCCGGCGCATCGCCCGCCTGCTGGACGAGTCCCCCCGCCCGCCGGACGTCCCGGACCAGCCGCGCGTCGTCACGGCGCACCGGCCCGGCGCCGGCCCGCCGCAGCCGGGGCTCGCCGCGGCCGACCTGGTCGAGCGCCTGCCGGTGGGGGCGGTCTCCCTGGACCTGGAGGGACGCGTCACCTTCCTCAACACCGCCGCCGCCACCCTGCTGGGGCGCGGCGCCGACCAGCTCATGGGCACCCTGCCGTGGCAGTCCCTGCCCTGGCTGGACGACCCGGTGTACGAGGACCACTACCGCACCGCGATACTCAGCCGCGAACCCGTCGCGTACGCCGTGCTGCGCCCGCCCGACCGGTGGCTGGAGTTCCGGCTCTATCCGGACGACAGCGGCATCAGCGCCCTGATCGCCCCGGGCCGGAGCGGCGCGCGGCCCCGGGACACGGCACCGCCGCTCGGCTCGGCCGCGCCCGGCAGCGGGGGCGGGGCGGTGGCGGGCCGGGTCCACCAGCTCATGCACCTGGCGGCGGCGCTGACCGAGAGCGTCGGCGTGCGGGACGTCATCGACCTGGTCGCCGACCAGGTGCTGCCCGCCTTCGGCGCCCAGGGGATGGTGCTGTCCGCGGCGGAGGGGGGGCGGCTGCGGATCACCGGGTATCGCGGCTACAGCCCGCGGGCCATCGAGCGCTTGGACGGGCTGCCGCTCGACACCGAACTGACCCCCGCGGGCCAGGTCCTGAGCAGCGGCAGCCCCGCCTTCTACGCCACCCCCGAGGAGCTGGCCCGCACCCACCCACAGGCCAGCGCGCTCAGCGGGAAGCAGGCGTGGGCGTTCCTGCCGCTGATCATCTCGCAGCGGCCCGTGGGCTGCTGCGTCCTGTCCTACGACCGGCCGCACACCTTCACCGCGGGCGAGCGCGCCGTCCTCACCTCGCTGGCCGGCCTGATCGCCCAGGCGCTGGACCGGGCCCGCCTCTACGACGCCAAGCAGGACCTCGCCCACGGCCTCCAGCAGTCGCTGCTGCCCCGCACCCTCCCGGTGCTGCCCGGGCTGAACGTCGCCGCCCGCTACCTGCCCGCGACCCACGGCATGGACATCGGCGGCGACTTCTACGACCTGATCCGCCTGGGCGACACCGCCGCGGCGGCGGTCATCGGCGACGTGCAGGGGCACAACGTCAGCGCGGCGGCGCTCATGGGGCAGGTCCGCACCGCCGTGCACGCCCACGCCACCGCGGGTGCCGCGCCGGGCGAGGTGCTGGCCCGCACCAACCGGGTCCTGGCCGACCTGGAGACCGACCTGTTCGTCTCCTGCCTGTACGTGCACCTCGACCTCGCCGACCGCCGCGTCGCCCTGGCCAGCGCCGGGCACCCGCCGCCGCTGCTGCGACTGCCCGGGGTCCCGCCCCGGGCCCGGGTGCTCGACGTGGAACCCGGCCCCCTGCTGGGCGTCGGGGTGCAGGCCCCCTACCCGGTGACCAGCCTGCGACTGCCCGTGGGCGCCCTGCTCGCCCTGTACACCGACGGCCTGGTGGAGGTTCCCGGCACCGACCTCGCCCGGACCACCGAGGCCCTGGCCCGGCACCTGGCGGACGCGGGCGACCTGCCCCTGGACCGGCTGATCGACAGCATGGTGGCCACGGCCCGGCCGACCCGGCGGCACGTGGACGACATCGCCCTGCTGCTGCTGGAGGCCACGGAGCGCCCGGGGTGAGCCGCGGCGGCGGGGCCCAGCCGCGGGCGCCGGCTCGGCGGGGGCGGGTTCGGCGGGGGCGGGTTCGGCGGGGGCGGTTTTATCCGATTGCGCCGTCCGTGGGCGGCCCGTCATGATCCCGGGATGGCCGAGGACCGATACGCGGACGGACGGGCCGGGATCGACGCCCGGCTGGTGAGGCGGCTGATCGCGGCGCAGTTCCCGCCGTGGCGGGACCTGCCCGTGCGGCCGGTGGAGGTCGACGGGTGGGACAACCGCACCTACCGGCTCGGCGACGACATGACGGTGCGGCTGCCCACCGCCGCCAGCTACGCGCCCGCGGTCGGCAAGGAGCACCGGTGGCTGCCCGTGCTGGCGCCCTCGCTGCCGGTGCCGGTGCCCGAGGTGCTGGCCTTGGGGGCGCCGGGCGAGGGCTACCCGCACCACTGGTCGGTGCGCCGCTGGCTGGACGGCGAGACGGCGTCGGCCGCCCGCATCGACGACCTGCCGTCCTTCGCCGAGGCGGTCGCGGAGTTCGTCCTGGCCCTTCAGCACGTGGACGCCACGGGCGGGCCCGCGGCCGGGGCGCACAGCTTCCACCGGGGCGGGCCCCCGGCGCACTACGACGAGGAGACCCGCCGCTGCCTGGCCGCGCTGGACGGCCGGGTGGACACCGCGCGGGCCTCGGCCGTGTGGCAGGCCGCGCTCGCCGCCACGTGGCGGGGGGCGCCGGTGTGGTTCCACGGGGACATCGCCGCGGGGAACCTGCTGGTCAGGGACGGGAAGCTGGCCGCGGTCATCGACTTCGGGACCTCGGGGGTGGGGGATCCGGCCTGCGACCTGGTGATCGCGTGGACGATGTTCTCGGGCGAGAGCCGGGAGGCGTTCCGCGCCGCCGTGGGCCAGGACGCGGCCATGTGGGCGCGGGCGCGCGGCTGGGCGCTGTGGAAGGCCCTGCTGGTGCTGTCGCAGGACATCGACACCAGGCCGGAGTCGGCCGCCGAGCACCGCCGGGTCGTGGACGCGGTGCTGGCGGACCACGACCGCTTCGGCTGACCGCCGCGTCCCCGGGCGGCCGGGGCGCGCCGTTCCCGCGGGCGGCGGGGCCCGCGGACGGGGCGGCGGCGGTCAGCGTCCGCGCAGGCGGCGCTCCAGGTGGATCTCGGTGAAGACGGCGACCTTCGCGCGCAGCGCCCACGGGTCGCAGGGCTTGGCGATGTAGTCCACGGCACCGGCCGCGTAACCGCGCGCGGAGTGCCCGGCGTCGGCGCCCATGGCGGTGAGGAAGATGATCGGGATGTCCCGGGTCCTGCTGCGCCGCTTGATGTGGGCCGCGGTCTCGTAGCCGTCCATCTCGGGCATCTGCACATCCAGGATGATCACGGCGAAGTCGTCGTGGTCGAGCAGCGCCTTCAGCGCCTCCCGGCCGCTGGGGACGGCCACGAGCTGCTGGTCCAGGCTGGACAGCGCCGCGGTCATGGCGAGGAGGTTGGCCGGCTGGTCGTCCACGATGAGCACCTTCGGCAGGCAGCGCCGCGCCGGCCCGGGGAGGGCGCCGGCGCCGTGGTCGCCGGGCGGCTCCGGGGCGGGGCTGATGGTGGCGAGCTGGCGCTCCAGCAGCTCGCAGCGCTCCTCGGCCCGGTCGTGCCGGCGGCGCACCTCCCGCAACTGCGCGGACAGGCGGTCCACCTGCTGCTGGAGCATGTCGCGCTCCCGGACCAGCTCGGCCAGGTCGGGTGACTGCGCCTCCAGGGCGTCGGCGCGGGCGCGCTCGGCGCTCCACTCGGCCTCCAGGTGGCTCAGCCGCACCTCCAGGTCGGCGATGCGGGTCCTGCGGCTGAGCAGCGCCTCCCCCAGCACGTCCCCGTGCGCGGTGGAGCGGCGGGAGTCGCGGTCGGCGTCGGCGAGCTGCCGCTCCAGCAGCTCCACCGCCTGCCCGGGGGGAGCGCTGGTCTCGGAGGCGGCCTGGTGCAGCTTCCTGACCAGTTCGATGGCCTCGGGCGTGGCCGCGGTGCCGCGGTGCTCCGCGAGATCGGTGAGCAGGTCCACCACCACGTCCCACGGCGGGATCCGGGCGCCGCTGAGGTAGCGCGACAGGGCCCCGGCGTCCCGGTTGCGGCGTACGGCGTAGCGGCGCACCGACACCTCCAGGCCCGCGAACAGCTCCCGCAGCGCCGTGGCCAGCGCCCGGGACTCCTCGCTCAGGTCGTCCGCCAGGGGACGCAGCTCACCCACGCCCGCCTCCGCGGCCCCGCTCGGGCGGCGCGGGGGCGCCGGGCCCGCCGGGGGCCGGGGTGTCCGCGGCGATCAGCCGGTCGAAGAAGGGCACCGCAAGGCCCGCGGCGGCGCAGCCGTACAGCACGCCGCGCGGCGCCCCGCCGTCCGCGAGCGCGGTGAGCACCCCCGCCCCGATGCCCGTCAGCGAGCCGAGTAACAGTACGAGCGTCGACCTCAACGACAACAACGAGCGGTCCACCGGGTCCTCTTCGCTCCGCCGGCCGCGACACCGGCCCGGCATCCACCCTGCGGACGGGCGTCCGCAGGGTGGACCCAGCATGGCCGCGGGCACCGGTGTTGCGCCCAGGGAACGGCCGGGTCAGCAACACCGCGGCGGGCCCGGCACCGTTGCGGTGCGGGCCCGCAACACCGTCTCGCCGCAGGCCGGGGCGGCTCACGGCGGCCGGGCGGGGCCGGGTGGTGCGGGCGGGTTCGGCAACACCGGCCGGGCGCGCGTGCCCTCGGCCGGCGCCCGCGGCGGCGGGCCGCTCCCGGGACCGGGCGC